>NZ_JBFWZI010000005.1:75828-98104 GCF_050185545.1 Reyranella sp. | reverse complement strand
GCGGTGGCGCTAGCACCCGGCGACGCCGACGCCCATGCCAACCGCGGCGCCACCCTGCTCGGGCTGAAGCGGTTCGACGAGGCGCTGGCCTGCTATGACCGCAGCCTGGCGCTGCGCCCCGGCGAGGGCGAGGCGGCATGGAACAAGGCTCAGCTGCTGCTGCTGCGCGGCGACCTGGTGCAGGGACTGCCGCTCTACGAGGAGCGTCGGCGCAAGCCCGAGTTTCCGTCGGTGGGCGATGCGGCCGTGCCGTCGTGGCGCCCCGACATGGCGCTGGCTGGCCGGACGGTGCTGGTCCATTGGGAGCAGGGCATGGGCGATACCATCCAGTTCTGCCGCTATCTGCGCCCGCTGGCAGCGCAGGCGGGCCGCGTCCTGTTCGCACCCCACCGGCCCCTCGCCGCCTTGATGCATGGCCTCGGGCCGGGACTCTCGATCGTCGATCCCGACGATCCGGCGCTCAGCTACGATCTCAGGCTGCCGCTGCTCAGCCTGCCGCTGGCTTTCGCCACCACGCTCGACACCATTCCCGGCGACGTGCCGTATCTCGGCGCCGAGCCGGAGCGGGTCGAGCGCTGGCGGCGGCGCCTCGGCGAGGGCGGCCTGCGCATCGGCATCTGCTGGCAAGGCAATCCGAGCCTGGTCGACCGCGGCCGCTCCTTCCCGTTGGCCGCACTGGCGGGGCTGGCGCGCCGGCCTGGCACGCGGCTCATCAGCCTGCAGAAGGGGCACGGCGTCGAGCAGTTCGCCGCGCTGCCGGACGGCATGACGGTCGAGACGCTGGGCGGGGATTTCGATGCCGGGCCGGACGCCTTCCTCGACAGTGCCGCCGTCCTGCAAAGCCTCGACCTCGTAATCACCTCGGATACCGCGATGGCCCATCTCGCCGGGGCGCTGGCCCGTCCGGTGTGGGTGGCGCTGAAGCAGGTGCCCGACTGGCGCTGGTTCCTCGATCGCCCGACCAGCCCGTGGTACCCGACGATGACGCTGTTCCGCCAGAAGCAGCGCGGCGACTGGGCGGGCGTGTTCGACGAGATGGCCGGGCGCCTCTCGGACCGGCGACGATAGAAGGCGAGACGTTAGAAGGGGCACGACATGAAGATCGTCGACGTCAAGGCTTACCCGACCAGCTTCCGCGTGCCGAAGGAGCGGCAGGTGTCGCTCGGTATCGGCACCATGACCAAGCGCGATTGCGTGATGGTGAAGGTGACGACCGAGAGCGGCCTCACGGGCTGGGGCGAGAGCCATCATGCACGCTCGCCGGGCAGCATCGGCCATCTGATCAACACGACGCTGAGGGGCTTCGTGGTCGGCATGGACGCCAGCGACACGGCCGGCATCTGGGCGCGGATCTACAAGTTCCAGCTCGGCAGCCACGGCATGGGCGCCGCCACCGCCATGGCGATGAGCGGCATCGACCAGGCGCTGTGGGACATCAAGGGCAAGGCCGTGGGCTGGCCGCTGTACAAGCTGCTGGGCGGCAGTTCCCGGCCGGTGCCGGCCTATGCCGGTGGCATCTCGCTCGGCTACCAGGCACCGGAGGCGCTGGTCGCCGAGGCGATCCCGATGGTCGAAGCGGGCTATCGCGCGCTGAAGCTCAGGATCGGCGATACGGTCAGCAACGACATCGCGCGCATGTCGGCGATCCGCCGCCACTTCGGCGACGACATCGCCATCTTGACCGACGCCAACACCGGCTACTCGGTAGCCGACGTGCGCCGCGTCATGCCGGCGATGGACGAGCTCGACATCGGCTGGCTGGAGGAACCGTTCCCGGCGCACGACCATCGCTCCTACGCCGAGGCCAGGGGTTTCGGCACCACGCCGTTCGCCGCCGGCGAGAACCACTACACGCGGTTCGAGTTCCATCGCGTGATCGAGGACGGAGTCATCACCATCCTGCAACCCGACCTGTCGAAGAGCGGCGGCATCACCGAGGTCCAGCGCATCGCCGCGGCGGCCTCGATGTGGAAGCTGCCGATCCATCCGCACAGCTCGATGACCGGGGTGAACCACGCCGTGTCGATCCATTTCCTCGCTGCGATCGACAATGGCGGCTACTTCGAGGCCGACCTCTCGGTGGCCAACAAGTTCCGCGACGAGCTCGGCAGCGAACCGTGGAAGATCGGCGTCGACGGCTGCGTCCGTCCCCTCGACAAGCCCGGCATCGGCGTCGAGATCGACGAGGCGTTCCTGGCGGCACACCCGGTGATCGAGGGGCCGGGGTACGTTTAGTCTTCTCTTCCGGACAGCGGGCGTTCCGCCCGCTCATGATCATGAGCGGGCGAGACGCCTGCGGTCCGCATGAGAAGAAATCACCCCGCCGCGATCAGATCCGACGCCTTCTCGGCGATCATGTTGGTGGCGGCATAGGTGTTGCCCGACACCATGCGTGGCATGCAGGAGGCGTCGGCGACGCGAAGGCCGGTGAGGCCGATCACGCGCATGCTCTGCGGATCGACCACCGCCAGGGGATCGGCGCCGAGCTTGCAGGTGCCGACCGGATGGTAGGTCGTCGAACCGGTGGCGCGCGCATGCGCCATCCACTGCTCGTCGGTCTGGCAGTCGGGCCCCGGGAAGTTCTCGCGGATCACGTAATCGGCGAGCGGTTTGGTGGCCAGCAGCTTGCGCAGATATTTCATGGCCGCCAGCAGGGCATCGCGGTCGGTCTGGACGGCGAGATAGTTGGGCTGGATCTCCGGCTTGGCCATCGGGTCGGACGACAATGCCTTCACGTGGCCCGTGCTCTCGGGGCGAAGCTGCGAGGCGCCGAGGGTCATGCCCGGCACCGTGTCGAGCACCGCGGTGCCGTAGCTGCCGCCGGGATAGCTCGCCGGCGCGAAATAGAGCTGCATGTCGGGCGACTCGAGTCCCGGCCGTGTCCTGAAATAGCCGCCGGCGTGGCTCGGGCTGCTCGTCAGCAGGCCCTTGCGCGCGATGGCGTAGTGCAGCACCTCGCCGACCAGCCGCAGCCCGCGGCTGCGCTCGTTGAGCGAGCCCGCGCCCTTCACCAGGGCTGAGACGCGGATGGCGTAGTGGTCGCGGAAATTGTAGCCGACGCCGGGCAGGTCATGCTTCACCGGCACGCCGATGGCGGCGAGATCCTCGGGCTTGCCGATACCGGAGATCTGCAGGAGCTGCGGCGTGTTGATGGCGCCGCCGCACAGCACGACATCGCGCCGTGCCCTGATCTTGTGAACCTGGCCGTTCCGGCGATAGGTGATGCCGACCGCCCGCTTGCCGTCGAGATCGACCGCCTCGGTCATCGCGCGCGTGACGACCTCGAGATTGGGGCGGCGCAGGATGGGACGCAGGTAGGCATCGACCGGGCTCCAGCGCCGGCCACGCTTCATCATCTGCTGGTAGAGCAGCGTGCCTTCCTGGTCGCCGCAATTGTAGTCAGGCGTGCGCTTGAGCCCGAGCGCCTCGTTGGCTCCCATGTAGGCGATGCAGAGCGGATGGGGGTCGCGCTGATCCTCGATGGTGAGCGGCCCGCTGCGGCCGCGCACGTCGTCGCTGCCGCCGATCCGCGATTCGGCGCGCTTGAAGTAGGGTAGCACGTCGGTCCACGACCAGCCGCGGCAGCCCAGCTGCGCCCACATGTCGTAATCCGCTGCCTGGCCGCGCACATAGAGATGGCCGTTGATCGAGCCCGAGCCGCCCAGCACTTTTCCGCGCGGGTACTTGATGCGGCGGTTGTCGATGAACGGCCCGGGCGCGGTCTCGTAGCCCCAGTTCAGCCTGGCGTCGTAGACGGTCTTGTTGAAACCGGCGGGGATCTTGATCCAGATGTTGCTGTCGTTGCCGCCCGCCTCGATCAGCGCCACCGTGTGCCGGCCCGACTCGCTCAACCGGTTGGCCAGCACGCAACCCGCCGCGCCAGCGCCGACGATGACGTAGTCGAATTCGGTCATGGTGGATTCTCCCGGTTCATTGAGCGTTCATTCAAGCTCCTCCCCAGTGAAGCTGGGGAGGCTCTTCGCTGGGAGCGCGCCACTCCTGTGGCGCTCATGGGATGTGTGATCAACGAGAAGAGCGCCACAGAAGCGGCGCGCTCCCAGCCATGACCCCTCCCCCTCCGCCCCGTATGACGGGGCACCTCCCCAGCGAAGACGCTGGGGCGGCGAGAAAGACGGCCTCTGCACGACGGCAATCTCCTACGCCGCAACCACCAGCGTCGAGGCGAGCTGGCGCACCGACTTCACCATGGCCATCGCCACCAGCTTGCCGGTCTTGCGGTTCTCCTCGCTGATCGCGACGTCTTCCCTGAAGGTGAAGCGGCCGAAGGCGCCCGCAGCCTCGAGCTCGACGATGTGGGTGTCGATGGTCGGATCGGCGACGATCACCACGCGCGTGCGGTCGAGCCCGAGCCCGGCGATCGCCGCCGCGGCCGAGATGTTGACGTTCTGCGGATAGAGCCTGGCGCCCTCGCGCACCGGGCCGTCGAACACCACGTGCGGTTGCTCGAGCGCATCGAGATCGACCAGCGTCTCGGCGATCGTGCCCTTCCAGGCCGACGGGTCCTTGCGCACCGTGACGGTGACGCTGTCGAGGCCGCCCACCGCGGCGCTGCTCAGGATATCGAGCGCGCCGATGCCGGCCGAGGGCAGGATCAGCCGCTTGCCGTTGGCGCGGGCGACGGCGAGCAGGCGCTCGAACAGCGCCGTGTCGGTGAAGGCGCCGACCGAGGTCGCCAGGAAATCGGCGCCGTTCTCCAGCACGCGCTCGCCGTGGCGGCGCACCGCCTCGTGGCCGGCACACTCGGCGACGGCATCGAATTCGTGGGCGAAGAAGCGGTCGGGCTCGTGGGTCAGCAGGCCTTCGTCGCGGGGCCGCTTGACCAGCACCGCCACCAGCTCGGCATTGTCGATGCGCGCGGCCTCGATGTGACGGCCGATGGCGCCGTAGCCGATCAGGCCCAGGCGGATGGGGCCCGGACGAAGGGATCCAGGGGCGGTCACGCGAGCTTCTGCTCGACCCAGCGCGCCCAGCTGATCAGCTGATCGTCGCTGCCGAGCGGGCCGATCAGCTGCACCGACAGCGGCAGGCCGAACGGGCCGGTGTTGAACGGCAGGGCGATGCAAGGCGCGCCGAGCAGGGTCCAGAAGCGGTTGAACAGCGGATCGCCGGTGCTGCCGAGACCGGACGGCGCCTCGCCCTTGGCCGACGGCGCCAGCAGGATGTCGAACGACTGCCAAGCCTCGGCGAGCTGGTCGAGGCACTGGCGCTTCAGCTTCTTTGCATCGGCATACTGGCGGCTGGTTACCGCGTCGCCCTCGATCATCACGCCCGCCATGATCGGCGAGAACAGATGCGAGAAGCGCGCGCGCTCCTTGGCGTAGGACTGCGTCGCCTCCCGGGTCATGACGCGATGCTGTGCCGGGACGAGGCCGGTCCATGCCTTGGGCGCCACCCACTCGCGCACCCTGGCGCCGGCCGCCTTCAGGGTGCGCGCGGCGAGCTCGATATTCTTGCGGTTGTGCGCCTCGGCCTGGTCCCACCACGGCGTGCGCATCAGGCCGATGCGCGGCGCCTGCTTTGCGGGATCGGCGGCGGCGTGGCCGTAGGCGGCGCGGATCAGGGCGAGGTCATTGGCCTCCCGGACGAAGAAACCCAGCGTATCGAGGCTGGGCGCAAAGGGCTTGATGCCCGCCATGTCGGCCCAGCCGTAGGTTCCCTTGTAGGCGACGACGCCGTTGAACGCGCCGGGCCGGATCACCGAGCCCGCGGTCTGCGTGCCGTAGCCGACCGGCGCCATGAAATCGGCGACGGCGGCGGCCGAGCCCGACGACGAGCCGGCCGGCGTATGGCGGAGATTGTGCGGGTTGTGGGTCTTGCCGGCATGGCCGCCGGCGAACTCGGTAGTCACCGACTTGCCGAGCACGATGGCGCCGGCCTTGACGAGCTGGGTCACGCAGGCGGCGTCCTTGCCCACAACGTGGTCGCGATAGATCGGCGAGCCGCAGGTGGTGGGCATCGTCCTGGTCGCGATGATGTCCTTCACCGCCAGGGGGATGCCATGCAGCGGCCCGACCGGCCGGGCGCGCTTGTCGAGCTGGTCGGCGCGCTTGCGGGCGCCGTCGGGATCGAGCGCCTCCCAGGCATGGACCTGGCCCTCGCGCAGCTCGATGCGGTCGAGGCAGGCCTCGACCAGGTCGCGGGCCTTGAGGCGCTTCTCGGCCATCTGCCTCACCGCGGCGCTGGCCGAGAGCCGGTTGGGCGATTTCGCCATGTGCACTTTCCCCCGGGGTGTCGTTCGGGCCATGATGGCCGAGCAGGGACGCAAAGAACAGCGCCGCCGAGGTGAGAGATGGCCGACGACGCGATCGATTTCTGGTTCTCGACCGGCAGCACCTACACCTATCTCACGGTGTCGCGGCTGGAGCAGGTCGCGGCGGCCCAAGGGGTACGCTTCAACTGGCGGCCCTTCAGCGTGCGCGCCATCATGCAGGAGCAGAACAACAGACCGTTCGCCGGCAAGCCAGTGAAGATGGCCTACATGTGGCGCGACATCGAGCGGCGCGCGGCGATGTACGGGCTCGCCGCCAAGGTGCCGGCGCCCTATCCCCTGAAGGAATTCGATCTCGCCAATCGCGTCTCCCTGCTGGGACTCGCCGAAGGCTGGGGCAAGCCCTACATCGTGGCGAGCTACCGCCGCTGGTTCGTCGACGGGCAGGAGCCCGGCCTCGAGCCCAACCTGTCGGCGAGCCTCGCCGAGGCCGGCCAGCAGACGGCGCGCGCCGTTGAGCGGGCCGGCGGCGATGATGTCGCCGAGCTCTACGAAGCGGCCACCGACGAGGCACGCAAGCTCGGCGTGTTCGGTTCGCCGAGCTTTGCCGTACGAGCAGAAGTGTTCTGGGGCGACGATCGGCTCGACGATGCGCTCGCCTGGTTCCGACACG
Organism: Reyranella sp.; assembly: GCF_050185545.1. Lineage (GTDB taxonomy): Bacteria > Pseudomonadota > Alphaproteobacteria > Reyranellales > Reyranellaceae > Reyranella. Next base: position 91,202 of record NZ_JBFWZI010000005.1, on the reverse strand, counting down.
GGAGTCTCAAGCCATGACTTTGCCCTTTGCCGTCCGCAAGCTCGGCCACGTCGTGATCAACGTCGCCGACCTCGAGAAATCCAGACGCTTCTACACCGAGGTGCTGGGCTTCCGGCCCACCGACATCTACGGCGACGACAAGATGCCGGGCGGCATGGTGTTCCTGCGCTGCAACGGCGATCACCATTGCCTCGCGCTGATCGGCGGCGCGCCGCCGGCCGGCGAAGCCAGGCGCACCCTGCATCACATGGCCTTCGAGCTGGCGACGCTCGACGAGGTGTTCCGCGCCCGCGATCATCTCAGGCGGCATGGTGCGAAGATCGTCTACGAGGGCCGCCGCCGCGCCGGCTGCCAGGTTTCGGTCGAGTTCCTCGATCCCGACGGCCATCACCTCGAGCTGTTCTGGGGCCTCGACCAGATCGGCACCGACGGCCGCGTGCGCCCGGCCGACGAATGGCGCCAGACGGCGACTTTGGAAGACGCCGTGCGCTTCGCGCCGCCCGGCCAGGACACGACCTTGCACGACGCCAGCCTGAAGCGCGCCGCCGCCGCCGAGTGATGCCCTCGGCAGGCACGTGGCCAGCGGGATGGCGCGCCGACGGCCGATGGTAAAGGCCGCCGACGTTCGGCTTGGGCAATTGGCAGGCTGGAGACCTCGATGACCGACACGATCATGTTTCATGAGGGCAATCGTGCGCTGCAGGATCAGTTCGACAGTCGTCGCATCGCCGATCGGCTCGAGGAGACGCGCCTGCGGCGCCAGCTCTCGCCGCAGGATCGCGCTTTCGTCGAAGGGGTGATGTTCTTCTTCCTGGCGACGGCGGACGCGCAGGGCCGGCCGGACTGTTCCTTCAAGGGCGGCACGCCGGGCTTCGTGCAGGCGATCGCGCCCGACGAGATCGCCTTCCCCGACTACGACGGGAACGGCATGTTCAAGAGCCTGGGCAACATCCTGGTCAATCCGTCGGTGGGGCTGCTGTTCATCGACATGGGCGAGAAGCCGCGCCGGCTCAGGGTCAATGGCGAGGCTCGGGTCAGTCGCGACGATCCGCTGATGGGGCGCTTCGCCGGCGCCCAGCTGCTGGTGCGGGTCAAAACCCGCGCGATCTTTCCCAACTGCCCGCGCTACATCGTGACGCCGGGTGCCCACGAGCCCTCGCAATATGCGCCGCGCCCCGACTACCATCCGCCCGAGCCGCCGTGGAAGGGCTTCGACGATCTGAAGGACTACGTCCATCCACGGCAGCCGACGCCGAACGGGGAGTGAGATTGCCGGGAGCGCGCCGCTCCGATGGTGCTCATGGGATGTGTGATCAACAAGAAGAACGTCATCGGAGTGGCGCGCTCCCGGTGCATGACTGAACTTCATGCTCTTCCGGACCGATCGCTCAAGCTCATGAGTGAGCGAGACGCTCGCGGTCCGGAAGACGATGAAGGGTAGCAGTGGTTGAGCCAGCACTTTCTTGCTAGGGCCACGGCATGACCAAGCGTTTCGCCATCATCGGCGCCGGCATGTCGGGCATCCTGGCCGGAATCAAGCTCAAGGAGCGCGGCATCGCGGATTTCACCATCCACGAGAAGGCGGCGCGGCTCGGCGGAACGTGGCGCGACAACACCTATCCGGGTCTGTCGTGCGACGTGCCCTCGCACGTCTATGCCTACTCGTTCGAGCTGAAGGGCGACTGGTCGCATCGCTTCTCGCCGGGGGCGGAGATCCAGGGCTACTTCGAAGGCGTGGCGCAGAAGTACGGGTTGGCGCCGCACTTCCGCTTCGACAGCGAGATCGAGCGCGCCGTGTTCCGGGACGGGCGTTGGCACCTTACGGCCAGGGACGGCACGACCGATGTCGCTGACTTCGTGATCTCGGCGACCGGCGTGCTGCATCATCCGGCCTGGCCCGACATAGCTGGCCTCGAAGATTTCGCCGGTGCGCGTTTCCACTCGGCGCGCTGGGACCATTCGGTAGCGCTGGATGGCAAGCGGGTCGGCGTCATCGGCACCGGCTCGACGGCTATCCAGATCGTCCCGGCGATCGTCGATCGCGTGGCTCGGCTCACGCTCTTCCAGCGCACGCCGCAATGGGTGCTGCCGCTCGCCAACCCGGCCTACAGCGAGGAAGAGAAGGCGATGTTCGTCGCCTCGGCCGAGCGGCTGCGGCAATCCTACGACTACTGGGCGGCACGCTTCATCGACACCTTCGCCCGCGCCGTGATCGGCGATCGGGAGGAGATGGCCAAGATCGAGAAGGCCTGTCGCGACAACCTGCTGGACAACGTCCACGATCCGGCGCTGCGCGCGCTCCTGACGCCGGACTATCGCGCGGCGTGCAAGCGGCTGATCATGTCCGACACGTTCTATCCGGCGATCCAGAAGCCCAATGCTTGCGTGATCGCCGACGGCATCGAGCGCATCGAGCCCGCGGGCGTGCGCACGCGCGACGGGACGCTGCATGCACTCGACGTGCTGGTTCTGGCGACGGGCTTCGATGCCCACGCTTTCGTGCGGCCGATGGACGTGGTGGGCGATGGTGGCAGGCGCTTGGCCGACGCGTGGAGCGACGCCAACGAAGCCTATCGATCGGTCGCCGTGCCAGGCTTTCCCAACTTCTTCATGCTGGTCGGCCCGAACAGCCCGATCGGCAATTTTTCCGTGATCCAGATCTCCGAGCTGCAGATCGACTACATCCTGCAGCTCGTCGATCTCGTGCGCTCGGGCAGATGCCAGGCGGTGGCGCCAAGCACCGAGGCTACTCGGCGTTTCAACGCGGACCTGCGTGAGGCCATGAAGGGCACTGTGTGGGTCAGCGGTTGCCGCAGCTGGTACCTCGACAAGAACGGCAATCCGGCGCTCTGGCCGTGGAGCTTCGACCGCTTCCGCGACGAGATGCGCGCGCCCGATCTCGCCGACTTTGCGCTGACGGCGTAGGCTCATGTCCTCCCCAGCGTCGCTGAGGAGGTGTCACCGTCTTACGATGACGGAGGGGCCAAGGGTTCATGATTCGTGGGGCTCACGACCCCTCCGCCTGTCTGGGCGAAGCCGAAGCGGCTTCGCTGCGGCGAAGGCAAGTCGCCTATGACGGCGACACCTCCCCAACAAAGTTGGGGAGGAGAATGAGCAGTCTCACGAATTGACGACGGCCACTGCCTCGATCTCGATCATGAAATCCGGGCCGGCAAGGCGCGTGACGCCGACCGTCGTGCTGGTCGGAGTTGCCACACCGAAGTAGCGCATGCGCACGTCACCGCACTTTTGAAATTCGTCAAAGTCGGTGACGAAAGTATTGGTCTTCACCACGTCCGCCCATGTCGCGCCGGCCGCCTTGAGGCATCGGTCGAGGTTTTGGAAGGTCTGCTCCATCTGGGCGCGCATGTCGCCCTTGCCGACGCAATTGCCGTCGATATCGCGGGCGAGCTGACCCGCAATGTAGACGATCTTGCCGGTGCCGCTGACCGTCACGACGTGCGAATACGAAGGCTGCCCGTGGGACATCCTGACATTCATTCCTTCGGGCTGGAATCGTTCGATCTTCAAGGTCATCCGTACCCTCCATCCTGTTCATCCTCGCAGCGGGCGATGATACGCCTGTTGGAGACCCTTTCCCCTGGAGCTCATGGCTGGGGGCGCGCCACTCCAGTGGCGCGCCCATAGGCGCTAACTTTGGCCGGTCCAGCAAAGTCCTCATCCTGAGGAGGTCGCGTAGCGACCGTCTCGAAGGATGCGCGACAGACCAGATCGCTGGAATAGCGGTGCTGCAACATCGGATTTGTTGCCGACCAAAGGGCGAAGGTTACTTCGCCCGAATCGAGACGCGGCCTCCAGGCCGCTCCTCAGGGTGAGTGGCGCGCCCCCAGCGCACCTTCATGGGAGACACCCGGCACGCCAGGGCAGGCGCAGCCGGGCTACGAGGATTTCGGCTCAGCCGGCGCCTTACGGCCAAAGCTCTTCACCTTCTCGCGGAACGTCTGGAAGGCGACGTAGAGGCCGGGGATGACGAAGATGCCGAGCATCGAGGCGGCGATCATGCCGCCGAACACCGCGGTGCCGACGGCGCGCTGGGTGGCGGCGCCGGCGCCCGAGGCGATGACCAGCGGCACAAGGCCGAGGATGAAGGCGAACGAGGTCATCATCACCGCGCGGAAGCGCAGGCCCGCCGCGGTGGTCGCGGCGGTGACGATGTCCTTGCCGTGGGCGCGCTCCTCCATGGCGAACTCGATGATCAGGATGGCGTTCTTGGCCGCGAGCGCGATCAGCACGACGATGCCGATCTGGGCGTAGATGTTGTTGTCGAGCCCGGCCAGGAACAGCGCGCTGACGGCACCGAACAGGCCGACCACGACCGACAGCAGCGCGGCGATCGGGATCGCCGTGCTCTCGTAGAGGCCGACCAGGAACAGGTAGGCGAACACCACCGCCAGCGCCAGGATGAAGCCGGTCTGGCCGCTCGCCGCCTTCTCCTGCAGCGCCGTGCCGGTCCATTCGTAGCCGTAGCCCGCCGGCAGCGTCGTCCCGGCGAGCTTCTCCATGGCGGCGATGGCCTCGCCCGTCGAGTAGCCGGGCGCCGGCGCGCCGTTCACCACTACAGACCGCAGATTGTTGTAGCGTACGATCGACGACGGCGCGGTGATCAGCTCGACGTTGGCGACCGCCTGAAGCGGCAGCAGCTCGCCGTTCGACGAGCGGATGCGGACGCGGAAGATATCGTTGACGTTGCCGCGATCGGGGGCGTCGGCCTGTACCTTGACCTGCCAGGTACGGCCGAACAGGTTGAAGTCGTTGGTGTAGGTGCCGCCGAGCGTCGTCTGCATCGCCGAGAAGATGTCGGAGATCGACACTCCGAGCGCCTGGGCGCGCTCGCGATCGAGCTTGAGGTTGATCTGCGGCGTCGACGCGGCGTAGGTCGTGAACACCCCGGCAAGCTGCGGCACCTGCTGGGCCGACACCATCATGCCGCGCGCCACGGCGGCAAGGTCGACCGGCGGCGCGCCGGCCAGCGACTGCACCACGAACTCGAAGCCCGACGAATTGCCGAGACCCATGATCGGCGGCAGGTTGAACGGGAAGACATTGGCCGAGGCGATCTGGGCGAACGCCGCACTCATCTCCTTCAGCGCGTAGAATACCGTGAGCCTGCTATCCTTGCGCTCGGCGAACGGCTTCAGGGCGACCACGACCAGGGCGCGGTTGGACATATTCAGGCCATCGAGCAGGCTGTAGCCGCTGACGGTGAACACGCTCTGCAACCATGGTTTGCCGACGAGCTTCTGCTCGACCTCCTGGATCGAGCCCAGGGTGCGGTTGGTCGAGGCGGCGTCGGGCAGCTGCAACTCGGCCATGAAGGCGCCTTGGTCCTCGTCGGGCAGGAAGCCCGAGGGCACCAGGCTGCCGATGCCGCCGGTCGCCAGGATGAAGCCGCCGACCAGCAAGAGCGCGATGAAGCCGCGGCGGGCAATCGGCGTCACCACCCGGACATAGCCGTCGCGGCTCTTGTCGATGCCGTTCTGCAGCCATGCCATGACGCCCCTGGGCTTGCCGCGATGGCGCAGGATCAGCGAGCACAGCGCGGGCGACAGCGACAGCGCGTTAATCGCCGAGATCACCATCGACACCGACACGGCCACGGCGAACTGCTGGTAGAGCTGGCCGGTGATGCCGGGAATGAACGCTGTCGGGATGAACACCGAGAGCAGCACCAGGGTGATGGCGATGATCGGGCCGGTGACCTGGCTCATCGCCTTCTCGGTCGCCTGCGCCGGCGTGAGATCGGGCTCGTGCTCGAGGATATGCTCGACCGCCTCGACCACGACGATGGCGTCGTCGACCACGATGCCGATCGCCAGCACCAGGGCGAGCAGCGAGATGGTGTTGGCCGAGAAGCCCATCGCCAGCATTACCGCGAAGGTGCCGATCAGCGCCACCGGCACGGCGATGATCGGGATCAGGGTGGCGCGGAAGTTGCCGAGGAAGACGAACACGACGATCGCCACCAGCACGAACGCCTCGACCAGCGTATGGATCACGCTTTCGATGGTCGCCTCGACGAACACTGTGGTGTCGTACATGACGTCGTAAGCGACGTCGTCGGGGAAGCGCGATTCGAGCTCCTTCAGCGCCTGGCGCACGCCCTTGGCTGTGGCGAGCGCATTGGCGCCCGGCAGCTGGTAGATCTGGATGCCGGCGGCCGGCTTCCCGTTGTAGCGGCCGATCGAATCGCTGGACTTGGCGCCGAGCTCGACGCGGGCGATGTCCTTGATGCGCACCAGCGAGCCGTCGGGTTGGGCGCGCACCACGATGCTCTCGAACTCGCCCACCGTGGTGAGCCGCCCCTGCGTGGTGATGTTGAGCTGGAAGCCGACATCGTCGAGCAATGGCGCGGCGCCGACCAGGCCCACCGCAGCCTGGACGTTCTGCGCCTGGATCGCCTTCACCACCTCGTTGGCGGTGATGTCGAGGCTCGACATGCGGTCGAGATTCAGCCAGACCCGCATCGAGTAGTCGAGCGGGCCGAACAGCGTGGCGTCGCCGACGCCCGGCACGCGGCGCAGCGTATCGAGCAAGGTGATGGTCGAGAAGTTGGACAGGAACAGGCCGTCGCGCGTGCCCTTGGGCGAATAGATCGCCACGACCTGCAGCAGCGCCGACGATTGCTTCTTGGTCGTCACGCCGAGCCGCTGCACCTCGGGCGGCAGCAGGGCCAGCACCTGGTTGACGCGGTTGGTGACGTTGACGGTGTTGAGGTCGGGATTGGAACCGACTTCGAAGCTGACGGTCAGCGCGTAGCTGCCATCGCCGCCCGATGTCGACTTCATGTAGATCATGCGCTCGACGCCGTTGACCTGGCCCTCGATGACCTGGGCGACGCTCTCCTCGACCGCCTGCGCCGAGGCGCCGGGATAGGTGGCGGTGACCCGGACCTGCGGTGGCACGATGTCGGGGAACTGAGCCACCGGCAGGGCGGTCAGCGCCAGCAGGCCGGCGATGGTGATGACCGTCGAGACGACGAACGCCAGCCGCGGCCGGCGGATGAACAGTGACGAGATCGTCATTGGATCGGCTTCTTGGGGATCAGAGCTTCTTGGTCGTGCTGATCGGCGGCGCCACCGACGGCGCCACGGTCATGCCCTGGCGCACCCGCTGCTGGCCCTGGATGATGACCTTCTCGCCGGCTTTCAGCCCCTCGGTGATGGCCACCAGCCCGTTGCGGGCCACGCCGGTCTTGACGCGGCGCAGCTCGACCACGTTTTTGTCGTTGACCACGAAGAGATACGGCCCTGTCTGATCGAGGGCGATCGCCTGTTGCGGCACCGCGACCACGGTCTGCGGCTTCTCGGCCTCGAGGATCACCCGCACCGTCTGGCCATCGGTCAGGAACCCGTCCTTGTTGGGGAAGGTGGCGCGCACGATCTGGCCGTCGGTCTTCGGATCGACCGTGACGTCGATGAAGTCGAGCTCGCCCTTCTCGTCGTAGATGGCGCCGTCGGCCAGCCGCAGGCGAACGGTCAGCGGATCGCCCGCCGCCTTGTCGCGGCGCGCCTCGAGGAACTCGCGCTGGGTTACCGGGAACAGCACGCGGATCGGCTTCTCGCTCACCACGGTGGCCAGCACGCCGCTGTCGGGTCCGACGATGTTGCCGGGCGAGAAAGCGGCGCGGCCGATGCGGCCGTCGATCGGCGACTTGATCTCGGTGTAGGAAAGCTGGATCTCGGCGTCGCGCAGCTGGGCGCCGGCATCCTCCAGCTGCGCCTTGGCCTGCAGCTGCTCGCTCAGCCGCTGATCGTAGGTCGCCTGCGTGCCGGTGTTGGTGCGCAAGAGCTCGGCGGCGCGCTTGAGCTGCAGCTCGGCGTTGGTCAGGGCGGCGCGGGCGGCATCGCGCTGGGCGATCTTCTGGTCGACCGCAGCCTGATAGGGGTCGCGCTCGATGGTGAACACCACCTGGTCCTTCTTGACCTGGTCGCCGTCGGCGAACAGCCGCGGGCCGAGGAAGCCCTTGACCCGGGCTCGCAACTCTACCTTGTCGACGGCGGCGGCGCGGCCGATGAACTCGTATTGGTCGGCGATCGGCACGTTCTCCGCCGCCTGGACCAGCACCGCGGGCGGCGGTGCGCCCTGCTGGGCGCCGGCTCGCACGCCGGCGAGCGCCGGCAGCAGAATTGCCGCGACCAGCGCAAATACAATTGAGCGCCGCTCACGCATTGTCTTCATCCCCGCTCGTCCGTAACCTTCCCGGAGACTGCCTTAGTTCGATAATACGGTCACTGTATTTCCAGACCGCCGGGATGAAAGGAGTTGCAGCAGCTGTGGCGATCGTTCGCGCCCTCGTTCTCGCGCTGTCGCTGGCTCTCGCCGGCGCTTCGGCGGAGCTTTCCGCCCAGAATCGCAGCGATTTCGCGATTCCCGCCGAGTACGACAGCTACATGGCGGCGATCAACACGACGGACCCCCTCAAGCGCGCCACGGCGCTGGATGTGTTCATCCGCTGGTATCCCAACAGCGTGCTGAAGCTCGAGGCCTACGAGCAGTCGGTGGCGGCCTGGCAGGCCGCCGGCCAGCCGGCCAAGGCTGACGAGATCAGCGCCAGGCTGCTGCAGATCAATCCGGACAACGTGCGGGCGCTTGCCAACCGCGTGTTCGTCGGGCGATCCAAGGCGGCGCAGGGCGACAAGGCTGCGATGGCGCCCATGGTCGAGGCGGCGGAGCGCGGGCTGGTCGCCCTGGCCAGATGGCAGAAGCCCGTTCTGCTGACCGACGAGGCGTTTGCCCGCATCAAGGAGCAGATGGGCGCAGTGTTCAACGGCGCGCTCGGCTATGCGGCCTTGCAGGCCAAGGACTACGAGAAGGCGCGCCGTCACTATCGCGTCGCCGTCGCCGCCGAGCCCGACAATTTCCAGGACGTCTACCAGCTTGCCGTGTCGCAGCTCGAGGGTACGCCGCTCGATGCGCTGGGCTTCTGGTACGGTGCCCGGTCCATTGCCATCGCGCGCGCCGCCAAGAGCGATACCGCCGCCGCCGATATCGAGCGCTATGTCCGCTCGCGCTACCGCCTCTATCGCGGCAGCGAGGAGGGCTGGCCCGCGATCCTGCAGCGTGCCGCAGGCACCGAGCGCGCGCCGCCCGCGAATTTCGTCAAGTCGATCCCGCGCGCCCTGTCGCCGGCCGAGGCGGCCCTCGTCGTGGTCGAGGCGCACGACCCGAGCTCGCTCTCCTTCGCCGACTGGGCGCTGGTGCTGCGCCATCGCGACGCGTCGCCCGCCAACAAGGCGGCGGCCGAGAAGGTGTGGAAGGCGATCACCGAGCGGCAGGGCGAGAACACGAGGCTCAAGATCCAGGTCAAGGTCATCAGCGCGACGCCCGATATCCTCGAGGCCGCGATCACCGACATGGCGCAGGCCGCCAACATCGCCGATCTGCACATCGTCATGGCGTGGCCGCTGGCGCCGCTGCCGGCAGTCGGCTCGAAAATCGCCGTCATCGGCTCGCTGAGCGACTACCGACCCCAACCCTTCCGCTTCGTGATGACCAAGGCGGAGCTGGCGCCCGAATCGCTGCCGGTCGCCGGCGGTCCCTGCGCCGATCCGCGGCCACAGATGTGCACGCGCGACTATCGCCCGGCCTGCGGCCTGCGCCGCGACGGCACCCGGCAGACCTATGGCAACGCCTGCAGCGCCTGCAGCGATCCCGACGTCGTGACCCAGGCCGCCGGCGCCTGCCCGTAGGGCGAATTGCTGGGAGCGCGCCACTCCGATGGCGCTCATGGGGTGCGAAATCAACAAGAAGATCGCCATCGGAGTGGCGCGCTCGCAGCGGACCTCGACTGGTTGAGACTCCTGTTTTTCCCTCAGGCTCTTGAAACCGGCCGGCCAACTCAATACTTAAGTGTCAACTTAAGTATTAACAGATGCCGATCCCAATGACCCTCAGGCTCCATTTCCATCCGCTGTCTTCCTACTGTCACAAGGTCCTGATCGCGCTCTACGAGAACGAGACGCCGTTCGAGAAAGAGATCGTCGATCTCGGCAACGAGGCGTCGGCTGCGGCGTTCCGCAAGCTGTCGCCGGCCGGCAAGATGCCGGTGTTGCGCGACGAGGCGCGGAGCGAGACCGTGCCCGAGTCGAGCATCATCATCGAGTATCTCGGCCGGCACTATCCCGGCCGCATCGCACTCATCCCCGGCGACGCCGACCTTGCCTTGAGGACCCGTCTCGCCGACCGCTTCTATGATTGTTACGTGCATGATCCGGTGCAGCGCATCGTCGGCGACCGCCTGCGGCCGGCCGGCAAGGGCGATCCGTTCGGTGTCGAAACCGAGAAGGCGCGGCTCCGGCGTGCCTACGACCTGATCAATCAGGACATGGCGAGCAGGAGTTGGGCGGTGGGCGAGGTCTTCACCCTGGCCGACTGCGCGGCGGCAGCGCCGCTGTTCTATGCCGGCAAGCTGGTGCCGTTCGCCGACAGCCACAGGAATCTCGCCGCCTACTTCGAGCGGCTGACCCGGCGCCCGTCCTACGCCCGTGTCCTCGAGGAAGCCAGGCCCTATCTCTCGATGTTCCCGGGATAGGGCGATGGTGCAACCTGCCGCTCCGCTCGATCTCACTTTCCAGGCGCTCGCCGATCCGACCCGGCGGGCCATGGTCGAACGGCTGAGCCGCGGCCCCGCATCGGTCAGCATGCTGGCCAAGCCGCTTTCCATGACCTTGTCGGCGGTGGTGCAGCATCTCGCCATTCTCGAGGCCAGCGGCCTCGTGACATCCGAGAAGGTGGGACGCGTGCGCACCTGCCGCGTCGAGCCGCGCGCCCTCGACTCCGCCGAGAGGTGGATCAGCGAGCGCCGGGCGAGCTGGGAACGACGCTTCGATCGCCTCGACGCCCTGCTGGCCGAAACCGACCCCGCGACCAGACCCCGCACATCCAAACCCCTCACATCCAAATCCAAGAGAAGCAGATGACCAAGCGCAGCACGAGGCACGCCACCTTCACCATCGAACGCACCTTCGCGGCCACGCCCGCGCGCGTCTTCGCCGCCTATGCCGACGCCAGGTCCAAGGCGCGCTGGTTCGGCGGACCGGACGAGTGGGAGAAATCCAAACTGGCGCTCGACTTCCGCGTCGGCGGCCGCGAAAGCGTGAGCGGCGGGCCGGCGGGCGGCCCGGTCCATCGCTACAGCGCGCTCTACCAGGACATCGTGCCGGACCAGCGCATCGTGCTGACCTACGAAATTTACCTCGACGAGACGCGCATCTCGGTCTCGCTGGGCACGACGGAGCTCGAGCCGGCCGACGGCGGAACCCGGCTCACCTATACCGAGCAATCGGTCTTTCTCGACGGCTATGACGATGCGGGAGCCCGCGAGCACGGCATGCGCGCGCTGTTCGACAATCTCGTGGCGTTTCTCGCGCGATCGGCCGTCACCCCGGCATCGTGATGGAACGCATCGCGCAACACGGCACCATTCGACTCGAGCGCCGCTTCGCGGCGCCGCCGGCGCGTGTGTTTGCCGCCTGGGCCGACCCGGCGGCGCGCGCCAGGTGGGACGTGCCCGGCCGCTGGACGATCGCCCAGCAGACCCACGACTTTCGCGAAGGCGGACGGGAGGCCAAGCGCTTCGGGCCGGTGGACGATCCCCGCTTCGTCGCCGACACGCTCTATCTCGATATCGTGCCCTCGCGCCGCATCGTCTTCAGCTACTCGATGACCAGCCGCGGCATGCCGATCTCGGTATCGCTGACGACCGTCGAGCTCTCGGCTGCCGGCAAGGCCACCAGGCTGCTGCTGGTCGAGCACATCACGCTGCTCGACGGCAACGACACGCTCGCCAACCGCGAGGAGGGACTGGCCTCGATGCTCGACAAGATCGACGGGATCGTCTGAGGGTTTCACGTCGTCCTCCCCAGCCTCGCTGGGGAGACACCCAGCACGCCCGGCGCGCACCACGATGGTGAGAAAATGGGGCGGGTTACCGCCCCATTTCCGACGGAGAGGTCATGGCTGGGAGCGCGCCACTCCGATGGCGCTCATGGGATGTGTGATCGACAAGAAGAGCGCCATCGGAATGGCGCGCTCCCAGCGAAGAATCATGACCGGCGAAGCGGGCACCTCCCCCCTGCGTGGGAGGAAAGGTAGAGCCTCGTCCTCAGTGCGCCATCAGGAGCGGCACCCGGCAGGACGAGATGACCTTGGCGGTGGCGCCACCCATGCCGAGGAAGCTCATCACCTGGCCGCGGCCATAGGCGCCCATCACCAGCAGGCTGGATCCCTTGCCGTGCGTGTAGTCGAGCAGCGCGCGCCCGCGGGCGCGCGCCGACACCGCGCCGGGGTCGATGGCGTCGATGGTGGTCTTCAGTCCATGGCGGCCGAGATTGCGTGCGAGGTAGGGCGCACCGACATCGTCGGCCGTGCTGCCCACCACCAGGATGGTGATGTCCCTGGCCTGGGCGAGGAACGGCAGGGCATATTCGACGGCACGCGCCGCCTGGAAGCTGCCGTTCCAGGCGACGATCACCGACTCGAACGGCCCTTCGCCGGGATTGGGCGGCGCGATCATGACCGAGCGGGCGCACTCGTGGATCGCCGCCTCGACGGTGGCGGGCGCCACGTTCTCGGGATCGGCGCCCGGCCGACCCAGCACGATCACGTCCGAGCAGCGGCCCATCGCCACCAGGGTGTCGAGCGTCGCGGTCTTGGCCGCCGTGAAGGTCGCGCCCTTCACACCGGCGACGAGCTCCTTGTAGGCGCGCTCGCTTTCCTTGGCGCGCTCCTCGAGCCGTTCATCGTCGAGATTCATGATCAGCGGCATCGCCTCGCCGCTCATCGCCAGGCCGCCGATCATGCCGCCCGCCGGACCGACCGGCAGATGAAGCGCGTCCACCACGCCGTCGAACAGGCCCGCCACGCGCGCGGCGAGCTTGAACGACATGGCAGCGTCGGGGCCGCCTTCCGACACGGCCAGGATCGACTTGAACATCGAGAAATTCCCCCAAAACAAACGGACGCGATTAAGACGGGCGCACGCCCGGCATGCAAGCCGAGACTTTGGAGCACGACGGTCGGCTCACCGTCGCGCCGCCTGTGCAAGGGACACCATGGTTTCGGCTACCGGCTCGACGTTCTGGCCGGCACCCCGCGCAGCCGTCAGGACATCGCCCAGCGGACGACCGGCGGCCAGGGCAGCGGCGCCCCACAACAAGGCCGAGCGCAGGCCGCTCTTGCAGTAGACGACCACCTTGCCGGGCTTCTCCGCCAGCAGGTCGGCAAGCGCCCGCACCTGGTCGGGCGTGGCGCGCGGGCCGGAGAACGGCAGGTCGAGAAAGGCGAGCCCGGCGGCCTCGGCCGCCTTGGCGATATCGGCGGTGCGCGGCTGGCCAAACATCGCTTCGCCATCCGGCCGGTTGTTGACCACGGCAACGAATCCCGCCGCCGCGATCTCGGCCATGTCGATGGGTCGCAGCTGGCCGGAGACGGCCACACGATCGTCGAGCATCGGGAAGGACAGGGGCATGGGCTCCTACCGTGTGACGGTTCCGTGGGCGATCTCGCGCCGGCGGATCCAGTGGATGAAGGGCAGGGCCAGCAGCACCATCAGGAGCTTGCCGGCGACTTGGCCGGCGAGGAACTCCAGGCTGCCGAACGCGAGCCACAGGAAGAGAATGCTGTCGGCGATCGCGCCGACGACGCTGCTGGCCAGCACGGCGAGCACCAGGCCACGGGCCTGCAGCGGCGTGTAGACCGCGAAGTCGGCGAGCTCCGACAGCAGGAAGGCGGTGAACGAGGCAAGCACCAGCTGCGGCGGCGCCACGGCGCCGGACAGGGCGGCGCCCGCCACGATGGCTCCGAGCGCGATGCCGCGGCCGAGCCGGCGTTGCACCATGTCGCGCAGCACCAGGGCGAGCCCGATCATCAGCACGCCCGAGGGCGCCATCAACGGATGGCCATCCGGTCCCCAGGGCGCGACGGGCACGAGGCACGGCCCGTGCGGCGAGGCGCACACCGTCCCGACATGGCCGATCATCCAGTTGGCAGCCGGGATGCAGGCGAGAAACGCCAGGAAGTGACCCAGCGCCGCCGCCTTCTGCCGGTTGAACGTCATCTGTCGCCTGGTCATGCGGCCGGCTGGTTAGCAGGAGAGACGGCTGCGGGGAACCAGGAGCTAGAACTCATGCTCTTCCGGACCGCGAGCGCATGAAGGTTTCCTACCGCCGCACCAGGCAGAAATAGGCGGAGATCGCCAGCAGGGCGGCCAGCGCGGCGTAGAGCGGGGTCTGCGGCACGTTGAGGAACAGCCACGGCGCCGTCAGCGGGCCGACGGCGGCGCCGAAATCGCGCCATGTCGAATAGCTCGCCTGGGAGGAGAGCACGCTGCCGTGGCTGCGTTCGACCACGAGGACGGGGATCAGGGTGTTGAAAAGGCCGCGGGTCATGACGATGACCAGCGCGCCGATCACTTCGTGGTCGAGGGCGATCAACAGGAAGCCCGCCACGAGCAGGACGCCGTTCACCACCGAGAGACGGGCCGCGCCGAAGCGATCGCCGGCCCACCCGCCGACCGGTCCGGTGGTGATTTCCACCAGCCAGCGCAGCGCGAGCAAGGCCGCCGTGGCCAGGACCGGCGCGACGGACGTGATCGAGTCCTTCATCAGGAAGGCGAGCGTGAGGAGAAATACGCCGTCTCCCGTGAAGCCCATGGTGACGCCCCAGACCTCCAGGCGGTGCGGCACCGGCAGCCGGAAGCGCTTCTGTCCTGCCGGCTCTGCTGCGAGGCGCGGCAGCAGCAGGGCAGCGATCAGCGAGACCAGGGTCAGCCCGCCGAAGATCAGGAACACCGATTGCGGGCCGACTTTCAGTGCGATCCACGCACCGCCCACCAGCGAGGCGGCCTGGACCACGCCGATCGCGGCGCGACTCGCGCCCACTCGCTTGCCGGCATTCGGCCGGTCGCTGACGGCGTAGGCCAGCGTCGAGAGGTTGAGCGCAGCGTAGGAGACGCCCCACAGGATTCGCGCCGCCATCTGCAAGGCGGCGCTGTCGAAGAGGCCATAGGCGGTCGTGGAAATCACCGAGCCGGCGGCTGCCGCCACCATCAGCGTGTGCGGTCCGACCCGGTCGCCGATCGCGGCGACGCCGGAATTGGCGAGCAGGCGGATCCAGCGATTGAGTGACAGCAGCACGCCCACCATGGCGAGGCTGACGCCGAACTCCTCATGGTAGAGCGGCAGGACGGCATAGAGCAGCGTATCGCCGACCATGCCGAAAGCGACGACCAGGCCGGGAAGTGTCATGCCGACGGCCACGGCGCGGGTCGGGCTGGTCATTGGGGGTTAGGCATGACACTCATTGCCGGGAGCGCGCCACTCCAGTGGCGCTCATGCTCTTTTGGACCGCGGGCG
>NZ_JBFWZI010000005.1:0-75728 GCF_050185545.1 Reyranella sp. | reverse complement strand
CCAGGCCGGGAAGTGTCATGCCGACGGCCACGGCGCGGGTCGGGCTGGTCATTGGGGGTTAGGCATGACACTCATTGCCGGGAGCGCGCCACTCCAGTGGCGCTCATGCTCTTTTGGACCGCGGGCGGGACGCCCGCGGTCCGCATGAGTTCATGACCCCTCCGTCCGCGAAGACGCGGACACCTCCCCCGATTACGGGGGAGGGGTTCGAGATGTGTCCCGTCACTTGCCGCGCAGCACCAGTGCCTCGCGCAGGGCCGCAGCGCATAGGGACGTGCCGCGGCGCGCGCCGTGCAGGAACATCGGCGAGCTCAGGAAGCCATGCAGCATGCCACCGAACTCGACGAGATCGGCCAGCGTGCCTTCCTGCTGCAGGCGGAAGGCGTAGGCACGGCCCTCGTCGCGCAAGGGGTCGTAGCCCGCCGTTACCACCAGGGCGGGCGGCAGGCCGGCCAGCGACTTCGCCCGCAACGGCGACACCCGCCAGTCGCCGCGCGCGCTCTTGTCGGGCGTGTAGTGGTCGAAGAACCATTCCATGGTGACGGCATTCAGGCCGTAGCCGTCCTTGTAACGGCGATAGGAATCGGCCCGCGCGACTGCATCGGTCACCGGATAGACGAGCAGCTGCAGGCGGAGCTTCGGGCCGCCATGGTCGCGCGCCCACAGGGCCACCGCGGCGGCGAGATTGCCGCCCGCGCTGTCGCCACCGATGGCGAGACGGGACGGATCGATGGCCAGGGAGGCGCCATTCGCCGCCACCCACTGCAGGCCGGCCACGACATCGTCGAAGGCGCCGGGGAAGCGCGCCTCCGGGGCCAGGCGATAATCGACGGCGAACACCGCGATGCCCGCTTCCAGCGCGAGCTGTGCACACAGCACGTCGTGGCTGTCGAGATTGCCGAACACCCAGCCGCCACCATGCGCGAAGACCAGCGCCGGCAGGGCGGTGTCCGCGGCCGCCGAGGCCGGGCGATAGAGGCGCACCGGCAGCGTGCCCGCCGGTCCGGAAATGGTGCGATCGATCACCGTCACGCCGGCCGGGCGCGGTCCCTGGGCGCCGGGCCGCAGCGCCAGGTACTGCGCGCGCGCATCGGCGGGCGACAGCGTGTTCCAGGCCGGACGATTTGCCGCCAGCATGAGATCGATCAAGCGTTGCGATTCGGGGTCGAGCGCCATTCCTCCAACTCCATTCACTACAATCGCGACACTCTAGCAGTCCGCGCCCCTGTTTCGTCACGAGACGAATGCTAAGCTGCGCCATGACCTTCGATTCGGACCAGGGCACGTCTCACGATGCGGTACCGTCGCGTTGGCGCCGGGCTCTCGATCGCGTCCGGTCGTGGCGGCCGAGCTTGCCGGTGGGGCCGGTGCCGAGCGGAAAGCGACGGTGGTGGAGCTGGACCTGGCGCGTCCTTCTGATCGCCGCGGTGCTGTACTATCCGGTCGGCACGCTGATCATCGAGAACATCGACGACGACCCGCAATTCGGCCCGGGCGCGGTGGCGCCAGGCGAGAGCCGCGCGGTCGCCACGGCGGCGCAGCTGGTCACCCGCGAGGTCGACCGCAACGTCTGGACGCCGATGATGCCGGCCTTCATGCCGTCCGGGCTGCTCGACAACATGCCCAATTTCCAGCGCGGCATCATGTCCGCCCTGGGGCGTTTCAGCACCGAGCTGATGGACCAGGTCGGACGGGTCCGCGGGTCGAGCCAGACCGATCGCGACCTCGAGCAGGCGCGCGGCTTCCTGAACGAGCAGCCGAACATCTGGCTGTGGCAGCCCAGCGTCTCGCTGCTGCCGTCGACCACCTCCGCGCAGAAGTATCGCGCCGGGCGCGACCGGCTGATCGCCTACAACAAGCGGCTGGCCAACGGCCAGGCCGTATTCGAGCGCCGGGCCGACAATCTGCAGGCACTGATCGACCGCATCGCCAACGACGTGGGCTCGGACTCCGCCATCATCGACCAGCACATCATCGAGAACGCCGGTGACCTGTTCGACATGCGGGCCGACGACATCTTCTTTTTCAACAAGGGCCGGCTCTACGCCAACTACCTGCTGCTGCGCGAGCTCGGCATCGACTTCCAGAAGGTGATCAGCGATCGCGAGCTCACCAATGCCTGGAACGGCACGGTGGAATCGTTCCGCATCGCCGCCCAGCTCGATCCGTGGATCGTCTGGGACGGCTGGCTCGACGGCCTGCTGATCCCCAATCACCTCGCGGCGCAGGGCTTCTACCTGCTGCGCGCGCGCACCCAGCTGCGCGAAATCACCACCATCCTGCAGAAATAGGCCGGCCGTGGAGATCTACCTGCCGATCGCCGAGCTGTCGATCAACGCGTTCGTGCTGCTCGGGCTTGGGGCTGCCGCCGGCCTGCTGGCCGGCATGTTCGGCGTCGGCGGCGGGTTCCTCGCCACGCCGCTCCTGATCTTCGTCGGCATTCCGCCCGCCGTGGCGGTCGCCAGCCAGGCGAACCAGGTGATCGCCAATTCCATCTCGTCGCTGCAGGTGCAGTGGCGCCGCGGCAACGTCGATCTGCGCATGGGGCTGATCCTGCTGCTCGGCGGCATGCTGGGCTCGTCGGCCGGTGTCTGGCTGTTCACCTACCTGAAGCGCATCGGTCAGATCGATTTCGTCATCGCCGTGCTCTACGTCGTCATGCTGTCGACCATCGGCGTGCTGATGCTGTTCGAGAGCCTGCGCACCTATATCCGGCGGCGGCGCGATCCGACCGGCCCGCGCGGCAAACTGCACACTCACTATCTCGTTCACCGTCTTCCGTTCAAGCTGCGCTTCTACAAGTCGAAGCTCTACATCAGCGCTCTGCTGCCGATCTCCGTCGGCCTTGCCATCGGCATCCTGTCGGCGATCCTCGGGGTCGGCGGCGGCTTCGTGCTGGTGCCGGCGATGATCTACCTGCTCGGCATGCCGACCGCCGTGGTGATCGGCACGTCGAATTTCCAGATCCTGTTCGTGGCCGCCAACGTGACCCTGCTGCAGGCGATCACCAACGGCACGGTCGACGTCGTGCTGGCGTTGCTCCTGATCCTGGGCGGCGTGGTCGGCGCCCCGATCGGGGCGCGGGTTGCCGCCAAGCTGCCTGGCGTGGTCCTGCGCGGCCTGATGGCGCTGCTGATCATCGCGGTCGCCGTCGAGCTGCTGACCGAGCTGGTGCGCACGCCGACCTCGCTGTACTCCATCAGCACGCGCGAGTCGTCGCTATGATCCGGCTGGCCCTCGCCCTGGCCCTGGTCGTGGCGCTGGCGGCGACGGCCTCCGCGCAGGGGCCGCGCGTCGAGCCGCCGGGCGGGCTGACGGGGCCGAGCATCGGCCCGCCCGTCGGTCCCCTGGTTCCGCCGTCCGTTCCCACCGAGCCATCCACGCCCGATCTGATCGTCGACCTGTCGCGTCCGCGCGTGTCGATCACCTCGGCGTTCCATGGCGAAAGCATGCTGCTGTTCGGCATGTTCGATCCGCCCGGCGAGGTCGTGGTGGTCGTGGCCGGCCCGTCGGGGCGCGAAACCATCATGCGCAAGCAGCGCGTGCTCGGGCTGTGGCTCAATACCGGCCGCCAGTCGTTCGACGACGTGCCCGCCTACTACGCCATCGCCGCCAGCCAACCGCTGCAGCGTCTTCTGGCGCGGGGCAGCGGCGAGATCCTGTCTCTCGAGGACCGGCTGGCGACGATCAAGCCGGTCGGCGAGCGTTCGCCGGACGAACTGACCCAGTTCCGCAACGGGCTGGTCGAGGTCAAGCGCAGCGAAGGCCTTTATCCGGCGGCGATCGGACAGGTCACGGTCCAGGCCGGCCGCCTGTTCCGGGTCGAGCTGCCGTTCCCGTCCGGGCTGGACGAAGGGGTCTACGACATCCGGACCTACCTGCTGCGGGAAGGCAAGATCGTTGCTGCGGTGTCGCGGCCCCTGCCGGTCGGCAAGGTCGGGTTCAGTGCCCAGCTGGCGGGGTGGGCGGTCAGCGACGGGGCGCTCTACGGCCTGGGCGCCATCCTCATGGCATTGCTGGTCGGATGGGCCGGCGGATCGGTCATGCGTCGCCTGTAAAGCGTCGAGTGCAACAAAGGGAGGGGATCATGGAGGAGCAACCCGGCCGGGTGGAGAGCCGTGTTTTCTTGGTCGTCGTCGACGAGAGCCCGGAAATGCCCAATGCGCTTCGCTACGCCTGCCGACGCGCCAAGCGCACCGGTGGACGGGTGGCGATGCTCTACGTCATGCCGCCGCCGGAGACCCAGCAGTGGGGCGCCGTGGCCGACCTGATGCGCGAGGAGGCCCGCCAGCATGCCGAGCAGGTCATTGCCGGCCACGCCGATACCGCGGTCGCGCTCACCGGCCAGCCACCGGCCATCTACATCCGCGAAGGGATCAGCCGCGACGAGCTGGTAAAGTTGCTGACCGAGGACCGCTCCATATCGGTGCTCGTCCTGGGCAGCGCCTCGGGAAGCGAGGGGCCGGGCCCACTGATCACGGCGTTTACCGGCAAGTTCGGCAGCCAGCTGCGCATCCCCCTCACGATCGTGCCGGGCTCCCTGACGACGGCGGAGATCGATGCCATCTCGTGACGCGCGTGTGCACAAATTGCGGCAATTCGCCAGCAGGATGATTTCAGTCGGTCATTGACGTGTGTTCAAAATGACACATTCGAAGAATGATCCAGTGTCAAGAAATCACAGAAATAAACGGACTTTTACTTATATTTTCCATAACTAATTTCTGGGTACGCCCGAGAATCGACTTGATTGGCTTTGGTGCGGTTCCTACGTCGATGGGCATCGAGCGGGGGCGGAGCGTGGTTCCGTCTCTGCTCGGGGCGCCCAGCGGTTCGCCGCGAGGTGTCCGACAAGGAGGTAGCTTTGTTCATACAGACCGAGCAGACGCCCAATCCGTCGACCCTGAAGTTCCTTCCCGGCCGCGTGGTCATGGCCAGGGGAACGATGGATTTCGCGACGGCCGACACGGCCAAGCCATCGCCGCTGGCCAAGCGGCTATTCGCGGTCGAGGGCGTGGAGCGCGTTTTCCTGGGATCGGATTTCGTGACCGTCACCAAGGCGGTCGATCGTGATTGGCAAATTCTGAAGCCGTCGATTCTGGGCGGCATCATGGAACATTACACGTCGGGCGAACCGGTGGTCGTCGAGGGCGACGAGGCCGATGCCGGTGCGGCCGATGACGACGAGATTGTCGCGCAGATCAAGGAGCTCCTCGAGACACGTGTCCGTCCGGCGGTGGCGCAGGATGGGGGGGACATCGTGTTCCAGGATTTCCGCGATGGCGTGGTCTACCTGCACATGCAGGGCTCGTGCTCGGGATGCCCGAGCTCGACCGCCACGCTGAAGATGGGGATCGAGAACCTGTTGAAGCACTACGTGCCGGAAGTCGTGGAAGTGCAGGCGGCGCAGTAGGCCGCCGCACCCAGCACAAGCGTACAGCGTAAAGGATGCGTCTCGGCCCGGGGGGGCCGTGCGCAGAGGGGCGTTTTTCCGTAAAGCCAAACGAAGAGTGAGGCATGAGATCAGCGATCTTGCCTGCGGTGGGGCGCGGGCGTCCCTATGCATTCCCGGTTGTGTGGACGACATTATTTGCTACCGGCGTTGCGCTGGCCGAGCCACGGCCGTCGACACCGGACATCGAGTCACATTTTTTCTTTGCACCGTCCGGCGCGGAGGCCGATCAGGCCGACCTGCCGCCGCTCAATGCCGAGCCGCCGTCGCTGGTCTTCGTTCAGCAGCCGGCGAGCGAGCCCGACGACACGTTCAATCGTCAGATCATCGAGGCCTTTCTCGGCCACGGTCGGTTCGCGGCGCCGGGCAACGCGCTGCGCCGCCGGGTCCACCCGCGGCCCTTCAATCCGCGGACGGCCGATGAGCTGGCCGGCTTCTTCCGCGCCGCCTCCTATACCCTGACCGACGTCCGGCAGGGCGAAGCGGTGCCGCCGATCAAGATCGAGCGGGTGCCGGAGGATCTCGGCAGCAAGGGCGGCAACGAGCGCAAGGTGTTGTTCATCACCGCCGTTCTTCCGGCCGTGCTCGAGGTCAACCAGCACGTGCTGGCCGACCGCGAGCATCTGCTCGCCCTGCGCGACAAGCTTGCGTGGTCGACGACCGGCCTGTCGTCGATCGAGCGCATGTGGATCGAGGATCTGGCGGAACGGTACGACACGTCGCCCGACCGGATCGACGAGCTGCTGCGGCGCGTCGACATCGTGCCGCCATCTATGGCGATCGCCCAGGGCGGAGTCGAATCGGGCTGGGGCACCTCGCTCGCGGCGCGTGCCGGCAACTCCCTGTTCGGCCAGATCCAGTCGACGGGCCGCCACACGGTCTCGGTGCCATGGGTGCCCGGGCGCGGCATGCCGCAACCATTCTCGAGCATCGCCGAGGCAACCGAAGCCTACGTCACCAATCTCAACACCCATCCGGCCTACGCCGCCTTTCGCGCCGAACGCGCCGCATTGCGCGCGCGCGGCAGCCAGCTCGACGGCTATCACCTGGTCGGCACCCTGCTGCGCTACTCGGAGCTCGGACAGCGTTACGTGCAGTTCGTCCGCGAGATCATGCGCGAGAACGACCTGGTCGATTTCGACCAGGCGCGGTTGTCGAGGTTCTGAGTCACATCATCGGGCGCGGCAGGTCGGCGTCGCTGATCAGCGGGTAGCGGCGCGCCTCGAAGAGCTGATAGTGCCACCATTCGTTGCGATAGAAGTCCCAGCCTGCCGCCGTCATCAGCCCCATCAGCAGCAGGCGGTTGCGCTGGGCCGCGGCCGGGATGTCGGTCCGGCCGTGATGCGACAGCGGCGTGAAGGCATCGAACGGCGTGCCCATGTCGAGCTCCCGGCCGTCGCCGTCGAGCAGGGTGAGGTCGACGGCAACGCCGCGCGAATGCGGCGAGCCGCGGCGCGGGTCGGCGAGGAACTCGGGATCAGGCTTGGCCCGCCACAGCACCCATTGCGCCTCCGTCGGGCGTAGAGCGTCGAAGATGCGCAGCCTGAGGCCGAGGGGGCGGGCGAGCGCGACCGCGGTCGCCAGCTTCTCCGCCGCTTCGCGATGCAGCCAGCATTCGGCATTTCGATAGACCGGCTTGCCGGATAGATTGGCATCCGTCGCATAGGCCAAGGCGATGTCGACATCGAAGTCGGGCAGGGCAATCTCAACCAAATCGAGCTTCATGATCCGAGAATGCCTAGAGCACATTCCGGCCGGCCGTTCCAGCCGAACGGATTTTGCCCGTCGCAACAGCCAGCTCACCGGCGCGCATTTCCGATCGGAGCGCGCCACGCCATGGTGCATCATCGATGGAACCGCGGGCGATTGCAGCAGGTCGGAAATCACCCGGGGCGGGTGGGCCGACGCCAGGGCGTGGCGCGACGCTCGCCCCAACTTGCGTTTCCAGGGATGACAACAATCCTGGCCATCGACTGCTCGGTGACCGGGCTGGGCGTCGCCGTGCTCGGCAACGGCGAGCGTCTGGCCGCGATCCGGGAGGACGGACGTGATCAACCTGCCCGCCTGCTTCCCGCCATCGAGGCGACGCTCGCCGCGGCAGGCGTCGACCGGCAAGCAGTGTCGCTGCTTGCCGTGACGACCGGGCCGGGAAGCTTCACCGGCGTCCGCGTGGGTCTCGCGACGGCGCGCGGACTGGCGATCGGGCTCGGCGTGCCGCTGGCCGGGATCGCCACGACCACGGTCTTGCTTGCCCAGGCGAAAGTGCCGCTTGCCGAGGATTCGGGTCGGCGCCGGCGCGTCGTCGCTGCGATCGACAGCCGCCTGGGCGACTGGTTCTGCGCCCTCGACGAAGGCGCGCGAACGCCGTGCCTCACGACCGCTGCCGCGCTTGCCGTTCGGCTGGCTGGTCAGGCCTGTCGTATCGTCGGCGTCGGTGCCCGGCAGCTTGCCGCCACGCTTGTGGCGGCCGGCGTCGACGCCGTGGGTGAGGAGGAGCAACCGGATCCTGTCGCGCTTGGCCGGATTGCCGCCGAGGCTGGCGTCGAGGCGTGGCGCGCCGCCAACGCCCGCGATGGCTTGCCGCGGCCGCTCTATCTGCGGGGCGTCAACATTACTCTCCCCGACGGCGCGCGACGCACGGTCGACTGAATGGCTTCCCGTGAATGAATGATCAGACGTACGTCGTGAGCGCGCTTGCGGCGCTCGACCTGGCGCGGGCGGCGACGCTGCACGGCGAGGCGTTCGCGCCGGTCGGCGAACGCGGCTGGACGCGCCAGGAACTCGCCGAGTTGCTGGCGACGCCCGGTGTTGCCGGCCAGTTGCTGCAGGCCGGTGATCGCGATGTCGGCTTCGCCCTTCATCGCGTTGTGGCCGACGAGGCGGAACTGCTGACCATCGCCGTCCGCCCGGCGCTGCGCCGGCGCGGGGCCGGCCGCCGTCTGCTCGACGCCGTGATCGCGCAGGTGCGCGAGGCCGGCGCGAGGTCGCTTTTCCTCGAGGTCGCTGTGGACAACCAGGCGGCCCGGCGGCTGTACGAAACGACCGGATTCCAGATCGTCGGCGTGCGTGCCGGCTATTACCGGCGCAGCGATTGCGGTGCCGCGGACGGTCTGGTGATGCGTCTCACTCTCAATGATCAGCTGCCGCCGCGCCGGATGGTGACGACATGATCGCCGCCGTCGGCCTCGATGGCGAGGATGGCGTGGCCTTCCTCGCGCGCCGCCCGGGGCACGTTGCGCAAGGGCTCGTCGCCGCGCAGCCGTACGCTGAGCACCTCGCCGGCCTGCATCCGCTCGAGCTTGAGCTTGGTCCGCACGAAGGTCATCGGGCAGACCTCGCCGGTGATGTCGATGGAGTGGTGAGCGTGAACTGTCATCCTTGGCCAACTATACCCCGGCTGCGGACCGGTGTAGGGTGCGTTCACATGCCGGACCGGAAATCGAAGCTCGAACTGCTCTGCGTCGAACGTGGTCTGAAGATGACCGAGCAGCGGCGCGTGATTGCACGCGTGCTGTCGGAAGCATCCGACCATCCCGACGTCGAAGCGGTTCATCGTCGGGCGACGGCGATCGATCCCAACATCTCGATCGCCACGGTCTATCGGACAGTTCGGCTGTTCGAGGAAGCCGGCATTCTCGCCAAGCACGATTTCGGCGATGGACGCGCGCGCTACGAAGAGACGCCGGAAGAGCATCACGATCACCTGATCGACATCCAGAGCGGCAAGGTCGTGGAATTCCACAACGACGAGATCGAGGAGCTGCAGCGACGGATCGCCGAGAAGGCGGGATACCGCCTGGTTGGTCACCGCCTGGAGTTGTACGGAGTTCCGTTGGACGGGAAAACCGACCGTCAAAAATGAGTGGACGGCGTCATCGCCAACCCGATAATGGGCCCATGATCGGGGCGGCCCCCATTGCGGATGGAACATGCGCATAGACCGCGCTGACAGCGAAGCCGAACTCCTGGGCACTCCCGCTTCCAGTCGGGAGATCGTCAAGGTCGTCGCCGGTGATTTCGAGGTGAGGCTCGCCGAAAGCGCTGCCGAGGTCGACGCGGCGCAGGCGCTTCGCTATCGCGTCTTTTACGAAGAGATGACGGCACATCCGACGCCGGAGATGGCGGCGCGGCGGCGCGACTTCGATGCGTTCGACGAGGTGTGCGATCACCTCGTGGTGCTCGATCGTCGGCGTGGCGACGGGCCGGAGGGCATTGTCGGCACCTATCGCCTGCTCCGGCGGTCGGCCGCGGCCAGGATTGGCCGGTTCTACTCGTCTGCCGAGTACGATATCCAGCCGCTGATCGACTATCCCGGCGAGGTTCTCGAGGTCGGACGGTCGTGCATCGAGAAGGACGCGCGCAACACCGCGACCATGCAGATGCTGTGGCGCGGCATTGCGCTCTATTCGTCGCATTACAACATCCAGGCAATGTTCGGTTGCCCCAGCCTGCCCGGCGCCGATCCGTCGCAGCATTCGCTGTCGATGAGCTACCTCTATCACCATCATCTGGCGCCGCCGGAGATCCGCGTGCGCGCCCTGGCCAGCCGTTTCGTCGACATGAACGTGCTGCCGCCCGGCAGCTACGATCCGCGCAAGGCGATGGCGCGCCTGCCGCCGATCATCAAGGGCTACCTGCGGCTCGGCGGTTATGTCGGCGACGGCGCGGTGATCGATTCCCAATTCGACACCACGGACGTCTTCGTCATCGTCAAGACGGAAATCATCACCGAGAAGTACATCCGCCACTACGAGCGCGGGATGCGCGAGCACGACTGAGACGCCTATCGCGACGATGTGGATCGGTTCCCCGCTGCGCGGCATCTTCCGCCTCGCCAGCTTTCTGCTCCTTACGCTTGTTCTGCTGCCGCCCTATTTCCTCGCGACAGCGCTCAGGATCAGGCCGGTCATCCGCTGGATGCCGGTGGTCTATCATCGGATCGTCTGCACCACTCTCGGCATTCGCGTTCGGGTCATGGGACGGCGCTCGCAGGTCATGCCGACCCTCTATGTCTGCAACCACGTCTCCTATCTCGATATCTTCGTGCTGGGGGGACTGGTCCCCGGCAGCTTCGTGGCCAAGGCGGAGGTGGCGACCTGGCCGTTCTTCAGCACCCTCGCCAAGGCGCAGAGGACCATCTTCGTCGAACGGCGTTCCGCCAAGACCAGCCACAGCCGCGACGAGATGATGCGCCGGCTCGATACCGGCGACAATCTCATGCTGTTTCCCGAAGGCACCAGCAGCGACGGCACGCGCGTGCTGCCGTTCCGCTCCGCCCTGTTTGCCGTCGCCCAGCTGCGCCGCGACGGCAGGCCGATCTCCGTCCAGCCGATGTCGATCTCCTATACGCGTCTCGATGGCATCCCGCTCGGCCGCTACTGGCGGCCGCTGTTCGCCTGGTTCGGCGATCTCTATCTGGTGCCGCATGTCTGGCAGATGGTGTGCCTGGGCGAGACCGAGACCGTGGTCACCTTCTTCCCGCCGGTCGACATCGACCGCCTGGGCGATCGCAAGAAGCTCGCCGAGCATTGCTACCGCCAGGTTTCCGCCGGCGTGCAGTCGGCCAATTCCGGTCGCCTCGAGCTCTTGCCGCCGCTCGACCCGGCCGGCGCCTGATGCTAGAAATCCGCCGTTCCAGCAACGGAGACAGATGACGGACGTCCGCCCCGACGCACAGCGGCAGCATAGGCGCGTGTTCATCCGCACCTACGGGTGCCAGATGAACGTCTACGATTCCGACCGCATGGCCGATCTCCTGCGCTCGCTCGGCTACAGGCTGGCCGAGTCGGTCGAGCACGCCGACCTCGCCGTGCTGAATACCTGCCACATTCGCGAGCACGCCTCGGAGAAGGTATATTCCGAGCTCGGCCGCCTGCGCGACGTCAAGCAGGAGCGGCATGAGGCCGGCCGCGACCTGACGATCGCCGTGGCGGGCTGCGTCGCCCAGGCCGAAGGCGAGGAGATCGTGCGCCGCCAGCCGGCAGTCGACATCGTCGTAGGCCCGCAGGCCTACCACCGCCTGCCCGAGCTTCTGGCCGAGGCCGAGCGCAAGGCGGCGCTGAAGCGCGCCGGCAAGCGCCTGCCGGGCGCCGGGGTGCTCGACACCGACTTTCCGGCCGAGAGCAAGTTCGACCATCTGCCGACGCCGCACGGGGTGCGCGCCGGGTCGGCGTTCCTGTCGATCCAGGAAGGCTGCGACAAGTTCTGCACCTTCTGCGTCGTACCTTATACGCGCGGTGCCGAGTATTCGCGTCCCGCGGTCCATGTGCTGGCCGAGGCGCGCGCGCTCGTGGCGGCCGGCGCGATCGAGCTCACCCTGCTGGGCCAGAACGTCAACGCCTATCACGGCGAGGGACCCGACGGCTCGACCTGGTCGCTGGCCCGCCTGATCACGGCGCTGGCCGGGATCGAAGGCTTGGCCCGCCTGCGCTACACCACCTCGCATCCGCGCGACATGGACGATGACCTGATCGCCGCCCATCGCGACGTGCCGCAGCTCATGCCGTACCTGCACCTGCCGGTGCAGTCGGGCTCGGACCGCCTCCTGGCGGCGATGAATCGCCGGCACGGCCGCGACCTGTTCCTGGGCCTAGTCGATCGCCTGCGTGCGGCGCGGCCCGATCTCGCCCTGTCGTCCGACTTCATCGTCGGCTTCCCGGGCGAGAGCGACGCCGATTTCGATGCCACCATGCAGCTGGTCGATCGGGTGGGTTTCGCCTCGGCCTTCTCCTTCAAGTACAGCCGCCGGCCGGGCACGCCGGGCTCGGCGCTGCCGGACCAGATTTCCGAGTCGGTCAAGTCGGCGCGGCTCGCCGCGCTGCAGAGCCTGCTGGCCGAGCAGGCGCGCGCCTTCAACCAGTCGAAGGTCGGCCAGATCGTGCCGGTGCTGTTCGCCGAGACCGGTCGCAAGCCTGGCCAGATCGTCGGCAAAACGCCGTGGCTGCAGTCGGTCCATCTCGACGGCAGTCCGCGCCTGATCGGCCGCATCGCGGAGGTTCGCGTGACGGCGGGCCATACCAACAGCCTGGCCGGGGAATTGGCCGGGCTTATGCGCGCGGAAGAAGCTGCATGAGCGATTCGTCGGCGAGCGCAGGCGGTCGGTCGGCCGACGTGCGTCGCATGACGTTCGACGACAACGCGCTGGTGGCGGTGTTGTACGGCAATCACGACCGTCATCTCGTGCGCATCGAGCAGCTGGCCGGCGTGCAGCTCAATGCGCGCGGCAACCAGCTGTCGATCGCCGGCGTACCCGAGGATGCCGCGGTCGCCCACAAGGCGATCGGCCGGCTCTACGAGCGGCTGAAGCGCGGCCTGTCGATCGAGATGGCCGACGTCGATGCCGCCGTGCGCTTCGCCCGCACCGGCGCCGAGACCGGCGAGGACGAAGGCATCCGCACGCGCCGCCGCACCGTACAGGCGCGCTCGCCCGGCCAGCGCGGCTACCTCGCCGCGCTGCGCGAGCGCGACATGGTGTTCGCGCTGGGCCCGGCGGGCAGCGGCAAAACCTACCTCGCCGTCGCCATGGGTGTGTCGCTGCTGCTCGCCGGCAAGGTCGAGCGCATCGTGCTGTCGCGGCCGGCGGTCGAGGCGGGCGAGCGGCTGGGCTTCCTGCCCGGCGACATGAAGGAGAAGATCGATCCCTACCTGCGGCCGCTCTACGACGCGCTGCACGACATGATGCCGGCCGAGCAGATCGCCAACCGCATGGAATCGGGCGAGATCGAGATCGCGCCGCTCGCTTTCATGCGCGGCCGCACGCTCGCCCATTGCTACGTCATCCTCGACGAGGCGCAGAACACCACGCCGATGCAGATGCGCATGTTCCTCACGCGGCTGGGCGAGGGTTCGCGCATGGTGATCACCGGCGATCCCAGCCAGACCGATCTGCCGGGCAACCAGCGCTCGGGGCTGATCGATGCGGTCGACACGCTGAGCTCGGTCGACGGCGTGCGATTCGTGCGCCTGACTTCGAAGGACGTCGTCCGGCATGACCTGGTGACCCGCATCGTCGAGGCCTACGACGCGCGCGACAAGCGGACACGAGACGAGCCGCGTTGAGGGCGCCTGCCACTCTCACTCTGCGCTGTGACGTGGTGGTGCTTCACCCGGCATGGCAGCGCAGCGTGCCGGGCGTCGAACGCCTGGTGCGCCGCGCCGCGCGCGCGGCACTTACCGGCGCGCGACGCTCGGGCAGGCGCTCGCTCACGATTGCGCTGGCCGACGACCGGCGCGTGCGCGCCCTCAACGCGCGCGACCGCAAGAAGGACAAGCCGACCAATGTGCTGTCCTATCCGTCGGGCGAACGCGCCTTCCTGGGCGACATTGTGCTGGCCCGCCAGACCGTGTTGCGCGAGGCGCGCGAACAGGCCAAGGATCCGGCCCATCACGTGAGCCATCTCGTGGTGCACGGCACCCTGCATCTGGTCGGCTACGATCACGTGGACGACTCCGACGCCGAGCGCATGGAAGCCCTCGAGCGCCGCGTGCTGGCGAAGCTGGGAATTGCGGATCCGTATTAGTCATGCTCCTCCCGCCAGCTTCGCTGGGTGTCCGCGTCTTCGCGGACGGAGGGGTCATGAGTCATCGCCGGGAGCGCGCCACTCCTGTGGCGCTCATAAGACGTGTGGTCGACACGAAGAGCGCCACAGGAGTGGCGCGCTCCCGGCGATGACCCCTCCGTCGCCGAAGACGGCGACGCCTCCCCAGCGAAGCTGAGGAGGAGAATGATCACAGCATCTCGAGCGGCTGGCGGCCGCGGGGCGGCGGGAAGGCGTGGTCGAGCTTGGCCAGCATGTCGGGCGAGAGCGTGACGTCGAGCGCGCCGAGATTCTCCTTCACGCGCTCGCGGGTCGCCGACTTGGGGATGGTGACGACGCCGGGCTGCGCCAGCAGCCAGGCGAGAGCGAGCTGGGCCGGCGTGCAGCCGGCCTCCTCGGCGAGCCTCGCCAGCACCGGTTTGCGCAGCAGGCTACCCTGGTCGAGCGGCGAGTAGGCCATCAGCGGGATGGCTCGGGCGCGCATCGCCGGCAACAGGTCGAACTCGGGACCGCGCCGCGACAGGCAATAGAGGACCTGGTTGCTGGCCGTGAGCCCTTTGTCGAGGCGCGCGGCATCCGCCATGTCGTCGTGGTCGAAGTTGCTGACGCCGAAGTCGGCGATCTTTCCCTGCTCGCGCAGGCGGTGGAAGGCCTCGAACGTCTCCGGCAGGCGCGCGCTGCCGCGCCAGTGCAGCAGGTAGAGGTCGATGCGCTCGACACCGAGGCGGCCGAGACTGCGCTCGCAGGCGGCAACCGTTCCGCTTCGCGTGGCGTTGTGCGGATAGACCTTGCTCACGATGAAGGGGCGTTGCCGGCGACCGGCGATTGCCTGGCCGACGATCCGTTCGGCCTCGCCGTCGCCGTACATTTCCGCCGTGTCGATCATCGGGTAGCCGAGATCGAGGCCGTGCTTCAGCGCATCGAGTTCGTCATTGCGCCGTCGCGCGTTTTCGCCCATGCGCCAAGTGCCGAGTCCCAGGATCGGCATGGCCGCCCCGGAGGGAAGCTTGCAGGAACGCATCAAGAACCCCACGATTGCAACGCACCGGCGATAGCCTATCTTAGCAGCCATGCCCGATTCCACAGCGCACCCAACGCGGCCGGGCCTGAGTGGCCCGGCTTCGTCAGGTGAATCGTCAGCGTCGCCAGCCGCGACACCCCCGTCCGACGTCCCATCTACCGGCGGCCTCCTGCGCGCCATCCTGCGGCGCCTGCGGCGGCGCGAGAAGAACGAGGCCGTGCGCGAGGCCATCGAGGAGCTGATCGAGGGGACGCCGGAGAGCGACACGCCGATCAGCGAGGATCAGCGTGTCCTGCTCGTCAACATCCTGAAGCTGCGCGACAAGACCGTGGCCGACGTCATGGTGCCGCGCGTCGACATCGTCGCCATCGCCGCCGACACGCCGCTCGACGAGGTCGTGCGCCTGATCCAGGCCGAGGCCCATTCGCGCTATCCGATCTATCGCGAATCGCTCGATGACGTGATCGGCATGATCCACATCAAGGACGTGCTGGCCTACTGGGGCACCGCGAAGAAGTTCAATCTGCGCGACATTCTGCGCCGCGTCGTGTTCGTAGCCCCGACCCTGCCGGTGCTCGACATGCTGCTCGACATGCGCCGCTCGCGCACGCACATGGCGCTGGTGGTCGACGAGTTCGGCGGCACCGACGGCCTGCTCACCATCGAGGATCTGGTCGAGGAGATCGTGGGCGAGATCGAGGACGAGCACGATGTCGCCCAGCCGCCGACCCTGGCGCGGCGGGTCGACGGCACGATCGACGTCAACGGCCGCACGCCGATCGAGATGCTGGAGCAGGAGATCGGCCGTGTCCTGTCGGACGACGAGCGTCGCGAGATCGATACGGTGGGGGGGCTGATCTTCTCCCTGCTCGGCCGCATTCCCGAGCGCGGCGAGGTCGTGCGCCATCCGTCGGGCGTCGAGTTCGAGGTGCTGGACGTCGATCCACGACGCATCCGCCGCCTGCGGGTGCGACCACCCGCCGTCGTGGCGCCGCCGACCGCCTGATCATTGCCTCGTACAGCATGACGCTCATGGGATGGCGCGCGCTCGGCGCGGGCGCATTGGCCGGCGCGCTCGCCGGCCTCGCGATGCCACCGCTCTATTGGCTGCCGCTCGCCGTCGTCGGTGTGGTGGCCTTCGTCTGGCTGTGGCAGACGGCACCGGGGCCGCGCAGCGCGCTGATGCGCGGCTGGGCCTGGGGCACCGGCCATTTCGCCGTGGGCTCGTACTGGATCGTCGAGGCGTTTTTCGTGCCGCCGGCCGATTACGCGCCGCTCGGCATACCGATCGTGACCGGCCTCGCCGTGGTGCTCGGTTTCTTCCCCGGCCTGGCGGCCGGCGTCGCCAAGTGGCTGGTCGGGCGCTGGCCGCGACTCGACGGGAGATACCGGCGCGTGCTGGTGCTGGCGCTCGCCTGGACGGCGGCAGAGTGGATGCGCGGCCACGTCTTCACCGGCTTTCCATGGAACCCGCTGGCCCATGTCTGGGCCTTTGCCACGCCGCTGCTGCAGGGCGCCGCGCTGGTCGGTGTCCATGGTCTAGGCCTGCTCAGCTTCCTCATTCTGGCTGCGCCGATGCTCGGATGGCGTGCGTCGATCGCTGCTCTGGTCGCCCTCGGGCTCGGCGGAGTCGCCGGCCAGCTCGTCATGGTGCCGCTGCCCGCCGACGGACCGATGCTGCGCATCGTGCAGCCCAATACGCCGCAGGCCGAGAAATTTCGGCCCCAGTTGGCGGGGCAGCACTTGGCAAAGCTCGTTGAGCTCAGCCGGCAGCCGGGCTTCGACACTCTTGCCGCTGTGATCTGGCCAGAAACCGCGCCGCCCCTCGTGATCGAGCCGGGCGGACGGGCCCTGGCAATCATGGCGCGCGCCGTGCCGCCCGACGGCTTCCTGCTGACCGGCGCCGCGTTCAGCAAGAATCGGCCTGAGGATGGCGTGTGGAACTCCCTGCTCGCGGTCGATCGCGCGGGCGCCATCGTCGCCACCTACGACAAGGTCCACCTGGTGCCGCTCGGCGAGTACATCCCGTTTCATCGTCAACTGGCGCCGGTATCGGGCCTGATCGGCCGCGGGTCGTTCGAGGAGGGTGTTTCTCGAGTGACTCTCGCGCTCGAAGGACTGCCGCCGTTCTCGCCCGTAATCTGCTACGAGGTCATTTTCCCGGGGGCCGTGACCGGTCCGGGCGCCCGGCCACGCTGGCTGCTGAACATCACCAACGACGCCTGGTTCGGGGTGTCGAGCGGGCCTTTCCAGCATCTGACGAGTGCACGCCTGCGTAGCATCGAGGAAGGGCTGCCGATGATGCGGGCGGCGAATACCGGCATTTCAGCGGTGATCGATGCCTACGGTCAGGTTGTGGCCTCGCTCGGAATGGAGCAGGTCGGCATGCTCGACCACCGGTTGCCGAAAGCAAGGGATATTACACCCTATGGTCGGTGGGGCGACTTGACGACTTTGGCCTTTGGCTTGCTCCTCGCCTGCCTGTTGCCTTTTCGGCGAAAATGACACGGTTCCAGGGAACTCTGTGATAAAAATCACGTTGTAAGTGGCCGAACTCACGTTTGGCTTGCGTTAGTTGCAATCCGGGCTTATCTAATATGCAGCTTTGGCGTGCAGATATGCATAATTGCATAGACAAAGAGCCGGCAGAGTTAGCGTCCGAGTTGTATTTTAGGATGCTTTTACAACTGCGACGAAGCTCCGCAGGGTGGCGGCGAAAAGGTAGGAGAAATGGCAAGATCACATCCGGTTGACGTCCATGTCGGGGCGCGCATGCGTCAACGTCGCACCCTCCTTGGAATGAGCCAGGAAAAGCTCGGAACGGCGGTCGGACTGACCTTTCAGCAAATCCAGAAATACGAGCGAGGCTCCAACCGGATCGGCTCGAGCCGCCTGTTCGAGTTCTCCAAGGTGCTCGACGTGCCGGTATCGTATTTCTTCGATGAGATGCCGTCGAACGTGTTGTCCGGACGCCCGATGTCGGGTCGCGGCCGCAAGGGCGGGTTCGGCGAGGTCGGCACTCCGTTTGAGCAGGAGAAGGATCCCCTGATCAAGCGCGAGACGCTCGAGCTGGTGCGCGCCTACTACAAGATTCGCGAAGGCCGTGTGCGCAAGCGCATCTTCGAGATGGTGAAGTCGGTTGGCGCGGCGAGCCATGCCGAGGCGCTGGGCGGCAAGAAGGGCCGCTGACCAGCAACGACGGCCGCCGCCGCCCCGGGGCCACACGAATGATACGGGGATAGCGGCAGAGAAACTCTTGATTTCCCCAGGCAACTGGAGTTTTTTGCGGCGCGGCCTCGATGGGCGACGCCGCCGCGGACGGATTTGGACGACTTGCCACCGCGACAATAAAGGCTAAGCCGGACGTTGGCGGCCCCGCCGCCCTGCCCGGAGTCCAGTGCGAACTGTGGGAGGGCTGCCTTGGCGCTCAAGGATTTTCTGTTTACGAGTGAGTCGGTCTCCGAAGGCCATCCGGACAAGGTCTGCGACCAGATCTCCGATGCCATTCTCGATGCCTTCATCGGCAATGACGTGAAGCTCGGCCACGCCGACGACAGTCACGCGAACACGCGGCTGGGCTGCGAGACGCTCGCTACCACCAACAAGATCGTCGTCGCCGGCGAGGGCCGCGCCTCCGAGCCGTACATGCGCAAGTACGGCAAGCACACCGTGGTCAATCGCGAGGCGATCAGCGAAATCGCCCGTGAGGTGGTGCGCGACATCGGCTACGACCAGGACGGTTTCAGCTTCCACGGCGCCGACGTCGAGGTGCTGCTGCACGGCCAGTCGCCCGATATCGCCATGGGTGTCGACGCCAAGCGGAAGGGCGGCAACCTGGGCGAGCAGGAGGGCGCAGGCGATCAGGGCCTGATGTTCGGCTTCGCCTGCCGCGACAGCGAGGAGTACGAGAAGGGCTCCTTCATGCCGGCGCCGATCTACTTCTCGCACAAGATCCTCGAGGTCCTGAGCAAGGCGCGTCGCTCGGGCGAGCTGCCCGACCTGCAGCCCGACGCCAAGAGCCAGGTCACCGTGCGCTATGTCGACGGCAAGGCGGTCGGCGCCACCAAGGTGGTCGTCTCGACCCAGCATCGCGAAGCCAACGCCAAGGGCAGGAAGTACAACTCGGGGCTGGTCAAGGAGATGATCGCGGCGCACGTGGCAAAGTCGCTGCCCAAGGGCTGGATGCCCCGGAAGGCGTCGGACTTCTTCGTCAATCCGACCGGCAATTTCGTGGTCGGCGGGCCGGACGGCGACTGCGGTCTCACCGGTCGAAAGATCATCGTCGACACCTACGGCGGCTTCGCACCGCATGGCGGCGGTGCCTTCTCCGGTAAGGATCCGACCAAGGTCGACCGCTCGGCAGCCTATGCTGCGCGCTACTTGGCCAAGAACATCGTGGCGGCAGGCCTCGCCGATCGCTGCCTGATCCAGGTCGCCTACGCCATCGGTGTCGCCGACCCGATGTCGCTCTATGTCGACACCCAGGGCACCGGCAAGGTCGACGAGCGCAAGCTGGAGAGGGTGCTGTCCGACATCTTCCCGCTGCGCCCGACCAACATCCGTCGCACGCTGCAGCTCAACAAACCCATCTACAGGCGCACCGCCGCCTACGGCCATTTCGGCCGCAAGCCGGAAAAAGACGGCGGCTTCTCGTGGGAACGGACGGACCTGGTGCCCGAGCTCAAGCGCGCTTTCGGTGCCCGATAGCGGCCACTAAGCCAGCTCGGCACTTGGAATGTCGGTATTCGCGAAATCGTTGCCGCAATACAGCAGCGGCAGGCTACGGCACTTGGCGAGCGCGTAGGCGAAGCAGTCGCCGTAGTTCAGTGCGGCAGCATGGCGGCCCTTGCCGAAGCGCCGCCAGGCGACACGCGCAATCTCCGCCTGATCGTGATCGACGGCGACGACCTCGATCGCCGCACGATAGAGCAGGAGGTCGAGCTCGCGGCCGTCGGCCTCGCCCTTGCGGCCCGCGATGACGATCGACGCCTCAAGCAGGCTCGCGGCCGAAAGGAGCCGCGGCGAGCCCGCCTCGATAGCTTGGGCCAGGCGGGGAGCCTCCGGCTCTCCCAACAGCACAGCAACCAGAGGTGATGTGCCGATAACCATCAGGTGGGCAGGCCATGCTCGTCGTAGCCGAGAATCTCGTCCGGCAGCCGCGCATCGAGATCGGCCAACGCCGGCCCGGAGATCGAGTGAGGTCGAGCAACTGCATGCAGTGCCGTCGGAAAATCAGGTTTTTCCCCTAAGCGATTGATTTTTAGTGATTTTTATTTAGACTTCGGATTTCTGGAACGCTCGCGGAGCTGACGGCGAATGGCCCGTCTCGAGGACGGCAGATGGCGGTCCGGAGATCGGGCCGGCGAGGTTGGAGAGCGGCGTGAGGGCCGGCCGGTTGACGCCCTGTTGCGCGCCTTGCTCTTCCTTGCCCAGCAGGCCGGGCGTCCGCTCGGCGAGCCCGAGGTGCGCCGGCTGGCAACCGTGCCGCCCGGCGGCGTCGACGAACAGACCTTCCTGACCGTCGGCGAGCGATTGGGGCTCGCTGTCCATGCGGCTGATATCGCAGTGGACGCCCTGGACGAAATCGCGATCCCGTTCGCCATCGTGGCGGACGATTGCATGACTCATGTCATCGTCGCCGGACGGGGTGACAGCTGGGTGGCGCTCGACGTCGTCGAGGGCCATGCCCGACGCCTGTCGCGGCGGCAGGTGGTGGCGCTCGGTCGCCGCGTGCTGGCGCTGCGGGAAAGGCCGCAGGCCGAGGCGCCCGCCGCCTGGCACAGGCCGCTGTGGCGCCGGACGCGCCCGGCCATCCTGAGACTGGCCACCGCGTCGCTGGCGATCAACCTGCTCGGGCTGGCGACACCGCTGGTGATGATACTGGTGCTCAATCGGCTGGCCGATGCGGACCCGCCTGCCGAGGTTGCCCGCACGGTGACGATGCTCTGCCTCGGCCTGCTGGCGACCTATGCGCTCGATTTCGGGCTGCGCGTGCTGCGCAGCCGCTGGACGGCGCGCGCCGGCGGCCGTCTCGACATCAGCCTGAACGGCGAGGTCCTGCATCACGTGATGCAGCTGCCGTATCGCCATTTCGAGCGCACACCCGCCGGTGTTGTGGCCGAGCGGCTGCGCCAGCTCGACGTCGTGCGCGGTTTCCTGACCGGACAGCTTCCTGCGCTCGTCATCGACGTCGTCTTCGCGCTCCTGTTCCTGGTCGCAACCTTCGTCCTCGACGCGAGGCTCGGCCTCGTCGCGACTATCGCTGTCACGCTGATGCTCGCCGTCTCGGTCGCCACACAGCGCAGCCAGCGCCGCCTGGCCGACGAGAGCTTCAGGGCGCAGTCCGCCAAGAGCTCGACCTTGTCCGAGGCCATCACCAACGTCGTGACCATCAAGGCCCTGGGCCTCGAGCCCGAGATCGAGCGGCGCTGGCAGGCGCGGGTCGAGCAGTCGGCCCAGACGAGCGAGCGTGCCGGCACCGTCGCCGGTGTGGTGGCGGGCGCATCGGGAACGGTGCAGCTGGTGGCATCGCTTGCCATCCTCGCCATCGGCGCCGACGCCGTTCTCGATCATCGCCTGTCGCTGGGCGCTCTGGTCGGAGCGAACATGCTGGCGATGCGGGCGCTGCAACCGATGCGCCAACTCGCCGCGGCATGGCATCAGCTGCAGTCGGTGGCCGCCGCCTTTGCCCGCATCGACGCCTTGATGTGCGAGGAGCCCGAGCCGGCGAATGCCGGATTCGGGCCGCCCTCCGTGCTGTCGGGCGAGATCGCGCTCGACCGCGTCGCCTATCGCCTCGACGACGCGGCGCCGCCGATCCTGTACGGTGTCGACTTGGTCGTGGCCGCCGGCGAGATCATCGGTCTGGTCGGCCCCTCCGGCTCGGGCAAGACGACGATCGCCAATCTGCTGCAGGGCCTGATCGCGCCGACCAGCGGTCGCGTGACGATCGACGGCGACGACATCGCGCACATGCCGCCGGCGCGACTGCGCGCCGCGATCGGTTGCGTGCCGCAGGACGTCCAGCTGTTTGCCGGGACCATCAGCGAGAACATCGCGCTCGGCCTGGCCGACAAGGATCCCGGCCGCATCGTCGCGGCCGCCCGGTTCGTCGGCGCGCACGATTTCATCCAGCGCCTGCCGCAGGGCTATCATACGGTGCTGGGCGAGCACGGCCGCGGCCTGTCGATGGGCCAGCGCCAGCTGCTCTGCATCGCCCGCGCCCTGGTGCGTGATCCGCGCATCCTCGTCCTCGACGAGGCGACGAGCGCGCTCGATCCCGCCACCGAGGAACGGCTGCTGCGCCAGCTCAAGGCCAATGCGCGCGGTCGCACCGTAATCATGATCACCCATCGTTTGGCGCCGCTCGCGATCGCCGATCGCGTCGCCCTGGTCATGGCCGGCCGCATCGAACGCACGGGCCCGCCCAGCGAGATCATGGCCTATGCGCGCCTGCGCATGGCCGAGGCGAGCGCCGGCTGGACGGCGCGGCCTGCATCGACGGGGCCGCGCGCGCCGGGTTCACTGCTGCGGATGTAGGCGCGCTCATACTGGACCGCGGGCGTCCCGCCCGCTCATGAGATGACTGTGTAGGGTGATATCCGCTCATGAGATGAATGAGCGGGCGAGATGCCCGCGGTCCGACGCAAGCGGTCTGGAAGCGGCGATGGCTCACCCGATCTCGACGAACTCCGGATCGGCCAGGCGGGCCAGCCGCTCGGAGGCGAGGCGGGCGCAATCGACCAGCAGGGCCTTGCGCCGCGCCGCGGCCACCGGCCGGCGCGGCGGCCGGCGCAGCATCTCGCCGCCATAGGCATCGGCCACGATCAGGCCGACTTCGACGGGAATCAGCGCCTGCGGGAAATCGATCGGCACGGCGACGAACAGTTGATCGCACCAGGCGAGATAGTCGGGCCACTTGGCGTCGACCCGCCAATCCTCGATCGAGGATTTCACCTCGACGATCACCAGCTCGCCCAAGTGGCCGATGGCGAAGACGTCTGCCCGTCGCCCATCGGGCAGTGGCACCTCGAGGAGGACCGAATGGCCGGTCTGCCGCATCAGGCGGCTGGCACCCCGGCACACCGCCAGCGTCACCTCCGGGCGCGTCTGCCGCTCGATCGTCGTCATGGCCTGGCCGCGACGCCCGGCTAGCGGCCTGGCACTGCGCGCGGTGGCACGAGGCGAGGCGGCGCGGCGTCGATCGGCCGCTCGAGGATGGGCTTGAAGCTCTGTGCCAGCATCTCGGCGCGCTTGCGTTCGCGCTCGCCGATCTGCTCGCCCGCCTTCTCGCGCGCCGGGCGCGAATCGGGATGGCCGCCGCGCTCGGCGAGCACGAGCCACTTGTAGCCCTCGAACGGATCGCTCTGGCCGGCGACGCCGCCGATCAGCATGAGGCCGAGCGCGTGCTGAGCCTGCGGCAGTCCCTGCTGGGCGGCGCGGGTGTACCACATCTGCGCCTGGGCCGGATCGCGCGCCACGCCGACGCCGGCGAAGTAGGCATTGGCGAGCTTGAACTGGGCCGAGGGCACGCCACCATGGGCGGCGACCTGGTACCAGCTCAACGCCGATTGCACGATCTTCTCGTTGACCGCCTTGTCGCGCGATGCCGGCGTGCGGGCCGCCATGTCGCCCAGCGCCAGTGCCGCCTCGGGCACGCCGTTGTCCTGGGCGAGGATGAGCCAGCGTTGCGCCGTCACGGGATCGCGCTTGAGGCCGGTGCCTTCGCTGAGCGCCAGCCCGTAGCGCAGCGCCGCCAGCATATGGCCCTTCTCGGCGGCGCGGCGGAACAGGTCGGCGGCGCGCACCGGATCGGCGGGGACCTGGTCGCTGCCTTCGTCCATGGCGCGGCCCAGCGCATAGAGCGCCAGCGGGTCGCCGCCCGCCGCCGCCTTCTCGAGCCAGGCGCGCGCCTGGACGAGGTCGCGCGCCACCCCCTGTCCGCGCAGGAAGAGGATGCCGAGATTGAGCTGGGCGCGCGCATGTCCGGCGGACGCGGCCCTGAGGAAAAGCTCGTAGGCGCGACCGTCATTGCGCGTCGTGCCGGCGAGGCCCTGGGCATGGATCAGCGCCAGCCGATGGATGCCTTCGGGCGAGCCGGCGTCCGCGGCGCGCTGGATGAAACGCAGAGCCTCGCGATCGGCGCCGCGCTCGAGCAGCACGGCGCCTAGCCACGCCTCGGCGTCGGCACTGCCCGACACCATCGGGCGCAGGGCGGCCTCCGCCGTCGCGAGGTCGCCGTTGCGATAGGCCGCGACGGCGCTGCGCAATTGCGGGGCAACATCGGAATTGTCCTGCGCCTGCGCGGCGCCCGAGGCGGCGAGCAGTGCTGCAAACAGCGCTGCCCGAACCATCATGGTCACTTGGTCTTGAACGTATAGGCGGCCGCGTCCGCCTTTGCTTTCTCGATCTCTCCCGGCTTCATGTCACGCGCCAGCTGCTCGAAGGACTGCGGCGCGACCGGTGCGTTCCAGCGCTCGGCGAGCACGAGCCATTTGTAGGCCTCGGCCGGGCTGCGGGGCACGCCCTTGCCCTCGGCATAGGCACCGGCCAGCGGCAGCATGGCCGGCACGTACCCGCGCTCGGCGGCGTCGAGCAGCATCGGTGTCGCCTTGCTGACGTCGTAGAACTTGGTGTCGGGGTTGCCGTAGATGTACAGCCCGGCGATGAACTGGGCACGCGGATCGCGTTCCTTGACCAGGAGCTGAAGCTCCTTCTCCGCGGTGGCAACGTCGCCCGCCTGCAGGGCCTTGATGCCTTCCTCGAAGCCGGCAATGGCCGGGCTGGCGAACAGGACCACGGCCGCGGACAGAGCGAGGAGCGCTTGCAACGCTCGGCTGGATTGGACGAGTCGCACGAATCGGATCTCCCGAAAACGATGGTCGGATGGCGCGGGACGTGATGGCAACCCCGTCCATCTACCACGGAATGCGGCCTGAATCAGACAGGCAAGCGTGGTTTCAATTCGCCAAGCGGGAAAATGCAAAGGACTGGCGCAATTTATTTGCAAATCATTGCGTCTTTTAGCAATATTTCGTATAAAATCTGCAGTCACATAGCTTCTTCCAAGATGAAGTCTTGTTCCCTAAGGTATTGTCAATAAAGGATAAAATCACTCGGAAACGCCGGGATAGAGTGCTGCCTGCATGCTGATTTCTGTCTACCTGATCAAAGGAATAAGCAGCAATTTCCAGCGAATCAGGGGCGTCGGCAAAAGCAGATATGCAATATTGCAGGTGCCGGAGGGTGAGTGCATTTGTTAGGGTTGATTTGTTCAGAGACTTGCTGCCCACGAGAGAAAGGTTCTGTGAAGAGATTTCGCGGCGAGTTCGGCAACCAGCCTTCGTCGCAAGAGTTTCTCAGATAGCCCGCCGGCGGCCTCCCAAGCCGCTCATCGAAGCCCCCTTCCCACACACCCCAAGGCTTCGATAACCCCACACCCAGGCGGGCTCCTAAGGAAGGCCGGTCGTTCCCCAAGCGGCCGGCCTTTCGTATTTCGGCGTCGGTCGCGCCGTCCCATCGCGGATCTTTCCGCACGTTCATCGGGTGTTTCGGCACATTCATAAAATTTGCCCGTCGGCTCTGCTTCCGCTCCTCGGCGTCAGGTGCCGCCTCGAAGAAATCCTTCCGAGAACTACCATAAATGCCTATCTCAAGTGGTCATACCCCTTAAAAATCGGACTTTCGTAATCTCTAGATATGCATTTTTGCAAGTTATGGAGTCACCATCCCATGGTACAGTGAGCTTGCTAGGGCAATAGCTAATCTCGTGGCGTCGACATGAAAATCATTGGATTTCCCGTCCCGCTCGCCGGCTTGCGGGACAGCCGCATCGCCCGCGACGAGGGTGTCAGGCGGACCCTGATCCAGACGACGCTGGATTTGATTCAGGCCGGGGACGTCGAGCCGACCGCGGCGGCGGTCGCCACGATCGCGGGGGTCCCCAGG
The DNA here is from genome assembly GCF_050185545.1 of Reyranella sp. Classification (GTDB taxonomy): domain Bacteria; phylum Pseudomonadota; class Alphaproteobacteria; order Reyranellales; family Reyranellaceae; genus Reyranella. The sequence goes on along the minus strand of NZ_JBFWZI010000005.1, from coordinate 49,771 downwards.
GTGACCCTGACCCATCATTTCCCGAGCCTTGCTGATCTCTACGCCGCGGCCTTCGATCTGGCGGTCAAGCGGGTGCTCGATCTGGTGCGGGCGGTCGACAGTGCGACGCCGCTTGCCAATCGGGTCGAGTTGCTGGTGTCGGATCGCGCCCGGCTGTTCGAGGAATGGCTGCCGTTGTGGCGTTTTGCCGAGCGTGTCCGCGGCATCGCGCCACCGGTCGGAGTCGGAGTCGTTCACTTCCGCAAGGTCCTGCGCGAGCGTTTGGCGACCTGCTTTGCTTCGGAGCTTAGGGCGCTCGATCCCGATTCGCGCAAGCTGGTGCTCGACTCCCTCGATGCCGCCTTCGGGCTCGACAGCTGGATGAACCTCAGAGCTCAGCTTCGCCTGTCGGCCGTGCGGGCGTCGCGCACCTGGCGCTTCACGGCCGGTGCCATTGTCCAGCGCGCCTTTGTCGAGCATCGTCCCATGACGGTGTCCTGAGAGATCGGGGTCCTTCGGACCCGCGGCGATCCCTGGAACCAGATCCCCCCGGAAGAATCAGCCCCCCGAATCAAAGGTCCCTCGCGCAGCGAGGGACCTTTTTTCGTGCTGTCAGACGTTCAGTTCGCCTTGACGCGGAACTTGTCGTGGCAGGCGCCGCACGCCTTGCCGGTGGCACCGAAGGCGGCCGTCAGGGCGGCCATGTCGCCCGACCCGGCGGCGACCGTGAGCTTGTCAATGGCTTCAACGGCGGCCTTGTCGGCCGCCTGGAAGCCCGCCATGTCCGTCCAGACCGCGGGCAGGGCCTTGGTCTCGCCCTTGTCGGAGCCCGCCGGGAACATCTTCACGAAGGCGAGCTCGAGCTCCTTGAGCTTGGCTGCCTGCTGGACGGCGCCCTTGGTGTCGCCCTTGGCGTCGATGATGCCCTTGATGGCGCGCATCGCAGCACCCGCCGCTTTGCGGTTGTCCTGCCGCTGCTTGATGATGTCGGCTTGCGCGAAGGCGATCGTCGCTCCGCCTACCATAGCTCCTGCGGCAAGCGCGCTGATTGCGGCAACGACAACGATCCTTTTCATGATAGCCATCCCCTTTGTATTCGTTACGACCGGCAGGCAAGCTGCGTCCCGACCGGGGCGACATTTGTTGCAGAGGTTGGTGTCAAAGCGAACAGGGCAGGCAAGGACGCGCCATCACGACTGCGTGTGGTCGGAGTCCCGTGGGGAGCAAAGCAGACATGGCCGAGAGCAACACCAGCAACGCCAGGATCAAGGTCTGGGATCTTCCGGTTCGCCTGTTCCACTGGACGCTCGTGCTCCTGATCGTCGTGTCCTATCTCAGCGGGCGGGCTGGCGGCGACTGGATCAAGCTGCACTTCTGGTCCGGTTACGCGATCCTCACCTTGCTCCTGTTTCGCATCGCCTGGGGTTTCGTCGGCAGCACGACGGCGCGCTTCTCGAGCTTCGTGAAGGGGCCTGTCGCGAGCCTTGCCTATCTGCGGAACCTCGTGACCGGACGGCCGACCTACGATGCCGGCCACAACCCGGCGGGCGGCGCCATGGTCGTCGTGCTGATCTTCGCGGTGCTTGCCCAGGCGGTGGCCGGCCTGTTCACGGCCGACACCGACCTCGGCACGGTAAACGGCCCGCTCGCCACCCTGATCGCCGACAAATGGGTCGACCGGCTGACCCATTTCCACAAGTTCTGGGTCACCGTGCTGTGGTGGCTGATCGGCCTGCACGTGCTGGCCTCGCTCGTCTATCTCGTGTGGAAGCGGCAGAACCTGATCGGCGCCATGCTGACCGGGCACAAGCCGTACGTCCACGTCGTGCCGCCGGGCCAGCCGGCGCCAAGTGTCGGCTTCGCCTCCGGCCGGCTGGCGCTGTCGCTGCTCGCCGCCGCTGCCGCCATCGTCTACTTCGTGGTGCGGTAGCGGAGCTGGAAGGTGGTCTTGCTGCCACGAGGACGCGACACTAGGGTGATTTTCAATCCCGTGAACTTGGATTTTGCATCATGAAATTTACCGGTACCGACTCGTATGTTGCCAGCGACGATCTGCGCGTGGCGGTGAATGCGGCCATCGCGCTTCAGCGGCCGCTGCTGATCAAGGGCGAGCCCGGTACCGGCAAGACCGTACTGGCCCACGAGGTCGCCCGGGCGATCGGCGCGCCGCTGATCGAATGGCACATCAAGTCGACCACCAAGGCGATGCAGGGCCTCTACGAGTACGACGCGGTCTCCCGCCTGCGCGACTCGCAGCTCGGCGACGAGCGCGTCAAGGACATCGCCAACTACATCAAGCGCGGCAAGCTGTGGGACGCCTTCACCTCGGACAAGCGGCCGGTGCTGCTGATCGACGAGATCGACAAGGCCGACATCGAGTTCCCCAACGACCTGCTGCTCGAGCTCGACCGCATGGAATTCTACGTCTACGAGACCCAGGAGGTCGTGAAGGCCTCGCAGCGGCCGGTGGTGATGATCACCTCCAACAACGAGAAGGAGCTGCCCGACGCCTTCCTGCGCCGCTGCTTCTTCCACTACATCCGCTTCCCCGACCGCGAGACGATGACCCAGATCGTCGACGTCCACTTCCCCGACCTGCAGCGCAACCTGCTGCGCGAGGCGCTGAACATCTTCTACGACATCCGGGAGGTGCCCGGCCTCAAGAAGAAGCCGTCGACCTCCGAGCTGCTCGACTGGCTGAAGCTCCTGATGGTCGAGGACATGCCGCCCGAGGCGCTGCGCTCCAAGGATTCCAAGCAGCTCATCCCGCCGCTGCACGGCGCGCTGCTCAAGAACGAGCAGGACGTCCACCTGTTCGAGCGCCTTGCCTTCATGGCGCGCCGCGAGCAGAGGCAGTAGTCATTGGACCGCGGGCGTCCCGCCCGCTCTTGATCATGAGGCGGGCGGGACGCCCGCAGTCCGCATGAGGAGAGTCCGATGTTCACCAACTTCTTCCTCGAGCTGCGGCAGGCCAAGGTGCCGGTCTCCATCAAGGAGTACCTCGCGCTGATGGAGGCCATGGAGAAGGGCGTCTCGGACTACAAGGTCGACGACTTCTATTATCTGTCGCGTTCGGTGCTGGTGAAGGACGAGCGCAACCTCGACAAGTTCGACCGCGTGTTCGGCCATGTCTTCAAGGGGCTGGAGGCGCTGCCGGCCGAGGGCACGACCGCCGAGATTCCCGAGGAGTGGCTGCGCAAGCTCGCCGAGAAGCTGCTGACCGACGAGGAAAAAGCGCAGATCGAGGCGATGGGCGGCTGGGAGAAGCTGATGGAGACGCTGAAGAAGCGCCTCGAGGAGCAGCAGAAGCGCCACCAGGGCGGCAGCAAGTGGATCGGCACCGCCGGCACCTCGCCGTTCGGCGCCTACGGCTTCAATCCCGAAGGCGTGCGCATCGGCCAGGACAAGAACCGCGAGGGCCGCGCCGTCAAGGTGTGGGACAAGCGCGAGTACAAGAACCTCGACGACACCGTCGAGATCGGCACGCGCAACATCAAGATCGCGCTGCGCCGGCTGCGCAAGTTCGCGCGCGAAGGCGCCGAGGTCGAACTCGACATGCCCGACACGATCCGCTCGACGGCGCGCAACGCGGGCTACCTCGACATCAAGATGATCCCGGAGCGGCGCAACAAGGTGAAGCTGCTGCTGCTGTTCGACATCGGCGGCTCGATGGATGCACACATCCGGGTGTGCGAGGAGCTGTTCTCGGCGGCGCGCACCGAGTTCAAGCACCTGGAATTCTTCTACTTCCACAATTGCCTGTACGAGAAACTGTGGAAGGACAACCGGCGGCGCCACGTCGACACCTACCCGACCCAGCAGCTGCTGCACACCTTCCCGCCCGACTACAAGATCATCTTCGTCGGCGACGCCTCGATGAGCCCCTACGAGATCGCCTATCCCGGCGGCTCGGTCGAGCACTGGAACGAGGAGGCGGGCCAGGTCTGGATCCAGCGCATGGCCGACACCTATCGCAGCATGGTGTGGCTCAACCCGGTGCCCGAGCGGCACTGGAGCTACACGCCCTCGATCCAGCTGCTGCAGCAGCTCTCGAGCAACCGCATGTTCCCCCTGACGCTGGGCGGGCTGGATAGTGCTATGAAGGAGTTGAACAAGTAGTCTCCGGACCGCGGGCGTCCCGCCCGCTCATGCTGGACCGCGGGCGTCTCGCCCGCTCGAATCCATGAGCGGGCGAGACGCCCGCGGTTCGAACGAACATGAGTGGGAGGAATATTTCATGAAAACCGGCCCGGCGATCGCCGATATTCTGAAGAAGGAAGGCGTCGAGTATCTCTTCGCCTATCCGGTCAATCACCTGATCGAGGCCTGCGCCGCGGTCGACATCCGCCCCATCATCGTCCGCCAGGAGCGTATCGGCCTGCACATGGCCGACGCCATGTCGCGGCTCTCCAAGGGCCGCAAGATGGGCGTGTTCTGCATGCAGAGCGGCCCCGGCTCGGAGAATGCCTATGGCGGCGTCGCCCAGGCCTACGGCGAATCGGTGCCGCTGCTGGTAATCCCGCAGGGCTATCCGCGCCGCATCGCCCACGTCTCGCCGAACTTCAACTCGACCCTCGCCATGGCGCACGTCGCCAAACATTCCGAGCCGATCACCAGCGGCAAGGAAGTGGCCAACATCATGCGCCGGGCGTTCAACCTGCTGCGCAACGGCCGCGGTTCGCCGGTGATCGTCGAGCTGCCGGCCGACGCCTACGCCGAGGATGCGCCCGAGCCGCTGGACTACGAGCCGGTGGTCGTCACCAAGTACGGACCCGACGCCGGCCAGGTGGCCGAAGCGGCCAAGGTGCTGATGGCCGCCAGGCGCCCGGTGATCTATGCCGGCCAGGGCGTGCACTGGGCCGAGGCCTATGCCGAGCTGAAGGAGCTGGCCGAGCTCCTGGCCATCCCGGTCTGCACCAGCCTGGAAGGCAAGAGCTGCTTCGACGAGACCCATCCGCTGGCGCTGGGCTCGGGCGGCCGCGCCTACCCGAAGGCGGTGCGCCAGTTTCTCGACCAGTCGGACGTGATCCTGGGCATCGGCTGCTCGTTCACCGAGACCAACTTTGGCATTTCGATGCCGAAGGGCAAGACCATCATCCATGCCACGCTCGATCCGGCCCACATCAACAAGGACGTGCCGGTGAAGTACGGCCTGGTGGGCGACGCCAAATTGACGCTGGCCGGGCTGATCGCGGCCTGCAAGGCGGCGGGGGCCACGAAGCGCGACGCCGGTCCGGTCGCTGCCGAGATCAAGGCGGTGGCCGACGACTGGCTGAAGGAGTGGATGCCCAAGCTCACCAATAACGAAGCGCCGCTCAATCCCTACCGCGTGCTGTGGGATCTGCAGCACACGGTCGACTTGGCCAACACTATCATCACCCACGATGCCGGCAGCCCGCGCGACCAGCTCTCGCCGTTCTGGCGGAACACCGCGCCGCACAGCTATATCGGCTGGGGCAAGACCACGCAGCTGGGCTACGGGCTCGGCCTCGCCATGGGCGCCAAGCTCGCCTGTCCCGACAAGCTCTGCATCAACGTGTGGGGCGATGCCGCGATCGGCTTCACCGGCATGGATTTCGAGACGGCGGTGCGCGAGCGCATCCCGATCATGTCGGTGCTGCTCAACAATTTCTCGATGGCGATCGAGCTGCACATCATGAAGGTCTCGACCGAGAAGTACCGCTCGACCGACATCTCGGGCGACTACGCCGCCATGGCGCGTGCCTTCGGTGGCTACGGCGAGCGGGTCACCAAGCCGGAAGACATCATCCCGGCGATCAAGCGCGGCATCGAGCAGACCCAGAAGGGCGTACCGGTGCTGCTCGAGTTCATTACGTCGAAGGAAACCACGATCTCGGTGCCGAAGTAGGGTCATTCTCCTCCCCAAGCGAAGCTTGGGGAGGTGCCCCGTCATACGGGGTGGAGGGGTCATGAATCATGCGGACCGCGGGCGTCCCGCCCGCTCTGCTCATGAGCGGCGGGACGCCCCGCGGGTCGCATAAGACGCGACACCTCCCCAAGCTTCACTTGGGGAGGAGATGAGCGCGCCGCGGCCCTGTCGCGCTTTCAGGCCAGGCCAGTCGTCGGAAGATCGCCGATGAGGACAGCGGCGAACACCGGTGCGCCGCCGTTCTGGACGGGCGTTCCGACATTGGCGTTGAACCAGGCGACGACGTCGTCGGGGATCGAATGGCGGCGTTCGTCGTCCGGGCTGAAATAAAGCGCATACAGCTCGGAGAAGAACTCGAAGTAGGACATCGCAGCGTAGGTCGACGGCAAGAAGCCGTTCACCATGTCGAGCGCTGCCGTGTCGACGACCATGGGCCAAGCGTACCAGTAGTTGGCGAAGAAGGCCTTGCTGCCATCGGCGCTGCGCTGCCAGTCGCGATTCGAATCGAACCAGTTGCTGGTTGATTTCTCGCACGCCAGCCGCGGCCCGAAATCGGGGCTGTTCCAGAGGTGGCCCGGCGGCAACTGATAGGGCGGCGGCGGGCCCCAGCTGCGTCCCGGCCCCAGCGACGCCCGCACGGCATCGCGAATCTGGCGCCGTGTCTCGCCCGGAACGTTGGACCAGTCGGGCACCATCATCTGGATCCATTGTTCGAGCTGGGCGCTGTCCTTCGGGTCGAAGTAGCGCCAGCCGAATCGCTCGGCGACCCATCGGGTTGCCATGCCGTTCCGGGCGGCGTCGAGCTGGGCCATGACGGCGTGGCCGATCTCGTGGCGCACCGTGCTGTCGAACAGCGCCGGCGCGCTCTCGATGTAGGCGTCGCCGAGCTCGATCTCGCCGGACCACTGGTACAGGCCGCCGCCCTGGAACTGGTTCACGTTGAGCCGCAGCAGCTTGGTGTTGCCCTCGACGTTCAGCGGCGGCAAGGCCTCCAGCACGTCCCAGATCCGGGGAATGTCGTCGGTCGCGAGGTTCACCGCCCACTCGTCCTCGAGGCCCTTGTCGAAGCGGATCTCGAACAGCCTGTCGAGCAGGGCCTCGTCCGGCGGCTGCAGCTGGCGAAAGAAGTCCCTGAGATCGCGCAAGTCGCGCTTGGCGACGCCCGACAGGTGGCTGCCGCGCGGCAGGTCGCGCAGCATGCGCCGGAAGTCGGCGGAGCCCGAATCGACCGGGCCGCCCTGGCGCGCGCGCCCGGCGAAGGTCCGCAAGAGCGCCGAGGCGTCGTTGGGCGGCGACCAGCGCCCGAAATTGATCCAGGCCGCCGGCGGCGCGGCGAAGATGCTGCTCTCCTGGTGGACGGCTGCGAAGGTGGCCTGGATCTCCGTGCTGCTGCCGATGACGCGATCGACGATCGTGCGATCGATCCGGATCTCGTAGCGCTCCGGGTCGTGATCGTAGAACGCGGTGAAGCGCACGGTCGTGCCGTCGACGGACTCCAGGACGACGCGCAGCCTGGAGCGTTGCATCAGCACCGGATGATCCTCCAGGGCATAGGCCTTCAGCACCTCGACGATGCGATCGTCGAAGCCGGCGTCCTGGGCGACCAGTTTCTCGCGCAGCTCCTCGAGGCCGAACACGGTGCGCGTCAGGCGGTCGCCGTCGCTGCCATAGGGCTGGGGCACCTGGGCCAGCAGGCCTTCCAGGACCTCGGGGCCGCGCGCGTAATCCGGTCGGCTGCGCGGCGTGGCGACGAGAATGAAGGTGTTCTTGCCGCGGTGCATGTACAGAAGCTTCTTCTGGACGGTCCACGCCGTGTTGCAGCGCGGGCAGTGCACCCGGTGCAGGTCGCGCGCGAGCACGCGCTCCCTGAGCTCCGGAAACCGATCGACGTTGATCGTATCGACGAGGCTGGCGAACACCCTGGTGTCGCATTGTGGGCAAACGACCGCTGTGGTCTGGAAGATCGACATCTCGAATTCCCCCCATGCCAGTGAAACGACAGCACCATGGTAGCACGGACGTGGACAAGTACGCGTGGCCGGGTCAAGTCCGCGTGAGGCTTCGGGGCTGGCCTTTCACCGGTTGGCGAAGTGTGCTTGGCTGCCGGCATGACGACGATCCTGACGCCGACCGACGAGCATACCGTTGCCACGCGCGACGGTTTGTGGATGAGCGCCAACGATGCCGAGCGGGTCACCGGCTGGACGCTGAAACCCGAGGGCATGTGCCGAGGCGATCTCTGCGTGCCGCTGCCTGCCCAGGCGGTGCTGGGTGGCGAGGTCGACCTCGAAGCCTTCTGGAAGACGCTGGGCGGTCCGGTGATCGCCAGCGACGCCGGCGAGGTGTGGGCGCTCGGCGCGCCGGCCGAGGAACGTAACGCGGCGCTCGAAGGCCTCGAGGCGCCGGACTTCACCTTGCCCGATGTCGATGGCACGCCGCGCACGCTGTCGCAGTTGCGCGGCAGGAAGGTGTTCCTCGCCACCTGGGCCAGTTGGTGAGGCTGCCGCTTCGACTTGCCCGTGTGGCAGACCCTCTACGATGAGCTGAAGGACAAGGGCTTCATGGTGGTGGCCGTGGCGGAGGAAAGCCGCGGCGCCGACCATGCGCGGCCGTGGATCGAGCAGGCCAGTTCGTCCTACTGGCAACTGATCGACGTCGAGCATCGCCTGAGCGATCTCTACAATCTCGTGAACGTGCCGCAGGCGATCTGGATCGACGAGCAGGGCCGCATCGTGCGGCCACCGGAGACGGCGGGCTCGACCGATCACTTCCGCCGCATGAACCTCGAGACCCGGACGATGGCGCCGGAAGACCAGGCGGCGCGGCTTGCCGCCCGCCAAGCCTATCTCGATGCCGTGCGGGACTGGGTGCTGACCGGCAAGCACGCCTTGCCGGCCAGGGACGCGCGCTCCGGCGTGCCGCGCGTCACGGACGAGATCGCCGAGGCAAGGACGCGCTTCCGGCTCGGCGTCTGGCTGCATACCCACGGCCTCAAGGCCGAAGGCGATCGCCAGATGGACATCGCCAGCAACCTGCATCCCGATTCCTGGAGCATGTGGCGCCAGGCCGCCGACCTCGACGAGGTCGGCAAGGCCTCGGGCCCGGGATTCTGGAAGCGCGTGCTGGCATTGGGCGACAAGCCGTATTACCCGCCGCCCAAGCTCTAGCAGGGACGCGTTCTTCCGGACCGTGCGCGAAGCGCGCACTCATCGGAGCGCTTTCAATTGCGCATCCGAGCGCGCGGTCCGCAAGCACGGCCTGGTCTAGTCGAGCAGCGGCAAGCTGATCGTGGCTTGCAGTCCCTTCGGGCGATTGCAGAGGACGACGTCGCCTCCGTGGTGACGGGCGATGGCCCGGGCGATGGACAGGCCGAGCCCGACGCCGCCAGTCTCGCGATTGCGCGAATCTTCCAGGCGATAGAACGGCGCGAAGACCTGCTCCATGGCCGCATCCGGGATGCCCGGCCCGTTGTCCTCGACGACGATATCGATGCTCTCGGCGGTTCGTCGCACGCGTACGCGTGCACATTCGCCATAGCGGACGGCATTCTCGACCAGGTTGCGGATGGCGCGCCGCAGCGCATCCGGCCTGCAGCGGTAGTTGATCGCGGCTCCTTCAATGAACGAGACGTTGTGGCCAAGTTCCGCCAGGTCGTCGCACAGGCTTCCCACCAGGGCGGACAGTTCGACGGCGCGGGTGGCTTCAGCCGTGGCCTCCTCACGCACGAAGGCGAGGGCGGCCTCCGTCATCGTCTGGATCTCGCCGATGGTCTTCAGCATCTTCTCCTGGACATCGGGATCGGTGACGAACTCGGCGCGCAATCTCAGGGAGGTGAGCGGCGTTCGGAGGTCGTGGCTGATTGCCGCCAGCATGCGTGTTCGATCCTGGACAAAGCGCTCCAGGCGCTCCTGCATGCGATTGAAGGCCTCGGCTGTCTGCCGGATGTCGTCCGGTCCCGACTCGGGCAGCGGCTTGACGGCTTCGCCGCGGCCGAGAGCCTCCGCCGCGACAGCGAGGCGGCGCATCGGCCTTGCGATGCTCCGTGCGACGAAGATGGCGATCAGCGACAGGATGGCCGCCGCTATGCCGAACGAGATTGTGGTCTGCGATGTCCATGGGGAGTTCGGAATCGTCTTGGAATAGGCCGCATTGAGCCAGGCGCCCGACTCGAGGCGGACCGCGATGCCCAGACCTTTGGAGTCGTCGAGATAGAGAAATTTCGCGGGTCGCGAGAGCGGCCATGCGTGCGCCGGAAGCGTCACCCAGGTCAGGTGCGCCATCGCTGCAGCGGCGGCGACGATGCTGCCCGAAGGTTGAGAGGCCTGCGGTGCCTGCCGCTCCAGTCGACGCCGGCCATCCATCGACTGCGACAACGTGGGCAGCGGCTGGGCGAGCACGGTCCAGGCCTCGTGGCGCCAGGCAGTGCTGTCGACCGGTTCATCGGGAGAAATCCAGAACCGGGTATACGCCGTGTTGCTGGCATTGAGGATGTCGTTGTCGAGCGTCGATGGCGTCGTCTCGAGGAGCTGGGCCAGCGACGCCGTTCGAACGAGGAATTCGTTCTTGGCGGCCAGGTAGAGGGCCCGACCGCGCTCGTCCCACGAGATCATGAAGCCGATGACTTGTGAAAGTCCCAGGGCGAGCAGCATCGCGCAAATGATCTGCGCGGCAAGGCTCCTTGCCCAAAGACGCCTCATGCCTCCTCCACGTCGGCGGTGAAGCTGTAGCCGCCGCCCCAGTGTGTCTTGATCAGCATGGGCGTCTTCGGATCGAGCTCGATCTTCTTGCGGAGCCGACTGACCTGATTGTCGATGCTGCGGTCGAAGGCCTCGGCCGCGCGGCCGGCGGTGAGGTCGAGGAGCTGGTCGCGAGTCAGCACGAGCCCGGCGTGGTCGAGGAAGGCCTTGAGCAGACGGAACTCGGCCGTGCTCAAGGGCACTCCGACATTTTCCGAGCTCACCAGTTCGCGCCGTCCCACATTGAGATGCCAGCGATCGAAGCGGATCATCCTGGCCTTCAGCTTGTCGCGCTGCGGCGGGAGGCTGTTCACGCGCCGCAGCACCGCCTTGATGCGCGCCAGGAGCTCACGAGGATTGAACGGCTTCGTCAGATAGTCGTCGGCGCCGATTTCGAGGCCGATGATCCGCTCGGTCTCCTCGGCCATGGCGGTCAGGAAGATGATGGGCAGGTTCGTCGTGCTGCGCAGATGGCGGCAGACGGAAAGGCCGTCCTCTCCCGGCATCATGATATCGAGCACGACGAGATCGGGGGCGCTGCGCTCCATGAGCCGGCGCAGCGCGGCGCCGTTCTCGGCGACGCTGACGCGATAGCCGTGCTGGCTCAGGTACTTGCCGACGAGATCGCGAATGTCACGATGGTCGTCGACCAGGGCAATGTGCGGTACGGGTTCCATGGCGTCGTCCAATCGACCAGTGAATTACTGCAACGTGCAGGAAGGCGCCCCAAAAAAAGTTTATCAGAATGTGTCGGCGAGCGGTTCTGGGACACTCGGTGACTCAAAACACTGCTCGCGGACAGACCCCTGCGACAGATGCCTCCCATATTGGCGCTGGCAGATCGATAACCAGGGGCCGAACATGAGGCACGGACAACCCGACTCGAGTCATCGACTCTCCTTCCCGATGCCGTGGACGTCAGACGGGTCGAACCTGACCCGCGGTTGGCCGCAGATGGAGCCGGCTTTCGGCATCGTGCTCTTTGCCGATATCGTGGGATTCACCGCGCTGTCCGAAGAGATCGATCCAGCCGAGGTCTTTGCCCTCCTGTCCGGCTTTCATCGGGAAATGGCCGCGCAGATCGCCGACCATGGCGCGACGCTCGACGACCATGTCGGTGACGGCGCAGTGGCGATGTGGATCGCACAGGGTCCGGAGGTGCCGATGCTGCAGGACGCGATTTCTTGTGGCTTCGCCATGCGCGAGGCCATGGAGAATTGGAACCGCGACCGCCCTGCTGCGCTGCCCGCGGCCCGCATCGGTATCGGAATGCATGCCGGTCCACTGGTCGTCGGAGCCATCGGGCTGCCGGGACGCGGCAAGCTCGGCGCCTTCGGAGACACGGTGAACGTCGCCAATCGGATCGAGCGGATGACCCGCACACTTGGCAGCAGTCTCGTCGTTTCCGACGATCTCTTTCGGTTGCTCGCCACGGAGGCGCCCTCCGACGAACGGATTGACCTGTTTCCGCGCGTGTTGACGGCTCGTCTGCCGGGGCGCGGCCGTCCAATCAGGCTTCGTCCCGCGCTGTCCATCCGCTGAGCGGGCAGACATGTATCAATGTTTGCAAGCGGGTTCGGGCGCGACAACTGGCGACAAAGGGCGCGATTGGCCGGCACAGTTCTGCGACAAAGCGGTGCGAATGTCCGTCTCGCGACAATCACACATCCGTGAAATCGGTGCGGTCGCTGGCCGCTCGCGGAGCGCTCGGCTAGGCTCCGGCCACACTTATCCATTGAGACGGGAGACCGGGATGGCTGTCCTCAACGTCAACGGCAAGTCCGTGAACTTCACCGCCGATCCGCGCACGCCGCTCTTGTGGGTGCTGCGCGAGCAACTCGGCCTCACCGGCACCAAGTACGGTTGCGGCATCGCCCAGTGTGGCGCCTGCACCGTGCACATCGACGGCGTGGCGACCCGCTCCTGCCAGGTGCCGCTGAACTCGGTCGGCAACCGCAAGGTGGTCACCGTCGAGGGGCTCGCCGCCAACGGCACGCTGACCAGGATCCAGGAAGCCTGGGTCAAGCTCGACGTGCCCCAGTGCGGCTATTGCCAGAGCGGCATGGTCATGGCGGCGACGGCGTTGCTGGCGGCGAAGCCGCAGCCGACCGATGCCGACATCGATGCGGCGATGACCAACATCTGTCGCTGCGGCACCTATCAGCAGGTGCGCGAGGCGATCCACGCAGCGGCCAAGGCGTGAGAGAGGAGGGACGTACCATGACGATTCAAACCTCGCTCGGCCGCACCTCGCTGCGTCGCCGCAACTTCCTGGTGAGCGCCGCCGCCGTCGCCGGCGGCTTCTCGCTCGGCATGCGCCTTCCCGTCGGGGACGGCGCCGCGCACGCCGCCGAGGTCAAGGAGATCAACGCCTGGGTGGTGATCCACCCCGACGACAGGGTGGTGATTCGCATTGCCCGCTCGGAGATGGGCCAGGGCACGCTGACCGGCCTCTGCCAGCTGGTCGCCGAGGAGCTCGAGTGCGACTGGAAGAAGGTCACCTGGGAATATCCCACTCCAAACGAGAACCTGAAGCGCAGCCGCGTGTGGAGGAACTTCTCGACCGGCGGCAGCCGCGGCGTCCGCGAAAGCCAGCAGTACGTCCGCGAGGGCGGCGCCATGGCGCGCGAGATGCTGATCGCCGCCGCCGCGGCCGACTGGAAGGTGCCGGCGTCGGAGTGCAAAGCGTCGGAGAGCGTGATCACGCACCCGTCGGGAAAGAAGACGACCTTCGGCGCAGTCGCCGCCGCGGCCGCGCAGCTCGAGCCGCCCAAGCAGGTCAAGCTCAAGGACCCCAAGGACTGGAAGATCGCCGGCAAGCCGCTCAATCGGCTGGACACGGTCGACAAGGTCACCGGCAAGCAGATCTATGGCATCGACCTCACCATGCCCGGCATGCTGGTCGCGACCGTGCGCGCCTGTCCGGTGATCGGCGGGAAGCTCAAGAGCTTCGACGCAGCCCGGGTCGAGAAGATGCCCGGCGTCAAGAAGGTCTTCGCCATCGACGGCAACGCCGTGATCGTCGTGGCCGATACCTACTGGAATGCGCGTACCGCGCTCGCCGCCCTGCGGACCGAATGGGACACCGGCAAGCTCGCCGAGGTCCAGACCGAGACCATCACCGCGATGCTGAAGGAAGGGCTCACCGCCACGGAGGCCTTCGTGGGCAACAAGGTGGGCGATGCCAAGGCGGCGATCGACGGCGCGACGAAGAAGGTCGAGGCGACCTACAGCTTCCCCTACCAGCATCACGTCACCATGGAGCCGATGAACGCCACGGCGCGCTACACCCCCGAGAAGTGCGAGGTGTGGTGCGGCACGCAGAACGGCGAAGCGGCGATGGCGGCGGCGGCGGAGGCGTCCGGCCTGCCGGTCGCCCAGTGCGACGTCCACAAGCAGCTGCTGGGCGGCGGCTTCGGCCGGCGCGGCCGGGCCGACTACGTGCGCCAGGCGGTGCTCGCCGCCAAGCAGATGCCGGGCACGCCGATCAAGCTCATCTGGTCGCGCGAAGAGGACATGACGCACTGCCAGTACCATCCGACCACGATGTGCAAGCTCACGGGCGGTCTCGACGCGCAGGGCAACCTGGTCGGCCTGCATGTCCGCATCTCGGGCCAGTCGATCCTGGCCTCGCTGCTGCCGCAGAACCTGCAGAACGGCATGGACCCGGTGGTGTTCCAGGGCCTGATGGCGGGCGGCGTCGAATCCGCCTATGGCTACACGGTGCCGAACCTGCTGATCGATCACGCCATGCGCAACCCGCACATCACGGCGGGCTTCTGGCGCGGCGTGAACACCAACCAGAACGCCATCTACATGGAATGCTTCATGGACGAGCTGGCGGAAGCCGCCGGCCAGGATCCGCTGGCCTTCCGCCTCAAGATGCTGAAGCCGAAATGGGCCGCCGTGCTCAAGGCGGCGGCCGACAAGGCGGGCTACGGCAAGCCGCTGCCGGCCGGCCACTTCCACGGCATCGCCCAGGTGATGGGCTACGGCAGCTACGTCGCCGGCGTCGCCGAGGTCTCGGTGAGCTCCGACGGCGCGCTCAAGATCCACAAGATAACGGCGGCCACCAATCCGGGCCATGTGGTCAACCCGGCGCAGATCGAGCGCCAGGTCGCGGGCTCGTTCGCCTACGGCCTGTCGGCGGCGCTGTACGGCGAGATCACCGTCAAGGACGGCGCCGTCGAGCAGACCAACTTCGACAGCTACAACCTGATGCGCATCGACGAGATGCCCAAAGTCGAAACGGTCCTGGCGCCGACGCACGACTTCTGGGGCGGCGTCGGCGAGCCGACCATCGCCGTGGCGGCACCGTCCGTCCTGAACGCGATCGCCAAGGCGACGGGCAAGCGCGTGCGCGACCTGCCGCTGATGCATCACGAGCTGAAGAAGGGCGCCTGATGCGACGAGCACTTCTGCCTGCGCTGGCTGGCGCGCTCCTGCTGGCCGGCGCGGCAGAGGCGGCCGAGCCGCCGCCGGGCGCGAGCTCCTGCACGGGATGTCACGCGCCCGTGAAGGTGGCCGATTCGGTCATTCCCCGCATCGCCGGACGCAAGGCGACGGACATTGTCACGGCAATGCGCGAATATCGCAGCGGCGCCTGGCCGTCGAGCGTGATGGGCCGCATCGCCAAGGGATTCGACGATGCCCAGATCGACGCCATCGCGGCCTGGTTCGCCGCCCGGCCGGAGTAGGGCCATGGCGTCGCGGCGCAGCTTTCTCAAGCTCGGTCTGGCCGCCGGCCTGGCTCCGGCGGTCGCCCCGTCGATCGCCTCGGCACAAGGCGCCGGCCGGGTCGTCGTCGTGGGCGGCGGCTTCGGCGGCGCCACCGCGGCGCGCACGCTGAAGGCGCTCGAGCCCAAGCTCACGGTCACGCTGGTCGAGCCGAACGCGACCTACACCGCCTGCCCCTTCAGCAACAACGTGCTGGCCGACCTGCGGTCCATCGACCAGCAGCAGTTCGGCTACCAGGGTGTGGCCAAGGCCGGCGTCACGGTGGCGCAACTGTCGGCGACGGCGATCAACGCATCCGCGAAGTCGGTGACGCTGTCCGACGGCAGCACGCTGGCCTACGACCGCCTGGTGCTGTCGCCGGGCATCGATTTCGACTGGAATGCGATCCCGGGCTACAACGAGGCGGCGGCGCAGATCATGCCGCATGCCTGGAAGGCCGGCGCCCAGACCGTCCTGCTGCGCCAGCAGCTGCAGAACATGGACGATGGCGGGCTGGTGGTGATCTCCTCGCCGGCCAATCCCTTCCGCTGCCCGCCGGGACCCTACGAGCGCGCGAGCCTGATCACCTACTGGCTGAAGATCTGGAAGCCGAAGTCGAAGCTGCTGATCCTCGATTCGAAGGACGCGTTCTCCAAGCAGCGCCTGTTCCAGAATGCCTGGGCGCAGCTCTATCCCGGCATGATCGAATGGGTGTCGCTGTCGAATGGCGGCAAGGTCACCGCGGTCGATCCCACGACCCTGACCCTGGTCACCGATTTCGGGCGTCACAAGGCCGCGGTCGCGAACGTGATCCCGCCGCAGAAGGCAGGCGCGATCGCGCACCAGGCCGGTGTCGCCGATCGCACCGGCTGGTGCCCGGTCGAGCCGGTCGCCTTCGAATCGACCCTGCAGCCCGGCATCCACGTTCTGGGCGATGCGGCGATCATGGGCGGCATGCCGAAGTCGGCCTTCGCCGCCAACGCCCAGGCCAAGGTGTGTGCCGCCGCCATCGTCAACCTGCTGGCCGGCCGCAAGCCACAGGATCCCATCCTGATCAACACCTGCTACAGCCTGGTCGCGGCCGACTACGGCATTTCCGTCGCCGGCGTCTATCGACCGAACAAGGGCGTGCTGGCGGACGTTCCAGGGGCCGGCGGTGTCAGCCCGCTCGAGGTCGTCGGCGGCTTTCGCGGTCAGGAGGCGCTGTACGCCAGCAGCTGGTTCCGCACGATCACCGCCGAGGTATACGGCTGACGGGCATGGCGCGGACATGGGGGCTCCCGGCAAGGGAACGAAGTCGACGGAAAAAGTTGTCACCTGCGGCGCTCGCACTCCTGCTGACCCTGGCGGCGCCCGCCGCCTCCGCGCAGGAGCCGCTTCGGCCCTACACCGTCAGCGGCGACGCCATCGCTACGTCCCTGACCGGGCGGCCGGGCGATGCCGCGCGCGGTCGGGCGATCGTCGCCAACCGCAGCGTCGGCCTCTGCCTGCTCTGCCATTCCGGGCCGATCCCGGAGGAACGCTTCCAGGGCACGCTGGCGCCCAGCCTGGCCGGCGCGGGCGCGCGCTGGTCGGAAGGCCAGCTGCGGCTGCGCATCGTCGACGGCCCCCGTCTCAATCCCGACACGATCATGCCGGCCTACTACCGGACCACCGGGCTGCAGCACGTCGCCAGGCCGTTCGTCGGCAAGACCGTCCTGACCGCCGAGCAGGTCGAGGATGTCGTGGCCTATCTGGTGACATTGAAAGAGTGAGGGCTTTGATTTTTCTTTCTCCTCCCCAGCTTCGCTGGGGAGGTGTCGTCGTTTTACGGCGACTGAGGGGGCGTGGTCTCTTTTGACCGGGGGCGTCCCGCGCGTTCATGATTGATCATGCATCATGAGCGGGCGGGACGCCCGCAGTCCATGACCCCTCCGTCAGCGTAAGACGCTGACACCTCCCCAGCAGAGCTGGGGAGGAGTAGATGGGAGTGCGCGCGAATGACGACATGTAGACTCCAACGACGCTCCTTCCTCGCCGGTACGGCGCTGGTGACGATGCTGCCGGTCGCCGCCGCGCGTGCCACGCCCGAGACGATGGCGGCCGCCATCCGGGAGGTCGTCGGAGATGCCACGGTCCGGGAAGGCAAGGTCGCGCTCGACCTGCCGCCGCTGATCGAGAACGGCAACGCCGTGCCGCTCACCGTGTCGGTCGAGAGCCCGATGAGCGAGGCCGACCACGTCAAGGCGATCCATGTCTTCAACGAGAAGAACCCGCAGCCGCACGTCTTCGATGCCACGCTCGGGCCGCGCAACGGCAGGGCCGTCATCGGCACCCGCATCAAGCTCGGCGATTCGCAGAAGATCGTGGCCATCGCCGAGACGAGCAAGGGCGAATTCTGGAGCGCGAGCGCCGACGTGATCGTCACCCTGGCGGCCTGCCTCGAGGAGATGACCTGATGGCCAACGTGATGATCAACGTCCCCAAGACGGCCAGGCGCGGCGAGGTGATCGAGATCAAGGCCTTGATCCTTCACCCGATGGAGACCGGCTTCCGGCCGGGCACCAACGGCCGCATCATCCCGCGCAACATCATCGAGCGCTTCACGGCGACCTGGAACGGCAGGGAGGTCTTCAGCATGGCGATGTCGCCGGCGGTCGCCGCCAACCCGTTCGTCTCCTTCTTCGCCGTGGCGAGCGAGAGCGGCACCATCGCCCTGCGCTGGACCGGCGACGAGGACTTTGCCGTCGAGGAGCAGGTCGCGATCACCGTGGGATGAAATCCGCGCGCGCCGCCCTGGGGCTCGTCTCGCTGTTCATCGCCACCTATGCCGTGGCGCAGGGCGCGCTGGAGACGCGGCGCTCCGGCTACCAGGACATGGGACCGGCCCTGCGGAAGATGCAGGATGACGACAGCGCCAATCCCGGCATGCTGTTCGTCCAGCTCGGCGGCGAGGCGTGGAGCAGGCCTGCCGGGGCCAGCGGCACGTCGTGCGCCGACTGCCACGGTCCTGTGAGCGGCATGAAGGGCGTCGCCGCCCGCTACCCCGCGATCCCGCCGGGCGCCGACAGGCCTGTCGACCTTGCGGGTCGCATCAACCTTTGCCGCACCGGCCGGCAGCAGGCCGAGCCGTGGCCGGCGGAAAACCGCGATCTGCTGGCGCTCGAGGCCCTGGTCGCGCATCAATCGCGCGGTGAGCCGATCGCCCCGCCCGCCGATCCGCGCCTGGCGCCGTTCCGCGAGCGCGGCGCCGAGATCTACCGTCGCCGCCAGGGACAGCTGAACCTGAGCTGCGCCCTCTGCCACGACGACAATGCCGGCAAGCAGCTTGCCGGCGTGGTCATCCCGCAGGCCCATCCGACCGGCTATCCGATCTATCGCCTGGAATGGCAGGGGCTGGGCTCGCTGAAGCGTCGCCTGCGCAACTGCCTCGTCGGGGTGCGCGCCGAGGCCTGGCCTCTCGATGCCTTGGAGTACGTCGAGCTTCAGGCTTACTTGATGGATCGCGCTCGCGGCCTGAAAATCGATTCGCCGGCGGTTAGACCCTGATCAACGCCGATGCCATCGGTCGAGAACATCCCCCTGGAGAGGCTCGCCAACGCCGAAGCTGCTTTAGGGCCTGACCTTCGCCCCGGGAGCGAATTTTTCTCCTGGCGAGGCACCCAACAGACGATTCTCCTGTGCTGCCAATCAACAACGGCTGCCCGTTTCATTGCCCGCCCGATCGGTCGGACCCTACAGTCGGACCATGCCGAGCCTCGCCAACCAGTTCGTCGAGCGCGCCGCGCGCTACTTCCTTGGTTCGCAGGAAGTGCCCACGCCGTGGACGATCTCGGCTGGCGGCCGCAGCGTCGGCTCGCTGGTCTGCGAGCCGGGCGACTGGCGCCTGGCCCGGTTGCCCCGCGCCGACCGGCGGCTGCTCGCCTATGGCGGCCAGGTCGACGGCGACATCGAGGCGCTGGCCGACCTGCTGAGCGCGCGGTTGGGCGCTCCCGTGCGGCTCGAATCGCTGCCGACCTGAAGTCCTGTTGAGATTTTCGACCGCAGGCTCGACAGTAGCCCAGCCCAGCTCGCGAGTGACCGATCATGGACGCCATCGACAGGAAGATCGTGGCCCTCCTGCAGGAGGATGCCAGCCTCTCGCTGGCGCAGATCGCCCATCGGGTCGGTCTGTCGCAAAGCCCGTGCTGGAAGCGCATCCAGCGCCTGGAGAAGGCGGGCGTCATCCTGCGCCGCGTGGCGCTGGTCTCGCCGGAATCGATCGGTCTCGGCCTCACCGTGTTCGTGTCGATCGAGACCGGCGATCATTCGTCGGCCTGGCTCGCCAGGTTCGCCCAGACCGTGACCGCGATGCCCGAGGTCATGGAGTTCCACCGCATGGCCGGCGACATCGACTACATGCTGCGCGTCGCCGTGCCCGACATGAAGGCCTACGACACGTTCTACAAGAAGCTGATCGATACCATGCCGCTCAAGAACGTGACCTCGCGCTTCTCGATGGAACGCATCAAGTCGACCACCTCCTACCCGCTCGCGATCGAGGCGAGAAACCCCAAGGACGCAAAGAAGAAGGTCTAAAATCTGCTCCTATGAAGTTCAGGGCGGGTACCACCCCGATTTTCTCGGCATCGTGGTGCGCGCCGGGCGTGCTGGGTGCCTCCCCAGCGAATCTGGTGCAGGTGTCGGTGTCTTGGCTGACCAGCCTCCGCCTGCGCGAAGCCGCTTCGGCTTCGCGCAGGCACGCGGATGGGTCGTGAGTCGGGCGGCGCAGCACGCCCTAGAGGTCGCCATGGCACCTATTTCGTGTCGTCCGGGCGCGGTGGCTCACCGCCTTTCCGGCGCATCAGCTTGTCGAACACCTTCATGTCGGCGCGAGAACGACGTTCAGCGAACCAGGTCATCGTGTTCAAGGACGAGACCTTCTGGGCCACGGCAAGCGCGATGAACTGGTTCACGCTGATGCCCTCGCGCTTGGCCAATCGTTCGACCTCGGCGCGCAGGCTCGCCGGCAGCCGCAGAGGATAGGTCGCTGGCGGTTTCATTGCGTGATTCTCCTCAATGCGTCGCGCGGAAGCAGAACCTCGATGTCGAACTCGCTGGCGACCGTTCCGAAATCCTTCCGATTGAAGGTTACGATCGCGTCGGCTTGGCCATTGATCGCGGCATCCAGCACCATGTCGTCGTTCGGGTCGCGCAATCGGCCGCGCCAAAGGTAGTGACCCTCGACTGCCTCGACCAGTTGAGCGAGCGCATCGAGAAACTGCCTTGCCTCAGACCGGCTCAGGCCGGCAACTTCTCGATGTTCGGCACGTTGGCAGACCGCCTCGTACTCTATGAACATCGCGACCGTTGCCAGCAACACGAGTCGCCGCGAGCGAGCCGCCATCAGCAGCGCTGCTGACGCGCCCGCAGGGCTACGCATTCCAGCGACGACGACATCTGTATCGAGCACGACTCTCACGATCTCCGATACCATATATGATATGATATCAAGTGGCTGCTCCGGCGGTTTCCGCAAGCTTGCGGCTTCGAAGGGCGGCACGTCCGTGCTGGAGCTTGCCCGCAGGCCGGTCTACGGTCGCGAAACCGCCGATCAGCCAGGAGCGTTCCCGTGTCCGTGCATGCCCTCAAGACAGCCAAAGTCGCCGATCTTCGCGCCAAGGTCTCGCCCGAGGAGTGGCAGGCAAGGGTCGATCTGGCGGCAGCCTATCGCCTGGTCGACCTCTATGGCATGTCCGACCTGATTGCCAACCACATCTCGGTGCGCGTGCCAGGCGAGCCCGATGCCTTCCTGATCAACGCCTACGGGCTGCTCTACGAGGAGATCACCGCGTCGAGCCTGCTCAAGATCGACCACGAGGGCAACATCCTCGCCAAACCGGATTTCGGCGGCCTCGACTACGGCGTCAATCGCGCCGGCTTCGTGATCCATAGCGCCATCCACATGGCCAAGCCCGAGGTCGCCTGCGTGATGCACACCCACACCTGGGCGGGCATGGCGGTTTCGACCATGGAATGCGGCCTGCTGCCCAACACCCAGACCGCGATGCGCTTCGCCAGGATCAGCTATCACGACTACGACGGCGTGGTGATCGACACGGCGTCGCGCGAGGCCCTGGTCCGGGACCTGGGCGACAACAACGCCCTGATCCTGCGCAACCACGGCCTGCTGACGACCGGCGCCACCATCCCCGAGGCGTTCAACGCCATGCATCGGCTCGAGCTCGCCTGCAAGACGCAGATCGCGGCGATGTCGTGCAACACCAGGCTGATCGAGGTCCCGGCCGACGTGGTCGATGCCACCTACATGAACTACCAGCCGCATGTCCGCCGGCCGTTCGGCGTGCTCGACTGGCCGGCCCTTCTGCGCAAGCTCGATCGCATCGATCCGAGCTTCCGCGACTGAGTGAGCGCGCGGCCCTCCTCGCTTCGCGCCTTCGCCGCCATCGCCTGCGGCTACTGGACGGCGCCCGGCTATCGCACCGTCGCCTGGTCCCTCACGGCCGGCATGGTGCTGTTCGGCGTGATCAATGTCGCGATCGCGCTCTGGCTCAATGTCTGGA
Organism: Reyranella sp.; assembly: GCF_050185545.1. Taxonomy (GTDB): domain Bacteria; phylum Pseudomonadota; class Alphaproteobacteria; order Reyranellales; family Reyranellaceae; genus Reyranella. The sequence goes on along the minus strand of NZ_JBFWZI010000005.1, from coordinate 27,908 downwards.
ACCGCGACTTCTTCGACGCCCTGGAGAAGCGTGACACCGTCCAGCTGGCCGAGCTGGTCTACGTCCTCGCCGCCATCGTCGTGTCGGCGGGCATCTCCGTCGCCCTCCACCTGCACATCAGGCGGCGCCTGCAGATCAACTGGCGGACCTGGCTCACCCATGTGACGACGCGGCGCTGGCTGCACGCCGGCCGCCAGTACCAGCTCGGCCTACTGGCCGACGATTGCGACAACCCGGACGGACGCATCGCCGAGGACATCCGCATTTCCTGCGAGCTCGCCGTCGAGTTCGCGCAGAGCATCCTGCAATGCTTTCTGCAGCTGATCACCTTCCTCAGCGTGCTGTGGGTGCTCTCGGGCGAGCTGCCGATCAGGATCGGCTCCACGGAGTTCTCCGTGCCGGGCTACATGGTGTGGGCGGCCGTGCTCTACGCCCTGTTCGGCTCGATCCTCACCTATGCGCTGGGCAGCGGCCTGATCGCGGCGGGCAATGTGCGGCAGGGCCGCGAGGCCGACGTTCGCTCGGTGCTGATCCGGGCGCGCGAGAATGCCGAGGGCATCGCCCTGATGCGGGGCGAAGCCGACGAGCGCGAGCGGCTGCGCGACGCCATGTCCCAGCTCGGCACTGCCTGGCACGCCCAGACGCGCGGCCAGGGCAGCCTGGCGCTGCTCACCAGCTCGCTTGCCTACATCGCGCCGGTCGTGCCGCTCATACTGGCGCTGCCGCGCTATCTTGCCGGCGATATCCAGCTCGGCGGCCTGATGCAGACGGCGCAGGCTTTCTCCAACGTGCAATGGGCGCTGTCGTGGGTGATCGACAACTTCCCGCGCTTCGCCGACTGGCGCGCCTCGACCGACCGCGTGGTCCATCTCCACGCCGCGCTGCACGATCTCGAGGAGGACGCCGAGGCAGGAGACGGCGAGCGCATCGAGGTGACGCCAGGCCGGTCCGACCGCCTGATCCTGCGCGAGGTCGGCCTGTCGCGGCCCGACGGCGAGGCGCTGGTCGCCGAGGCCGAGGTCGAGATTCGGCCCGGCGAAAGGGTGCTGATCCGCGGCCAGTCGGGCAGCGGCAAGAGCACGATCATGCGCGCCATCGCCGGCGTCTGGCCGTGGGGGCGCGGCGCGGTCGAGCTGCCCAAGGCCAGCATCGCCTTCATGCCGCAGAAGCCGTATTTCCCGCTCGGCACCTTGCGCGAGGCCATCCTCTATCCCGAGCGGCCGGAGGGTTTCAGTGACGAGGACCTGCGCGAGGCCCTGCACAAGGTAGGTCTCGATCATCTGCGCGGGCGGCTCGGCGAGACCGAGCGCTGGGATCACATCCTGTCGGGCGGCGAGCAGCAGCGCGTCGCCTTCGCCCGGGTGCTGATCCAGAAGCCGGCCTGGGTGTTCATGGACGAGGCGACATCGGCGCTCGACGAGGCCGGCCAGGCCAACGTCATGCGGCTCCTGGCCGAAGACCTGCCCAGGACGGCGGTCGTCAGCATCGGCCATCGGCCAGGCCTCGAGGCGTTCCACACCCGCGAGCTCGTGCTCGAGCCGGGCAAGCAGGGCGCCCAGCTCAAGGCGCGCGCCGACCGGCTGAACCTGCGCGACCTCTACCGCCGCATGGCGGCAACCAGCCGGGCCGAGTCGGCCGCGCCGGGGTTCTGGTCGGGCTTCCGCAGGACGCTGATCGGCCGCTAAAGAGAAGCGACGTCATGAACGATACGACCGAAACACCCGAGGTTTCCTCGCAGGACTCCGCCTGGACGGTCTTCCTCGCGTTCCTGCGGCTGGGGCTCACGAGCTTCGGCGGGCCGATCGCCCATCTCGGCTTCTTCCGCACCGAGTTCGTCGATCGTCGCCGCTGGCTCAACGAGGACCACTACGCCGACGTCGTCGCACTCAGCCAGTTCCTGCCGGGGCCCGCCAGCAGCAAGGTCGGCATCATGATTGGCACGATCCGGGCGGGTATCCCCGGAGCGCTCGCCGCCTGGCTCGCCTTCACCATGCCGTCGGCACTGGCGCTGATCGTCTTCGGCTACGGCGTGACCGCGCTCGGCGACCTTTCCGGCGCGGCCTGGCTGCATGGGCTGAAGATCGTGGCGGTGGCGGTGGTCGCCCAGGCAGTGTGGGGCATGGCGAGGAATCTCTGCCCCGATCGCGAGCGGCTGGCGATCGCGGCGGCTGCGACGGTGGCGGCGCTGGCCGTTCCGTCGACGATCGGCCAGGTCGGGGCCATCGTTCTGGGTGGCCTGATCGGCTGGCGGTTCCTGCCGGGCGAGGTCGTGCCGCTGATTCCGCTCCCGATCCGCATCAGCAGGCTGTGGTCGGTGGGCTCGATCGTCCTGTTCTTCGTGCTGCTGATCGGGCTGCCGTTGCTGGCCTCGTCGACCGGGGATCAGCTGCTGGCGGTGTTCAACGCCTTCTACATGTCCGGCTCGCTGGTGTTCGGCGGCGGCCATGTCGTGCTGCCGCTGCTTCAGGCGTCCACCGTTCAGCCGGGCTGGGTGAGCAACGATGCCTTCCTCGCGGGATATGGCGCCGCGCAGGCCGTGCCGGGACCGCTGTTCACCTTCGCCGCCTATCTCGGCACCGTCATGGGGCCGCAGCCCAGCGGATGGCTGGGTGGCCTGTTCTGCCTCATCGGAATCTTCCTGCCGTCCTTCTTCCTGGCGATCGGCCCGTTGCATTTCTGGAACTGGATCCGCCAGCACCCGGTCATGAGGTCGGTCCTGAAAGGCGTGAATGCCGCCGTCGTCGGGCTCCTCCTGGCGGCGCTCTACAATCCAGTCTGGACCAGCGCGATCGACGGCCCGGCGGACTTCGCCATCGCCGTCGTGGCGCTCCTGCTGCTCGTTTCCTGGAAAGCCGCGCCCTGGCTGGTAGTCATCCTGGGCGCGCTTGCGGCTACCGGCGTTGGTCTATTGGCCTGACGATGACATGAGTCACGCCGGCTTCGGTTTGCCAAGCAGATGGTCGGAGATGATGCGCTGCTGAATCTCCGAAGTGCCCTCGAAGATCTTGGTGAGCCGCGCGTCGCGCCAGTAGCGCTCGACGGCGTGCAGGGTGGTGTAGCCGGCGCCGCCGAAGATCTGCAGCGCCTCCGACGTCACGCGCTCGGCCATCTCCGAGGCGAAGAACTTCGCCATCGCCGCCTCCTTGTCGCAGCGCCGCTTCTGATCGATCTCGTCGCACACGAAATAGAGCAGCTGGCGCGCCGCCTCGATCTCGGTCGCCATGCGGGCCAGCCGGAAGCGGGTGTTCTGGAACTCGCCGATCGCCTGGCCGAACTGCCGGCGCTCCTGGGCATAGGCGGTGGCGTCCTCGAGGGCGCCGCGCGCCAGGCCGATCGAGCGCGCCGCGGTGTGGGCGCGCGCCCGCTCGAGGCCGGCCGAGATGTAGTAGAAGGCGCGGCCCTCCTCCCCGATCAGCGCCGAGCCGGGCAGGCGGCAATCGTCGAATGCCAGCTCCCAGGTCTTCCAGCCGAAATAGCCGATCTTGGGAATCGGCGCGCCCTTGACGCCGGGCGGCAGCGTGCCGCGCGGCTTCTCGATCAGGAAGGACGACAGGCCGACATGCTTGCGCCTGGGGTCGGGCGGATCGGACGTGCGCGCGACCAGCATGATGTAGTCGGCGCCGTCGGCGAAGGTGCACCAGTACTTGTTGCCGTTGATCACCCAGCCCTCGCCGTCGCGCCGCGCCCGGCAGGCGATGCTGCCGAGATCGGAGCCGACGTTCGGCTCCGACATCGCCGCGGCGCCCAGAAACTCGCCGCGGGCGGCACGCGGCAGGAACACCGCGCGCTGCGCGTCGGTCATGCCGCGGCCGGCCGAGAGCCCGTTGCCGCGCGCGATGATCGAGGCGACGCTCATCCAGGCACGCGCCAGCTCCTCGGTGATCAGGCAGTACTCGAACACGCCCAGCCCCAGGCCGCCGTACTGCTCGGGGATGACGATGCCGAAATAGCCCATGTCCGCCAGCTTCTGGATCAGCTCGCGCGGGATGTCGCCCTTCTCGGGATCGAGCCTGTTGGCGACCGGCAGCACCTCCTTCATGGCGAAGGCGCGCGCCGTCTCCTGGATCAGCCGGCGCTCGTCGGTCATGTACCCCATGGCAATTCTCCTTCCCTTGCCCCAGCATACTAGCCAACTTGAGGAACCTAGGGAGTTGCGGATGGTGCGGTGGTTGCTGGGCGTGGTCGTTCTCTTTTTCACAGCGGCATCGGTGCAGGCGCAGGACTGGCCCGCCGCGCGTCCGATCGTCATCTACATGGGCTTCCCCGCCGGGTCGGGCGTCGACGTCGTCGGGCGCCTGCTGCAGCCCTCGCTGGAGAAGACCCTGGGGCAGCGCATCCTTCTCGACTACAAGAGCGGCGCCGGCGGCAACCTCGCCTCCGAGACGGTCGCCAACGCCAGGCCCGACGGCTACGCGTTTCTGCTCGGCACCGCCGCCACCCACGGCGTCAACCCCGCGCTCTATGCCAGGCTGCCGTTCGACGTCGAGACCGACTTCACGCCGATCTCGACCATCGTCGACGTGCCCAACGTGCTGGCCATCAATCCGGCCGTGATCGACGCCAGGGACGTCAAGGACTTCATCGCCAGGGTCAAGGGGGCGCCCGGAAAATTCAGCTTCGCCTCGACCGGCAACGGCACCGGCACGCACCTGGCCTTCGCCGCGTTCAACGCCCAGGCCGGGCTCGACATGGTGCACGTGCCCTACAAGGGCGGGCCCGATGCCACCAACTCGCTGCTGAAGGGCGAGACCTGCTGCGTGTTCGCGCTGCTGCAGGCGATGATGCAGCACGCCAAGGCGGGCAAGGTACGCCTGCTCGGCGTGACCACGGCCAAGCGGGTCGCCGTCATGCCCGACCTGCCGACCATCGCCGAGCAGGGCCTGCCGGGCTACGAGAGCTTCATCTGGTTCGGAATCTTCGCCCCCAAGGGCCTCGATCCCGCGATTGCCGCCAGGATGAACGCCGCGCTCAAGACGGCGATCGAGGATCCCGATATCAACGCCAAGCTGGTGGCACTCGGCAACACGCCACGCTACGAGACGCTCGAGCAATTCAAGGCGACCGTGAAGCGCGACCGCGCCCGCTGGGCCGAGGTCGTGAAGGCAGTCGGAGCCAAGGTGGACTGACATGAAGCACAGCAACGAGCGAATCCTGACCACCCATGTCGGAAGCCTGCCGCGCAACCCTGTGCTCAGCGAGCTGCTGATCCGCGACGAGGCCGGCGAGACAGTCGACAAGGCCGCGCTGGCGCGCGAGGCCGAGGCCGCGGTGCGCCACGTCGTGGCCGAGCAGGCGTCTGCCGGCATCGACGTGCTGAACGACGGCGAGCAGCCGCGTGTCGGCTTCCAGACCTATGTGGCGCAGCGCATGACCGGCTTCGGCGGCGAGTCCAAGCGCCCGCGCTCGCCCGACTATACGAAGTTTCCGATATGGGCGGCGCAGACCGCCCGGCGGCTCGACCGGCGCGCCAAGGTTACCAACGCGCCGCAGGCCGTGGCCGATGTGGTCTACGACGACCTGACGGCGGCGCAGGAGGAGTGCCGCATGTTCCGCGCGGCCCTGGACGGCCTGGCGAAGCCGCCGGTCGAGGCCTTCATGACGGCGGCCTCGCCCGGCATCATCGCCACCACGCTCCTCAATGCGCACTACGACAGCCACGAGGCCTATGTCTTCGCGCTGGCCCGGCAGATGCGGAAGGAATACGAGCTGATCGCCAAGGACTTCCTGCTGCAGATCGATGCGCCGGACCTCGCCATGGAGCGCGGCGTGCTGTTCCAGGACAAGAGCAACGCCGAGTTCGTGAAGATCGCCGAGATGCACGTCGCGGCGTTGAACGAGGCGCTGGCCGGCATCCCGCCCGAGCGCGTGCGGCTGCATTGCTGCTGGGGCAATTACGAGGGCCCGCACCTGCACGACATCCCGATGCGCGAGATCCTGCCGGTGCTCTATGGCGCCAGGGTGGGAGGTCTCAGCATCGAGTTCGCCAACCCGCGTCACCAGCACGAGTACGCCGCGCTGAGGAAGAACAAGCTGCCGGACCGTTTCGTGCTGCTGCCCGGGGTGATCGATTCGCTCACCAACTTCGTCGAGCATCCCGAGGTGGTGGCCAACCGCATCTGCGAGGCGGTCGACGCGGTCGGCGACAGGAGCCGCGTCATCGCCTCGGTCGATTGCGGCTTCGGCACCTTCGCCGGCAGCCAGTTCGTCGCCGAGGACGTGGTGTGGGAGAAGCTCAAGGCCTGCCGCGAGGGCGCCGACATCGCGACCAGGAGATTGTGGGGCAAGGCTTCCTGAGGGCACGCTGCGCGGGGAAGGCCGCACCGTTCTCATCGGGCAGATTGCCGCGCCGAAACACGAGATGCGCCGATACATTACCAACATCGTGCTGGCCGCCGTATCGACCCTGATCGCCGTCGGCGGCTGCGAAGCGGGCCTGCGGATTCTCTATCCTCGGGGCGCCCTCGGATCCGGCGTGGAATTAGCGTTCCTCCGTGAACGGAGTGCCGCATGGATGTCGGCCCTCATGGTTCCCGATGAGGAAATTGGCTTCCGGCCGAAACCGGGCGTCGCTGGCGGCTATGACAGAGATGGCCTGCTGCGCCGATCGCTCGCGAATGGATCGGCTGTACGCCGGAGAATATTGTTCCTGGGCGATTCGGTGACGGCCCGCGGTCGCATCGTCGATGCCATTCGAGAGCAACTGGGCGATCCGGAGACCGAATACCTCAACGGGGGCGTCGAAGCCTTCAATCTTGCGCAGGAGGTCGGCTTCTTTCTGAAGTTCCAGTCCACGGTCGAGGTGAACCACATCATTCACCAGGTTCATGGCAATGATCTTCGGGCTACGCCGATCGTGTTCAGGGATCAGACGGGCACGTTGAATGCCTATCTGACCAATTCTCCCAGACAGCACGTCAATCAGTGGCTGTTTCAGCACTCGTATCTTTACCGGATCGGCTTGGCGGCCTTCCTGTCGCAGGCGGCGGAATCGGATGGGTTCGCGGAAGCGCGCGACAGCTTCGCCCGCATGGCAGATTTCGCCGCCAGGCACGGCATCCGGTATGACGTCGTCCTGTTTCCGATCCTGGCGCCTGAAGCAGCGCTTTCGCCCACCGATCGCCGCGATTGGCAGGCATTGGAAAGAGCGTGTCGGGAGACCGTCTCGCAGTGTGTTTCGCTGTTGCCGGTGCTGGATCGAATGCTGGCTCGCGGCCGATCCGTCGAGGAGGTTCCGGGCGACACGTGGCATCCCAACGATGCGTTTGCCGCGGCCGCCGCGTCCTCGATCATCAGCGCCTTGGGATTGAAGGATGATCGGCCAGATCCCTCGTCATCGAAGACGACAGGTCAGTAGGCTCCGGCCTGTGCGGCATCCTCCAGGATCGTCGCCGGGCAAGAGCGACCGATGTTTCGGTCAGGAACGCCCGACGTTGACGCAGGTCAAGGCGGCACGCGTCCGTTTCCGCGGAAGCTATGTGCCCTTGGCAGACCACTTCGCGTCGCCTGGGAGCACATTGGTCATGATGGGATGGTCGCTTTCGCTCGGAGAGGTCGCCGGGACAAAGGTGCGGCTCCACTTCACGTTCCTGCTGCTCATTGCCTGGTATGGCTTTGCCGCAGCCATGCAAGGCGGCTTTGTCGCCGCTCTCGGCGCGGTCACCTTCATTCTCGCGGTCTTCGGCTGCGTGATCCTGCACGAGTACGGTCATGTCCTGATGGCGCGGCGCTTCGGAATCGCCACCCGCGACATCACTCTTCTGCCGATAGGCGGGGTCGCCACGACGGAGCGGATGCCCGAGAAACCGGGCCAGGAGCTGCTGGTGGCTCTCGCAGGACCGGTCGTGAACGCGGCGATAGCCCTCTTTCTCTTCGCCGCACTCGGCCGGCTCCCCGACGCGGAGTGGGTGGCGGGCATGGCGCGCGGCCAGGAGAACGGCTTCGTCGCGAACCTTGCCCTGGTCAACGTCATGTTGACGCTGTTCAACCTGATCCCGGCGTTCCCGATGGATGGCGGGCGCGTGCTCAAGGCTCTTCTCTCCCTTCGCATGGACAAGGTTCGCGCCACCCGGGTCTCGGTCCAGATCGGCCAAGCCATCGCCTTCGGCCTCGGCTTTCTCGGCCTGTTCGGCAACCCGATGCTCCTCTTCATCGCCCTTTTCATATTTCTCGCCGCGTCCCACGAGGGCTATGCAGCCGAGCTGGGCGAGGCCGCCAAAGGCGCGGCCGCGCTGGACGCGGCAATCACCGAGTTCTTGACGCTCGACATGCAGTCCACCGTGTCGCGGGCCGCCGAGTTGCTGCTGGCCACGACGCAGCGCGAGTTTCCGGTCATCGATGGCCTGGGGCGATTGACGGGTGTTGTCACCAGGGACGGCATGATCAGGGCCTTGATGACCCGTGGTCCCGATACGCCGGTGGTCGACGTCATGGAGCGCGACGTGGCGACCGTCGATCGGCAGGCACCCCTCAGCGAAGCCATCGCGAAGCTTCAAGGCGGCGGGCAGGCGCTGATCGGAGTGGTCGACACTGACGGCAGGCTCACCGGAATTATCACCCTCGAGAACCTTGCCGAATACCTGATGGTGGCCCAGGCCAGCCACGAGGTTCGGCGCCGGGATGGTGGGTTGAGCTCCGCCGCACGTTGACGGGAGCATTTCCCGCCGGTTGCGGTGTCGGCGCCATGCGGCAAGGTCACGCTTGACCTGCCTCAAACCAGACGTCGCTCCCCCGAGGTAATGGGTGGCCACCTCAACCCGATGAACGTCGCGGAGGGCGCCATGAATGTTCCAGGTGTCGCCACTTTCGAGCACACGATTCAGGAAACCAACGTCTGGCTCAAGGAACTCGTGGAACTGCTGCACCTCGAGAATCGGCACGATGCCTACAGTGCGCTGCGCGCCGTGCTGCACGCCCTGCGTGATCGCATGACGCCCGCGATGGCGGTGCATCTCGGCGCACAGCTTCCGATGCTCGTGCGCGGTCTCTACTACGAGGGCTGGCACATGGCGGGAAAGCCGACCAAGGATCGCACCGTGCAGGAATTCGCCGATCACGTCGCGCAGCAGTTGCCACCGCGGTATCCGATGGATCCGCTGACAGTGACCAAGGGGGTCTTCAGGCTCCTCTGGCAAAGGCTCGACCCGGGCGAGTCGGCGAAGATCATCGATCATCTTCCGTTGCCGCTGAGGGCATTGTGGCCGTAGATCGTGCTCGGCAGCGAGCTTTCATCCTGCGCGGGCGACTGCCGCGGGGGTGAAGGCAGGGCTCAACTGGCAGTAGGGTGGCGACATGCTCGAGCCGGCTGCACAATCGAGGCTGGCCCCGTTCAACCTGCTGGCCGCCGAGCGCCTGCGTGAGGCCGCGACGCTCCTCGCTCACCAGGACGACAGCCCCTATCGGGTCGCCGCCTATCGGCACGCAGCCGACGCCGTCGCCGCGCTCGAGACGGACGTGCGCGAGCTGTTCGAGGCCGGCGGCATCGCTGCCCTGAACGGGATCCCCGGCGTCGGCGTACGCATCGCGGGTGCCTTGGCCGAACTGGCGCGCACGGGGCGCTGGGCTTATCTTGAGCGGCTGCGCGGCTCGGCCGAGCCGCTCGATGTCTTTTGCACGATCCCGGGCGTGGGGCCGATCCTGGCCAAGCGTCTTCATGAAACGTATCACGCCGAGACCCTCGAGCAACTCGAGGCCGCCCTGCATGACAAGAGTGTCAAGCCGGTCTCTGGGCTGGGTCCGCGGCGGCAGGCGGCGTTGCGCGCCGTGCTGGGCCAGATGCTGGCGCGCATTCGCCCGGTTCGCATGCCGCCCGGCGACGAGCCGTCTGTCGACGACCTGCTCGATGTCGATCGCGAGTATCGGGCGAAGGCAGGGGCGGACCAGCTCCGGAAGATCGCCCCGAGACGGTTCAACCCGAAGGGCGAAGCATGGCTGCCGGTTCTCCACACGCGCCGTGGCCCATGGCATTTCACGGCGCTGTTCTCCAATACAGCCCGTGCGCATGAGCTCGACAGGGTTCACGATTGGGTCGTCATCTACTTCCACGCCGACAGCGGCGGCGAGGCGCAGCGGACCGTCGTTACCGAGGCGCGCGGGTCGCTGGCCGGACAGCGTGTCGTGCGCGGTCGCGAGCCGGAGTGTCTATCCATGTACGAGCGTGATGCACGCTGACGGCGCGAACAGGGTTTGTCTCGCGAGGAGAGGTGTTTCGGCGAGGTTTGCTATTGGCCTCTTGCCACGAGGGCGTCAGTTGAGAAGCTCCGCCGGTCAAGACGCGCGGCATAGGCGTCAAATCAAGCTTGGCCGAAAGCCCAACAAAATCCTCATCCTGAGGAGCGCCCGAAGGGCGCGTCTCGGAGGATGGGCCCCAACGGCGGTGCTCATTGCCCGTGCTGAAAACGCTTCGTTGGGGGCGCTCCTGAGGAGCCGCGCGCAGCACGGCGTCTCGCTTCAAATGAAGTAACTTCGCCCTTTGGTGGTTCCCGCAGGAACCTTCAACCTCATCTCTTCGCGAGTACGTGAATCTGCCCGAAGTCACCTCGGATCAGGATGAGGATTTTGTTGGGCTTTCGACTAATTTGCACGCCTATGAAGGGCAATCGGCCTACGCCGCGTCCTCGAGGATCATCGCCGCGCCCTTTTCGCCGATCATGATGGTGGGGGCGTTGGTGTTGCCGGTGGTGAGCGTCGGCATCACCGAGGCGTCGATCACGCGCAGGCCCTGGATGCCGCGCACGCGCAGCCGCGAATCGACCACGGCGCGCGGGTCCTCGCCCATCTTGCAGGTACCGACCGGGTGATAGAGCGTGTTGCCGAAGCGGCGGGCGTAATCGAGCAGCTCGGCGTCGCTCTTGAGGTCGGGACCGGGGCTGGTCTCGCCCAGACTGTGCTGGGCCAGAGCCGGAGCGGCGAAGATGCGGCGCACGTGGCGCACGCCGCCCAGCAGCGCGAGCTCGTCGGTGCGGGTGGTGAAGTAGTTCGGCCGGATGGCCGGCCGCGCGAACGGATCGGCCGACTCGGCCATGATGGTGCCGCGCGAATCGGGCTTCACCACGCAGACCACGCAGCTCATCGCCGGCTTGTCGTCGAGCTGGCCAAACTTCAGCGTGTTGGTGCTGCCAGGCGTGAACAGCAGCTGCAGGTCGGGCGAGGCGAGGCCCTCGCGGCTGTCGCAGAACACCTGTGCCGTGGTGACGCCGAACGTCAGCGCGCCCTTGCCCGTGAGAAAGAAGCGCGCGATCTCCGGCAGCACGCCGGGGAAGCGCGCCAGCTCGTTCACCGTGCGCGTGCCCTGCACGCGATGCACCAGGCGGACCACGTAGTGGTCGATCAGGTGCGAGCCGACGCCCGGCAGGTCGTGGACGACGGGAATGCCGAGCGACTGCAGGTGCGCTGCCGGGCCGACGCCGGAGATCTGCAGGATATGCGGCGAGTTCACCGTGCCGCCCGATACGATCACCTCGCGGTTGGCGCGTACCGTGGTGAGGTTGCCGCCGCGCTGGAACTCGACGCCGGTGCAGCGCTTGCCGTCGAAGGTGAGCCGGCCGCCCTGCGCGTCGGTCTCGACGCGCAGGTTCGGGCGGCGCCGCGCCTCGCGCAGGAAGGTCTGCGCCGTCGAGCCGCGCCAGCGGCCGCGCCGCGTCATCTGCGAGTAGCCGACGCCGTAGCGCTGCGTGCCGTTGAGGTCGGGGTTGAACGGGAAGCCCGCCTGCTGCGCGGCCTCGACGAAGCGATGGGTGAGCGGCAGGATGGTGCGGTAGTCCTCGACCTTGAGCGGGCCGCCCTGGCCGCGCACATCGGGATCGCCCTTCTGGACGTAGTGCTCCGACTTCTTGAAGTAGGGCAGGACGTCGTCGTAGCTCCAGCCGCGGCAGCCCATCTGCGCCCAGCCGTCGAAGTCGGCCGGCGCGCCGCGCACGTAGAGCATGCCGTTGATCGACGACGAGCCGCCCAGGGTTCGGCCGCGCGGCCAGTCGAGGCGGCGCTCGCCCGAGCCCTTCTCCGGCTCGGTGGTGTAGTTCCAGTTGACCAGCGGGTTGCGCAGCAGGGAGCGCATGCCGGCCGGGATGTGGATCATCGGATACCAGTCGCTCGGTCCCGCCTCGAGCAGGATCACCGAGGCGCCGCTTTCCGAGAGACGGGCGGCGACAGTGCATCCGGCCGAGCCGGCGCCGACGACGACATAGTCTGCCTGCATGCGCGTTACTCCTCATGCTCTTGTGGACTGCGGGCGTCCCGCCCGCTCTTCCTCATGAGCGGGCGGGACGCCCGCGGTCCGTATGAATCAGATCGTCCCGACGCGCTTGTCGCGCGGCACGAAATAGTCGGTGGGCTCGAGCTCGGGATCCTCCTGCTCGAACATGGTCTGCACGTGCCGGGCGGCGTCGGCCTTGAACAGGTCGTGGGCGATCGCCTGGACCACGCGCGTCGCGCCCACCTGCAGCCCGGGAATGTCGCCGGCCAGCGCGCCGTGGCTCAGGATGCTGCCCCAGTTGAACAGATGGATGTCGGCGAGGCGCGGCGTCCGGCCGGCCTCGCGCTCCATCAGCTCGAAGCCGGGACCGAGATAGGGATAGAGCGCCGCCTCGGCGTTGGCCCTCGCCTCCGCCGGTGCGCGCATGTCGGACCACAGGCGGACATTGGGCGTGAAAGCTGCGAGCTCGCCGACGCGCGAGACGTCGACGTCGAAGCCGGTGCCGAACAGCACGGCGTCGAAGCGCTCGACCGCCTTGCTGGTCTTCACGGTGACGCCGTCCTTGTCGATGATCACGTCGATCCACGGCTCGGCGAAACGGAAGGAGAAGCCGGGCAGCTTCTGCACGCGCAGCACCGACTCGTGGGGCGGCGGCGAGCCCGCCGAAAGCATGTAGGTGTAGATCTTCCAGCGCCAGTCGTCGTCGAGCACGCCCATGCCGCGCTGGAAGCCGGGAAACGAGATGCCCTTGGCCTTGTTGACCTGCGGCAGGTGCGGCCGGCGGGCGTAGCAGATCGCCTCGCGCGCACCGGCCTCGAGGGCGGTCGCCGCATTGTCGATTGCCGTCGCCAGCACGCCGAGAACGCCGATGCGCTTGCCGGCGAGACGATCGAAATCGATGTCCTCCAGCGTGTGATGGACGAGGCCTTGCCGTCGCGGATCGGCCGGATCGAAGGATGGAAATCTCGGCCAGCGAAAGCCGCCGGCGCCGTCGCGGCCGTTGGCCATGACGACCTTGCGGGCGTAGAGAGTTTCGCCCGTCGACAGGCGCGCCGCCAGAAGGTCGCCGGCCGGCACCAGCGCTTCCAGCGCGACGCCGTTCTCGACCGGAAGCCCCACGACCTCGCGCACCCACAGGAGATAGGCCAGCCAGTCGAGGCGGGCGATCTTGTACAGCCTGGCCCAGCCGTCGCGCCCGTGCTGCGCCTCGTACCAGGCGCGGAAGGTGAGGGCGGGCACGCCGAGATCGGGGCCGGTCAGGTGCTTGGGCGAGCGCAGGATCGGCATGCGGGCTGTGGTGTTCCACGGTCCTTCCTTGCCGTGCGGCGCGCGCTCGATCACCCGGATGTTGCGGATGCCCTCGCGCAGCAGGCCCCAGCCGACCGTCTGGCCGCACATGCCGGCGCCGACCACAAGCACGTCGAGCACGCGCCGGCCGTCCGGCCCGACGTGCTCGGGCACCCAGTTGGCCGGCGGATAGTTGAGCCGGGCGAGATCGTGCCGCGCGGCATCCGCCAGCGCTGCCAGTCCCGCAGCGCGGCTGGCAATGGAATCCGCCTCGACAACACCGATCATGCGTGCTCTCACCCCTCGCAGGTTCCATAGCAGGGCAAAGCCAGGGAGAAAATGCCATGCGCGGTCGGCAGGTATTCATGGAAACGCTGGCGGCGCATGGTGTCGACCGCATCTTCGGCAATCCCGGCACCACCGAGAGTCCGCTGCTCGATTCGCTGCTCGACTACCCGCAGATCCAGTACATCGTGCACCTGCACGAGGGCGTGGCGGTCGGCGCGGCGAACTTCTATGGCCAGGCGGCGGGCAAGACGGCGTTCGTCAACCTGCATGTCGCGCCGGGCCTCGGCAATGCCATCGGCATGATCTACGGCGCGCTCAAGAACAACACCGCGATGGTGGTGACGGCAGGCCAGCAGGACACGCGGCTGCGCCTGCGCGATCCGGTGCTCGGCCACGATCTCGCGGCGATGGCGGCACCGGTCACCAAGTGGAGCGTGCAGGTCGAGACCGCCGACGAGCTCGGCCCGATCCTGCAGCGCGCCTTCAAGATCGCGGGCGAGGCGCCGGCCGGTCCGGTGTTCGTCGCCCTGCCGATCAACGTCATGGAGCAGGAGACCCATGTGCCGCCCGGCCGGCCCGGGCAGTCGTTTGCCAGGAGCTTGCCCGATCCGGCCGGCATCGTGGCAATGGCTCGCCTTATCCTGGCGGCCCAGAGCCCGGCCATTGTCGCTGGCGACGAGATCGCGCGCGCCGGCGCCGACAAGGCTCTGGTGTCGCTGGTCAATCGCATCGGCGCCGCGGTGTGGTTCGAGGGCCTGCGCGGGCGCAACAGTTTTCCGACCGAGCATCCGGCGTGGCGCGGCACGCTTGCCTTCGATGCGCCCGGCGTCGCCCGGCAGCTGGCCGGCAACGACCTGGTGCTGATGGTCGGCGGGCCGTTCTTCGAGGAGGTGTGGTACGCGCCCGGCTCGCCTTTCCCGGCCGGCTGCAAGGTGCTGCAGATCGAATCGGCGCCGGCGCGGCTCGCCTACAATTTCGCGCTCGATGCCGGCGTGATCGCCGATGTCGGCGCTGCCTTGGAGGCGCTGGTCCAAGCCGCCGGCGGACTCAGCGCCGCGGTCGCCAAGGCGCGCCTGAATCTCCTCGCGGCGCAGAAGCAGGCCGAGGCGGCGTCGCAGAAGGCGCGAGTCGAGAAGGCGTGGTCGCGCACGCCGACCTCGATGGCGCGTGCCATGGCCGAGATCCGCGCCGGCGCGCCGGCCGATGCGATCGTGGTCGACGAGACCATCACCGCCAATCTCGACCTGTTCAAGACCTTCGCCTTCGACGGCCCGATGGACTATTTCAGTGGCCGCGGCGGCGGCATCGGCCAGGGCGTCGCCGGCGCGATCGGTGTCGCGGTGGCCGAGCCCAATCGGCCGGTGCTGTGCGTGTCGGGCGACGGCTCGTCGATGTATTCGATCCAGGCGCTGTGGACCGCCGCCCACCACGATCTGCCGATCGTGTTCGTGATCCTCGCCAACCGCGAGTACCGCGTGCTGAAGCACAACATCGACGCCTATCGCCAGCGCTTCGACGTGAAGTCCAACAAGCCCTACATGCACATGGACCTGAGCGGCCCGGCGCTGGGCTTCGTCGCCATGGCAAGCGGCATGGGCGTCGCCGGCACCCGCGTCGCCAAAGCCGACGACATCGCCCCCGCCATTGCCGCGGCGTTCAGGTCAGGCAGGCCGCACCTGGTCGAAATCGAGATCGAGGGGAAGAGGTGAGCGGCTCTTCATTCGCCTCCCCCGCAATCGGGAGAGGTGGCCCGAAGGGCAGGGGGAAAGCCTCGGAAGAGATTCATGAAGTTCCGACGTCGAGATCTTATGAACCTCGCCTGCGGCCTTCCCCCTCCGCCCCGTGAGACGGGGCACCTCCCCCGTATGACGGGGGAGGTAAATGGTCACCCCGCGAGCGCCCGCACCTTCGCCTGGTGCGCGCGGGCGGCGCCGGTGAGCATGGGAAGGTCGTTGCCGGCCAGCACGAGCTTCATGCCCTTGCCGATGTACACCTTCAGCAGGTCCTCGCCGTAGGCACCGCCCATGCCGGCCCATTTGCCGTGCTTCGTGCAGGCGGCGACGAGCTTGTCGGCCGCGGCCTGGATCCTGGCGTGTCCGTTCTCGCCCGGGATGCCGAGCTCCATGGAGAGGTCGCTCGAGCCCATCAGCAGGCAGTCGATGCCCGGCACGGCGGCGATCGCCTCGGCGTTCTCCACCGCCTTGGGCGTCTCGATCATCACCGTGACCAGGGTGTTGTCGTCCATCGCTTTCGTCATCTCGCCGAGCGGCATCGGGTTGTAGTCGAACTGCGCCTGGCCGCCGCCCACCGAGCGATGGCCGCGCGGCGGGTAGCGCAGCTTGTCGGCGATGTCGCGCGCTTCCTCGGCCGTGTCGACGTGCGGGATGACGACGCCCAGCGCGCCGCCGTCGAGCACGCGGGTCGCCATGGTGAGCTCGCCGTAGGGCACGCGCACGATCGGCGCGATGCCCGAATCCTGCGACGCCACGGCGATCTCGCACGCCGTCTCGATCGACATGACGCCGTGCTCGAGATCGAGGAACAGCCAGTCGAAGCCGGCCGCTTTCATCACCTTGATGATGTCGACGTTGCGCACCAGGCGGATGCCGATGCCGAGCGCCAGCTCGCCCTTGCGCAAACGTGCCTTGGCGGCGTTGATCGCCTGGGCCATGCTCTCTCCTCCACTCCGTTTTGCGACAGGCTAGACGCCATGACCTTCCATGTCGAACGAATCGATCACGTCGTTTTGCGGGTCAACGATCTGCCGGCCATGGTCCGCTTCTACGAGCAGGCGCTGGGCTTCAACGTCGAGCGCCGGCTCGACCGCATCAACCTGGTGCAGATGCGCGCCGGCGCCTCGATGCTCGACCTGGTGCTGAGCGACGCCAAATCCGCGGCGCCCAACATGGATCATCTCTGCTTCCGCATCGAGCCGTTCGACCGGGCCGCGATCGAGGCCCGCCTGGGCCCGCTCGGCGTCTCGGTCGGCGAGACCTTCCAGCGCTACGGCGCCGAGGGCACCGGCCCGTCGGTCTACTTCCACGACCCGGAGGGCAACCAGATCGAGCTCAAGGGCCCCTCCGCCTAGGGCGCCCGTGGTCGCCCGCCGCCGCTTTGACCTATGGCCGCTGCCGATAATCGGCTAGCCTCCCCGGGCCACGGGGAGCGAACAACGAGCCGGCCGATGTCCTCGGCAACGGCGTGCCATGTGGGAGGAAAGTCATGCGCAACCGGATCGCGGTGCTGGCCGGGATCGTCGCCACCCTGATGTCGGCGGCCCCTTCGTTCGCCCAGAAGCAGGGCGGGACCCTGAAGATCTCGCACCGCGACAACCCGCCCAGCGCCTCGATCCACGACGAGGCGAGCATCTCGGTCAACCAGCCCTTCATGGCGGTGTTCAACAATCTCGTGATGTTCGATCCCAACCAGAAGGTGAACACGCCGGACAACATCGTGCCGGACCTGGCCGAGAGCTGGTCGTGGAACGCCGACAAGACCCGGCTCACCTTCAAGCTGCGCCAGGGCGTGAAGTGGCACGACGGCAAGCCGTTCACCAGCGCCGACGTCAAGTGCACCTGGGACGCGGTGCGGGGCAAGGGCGACGCGAAGCTCGACATCATCCGCAAGAGCCCGCGCAAGATCTGGTACATCAACCTCGAGGAGGTGACGACCAACGGCGCGCACGAGGTCACCTTCAGGCTCGGCCGCCCGCAGCCCTCGTTCCTGTCGATGCTGGCGAGCGGCTATTCGCCGGTCTACTCCTGCCATGTGTCGGGCCGCGACATGCGCTCGAAGCCGATCGGTACCGGCCCGTTCAAGGTGGTCGAGTTCAAGCGCAACGAATCGATCAAGCTGGTGCGCAATCCGGACTACTGGAAGAAGGGCCGGCCCTGGCTCGACGCCATCGACTGGAAGATCGTGCCCAACCGCAGCACGCGCATGCTGGGCTTCACCGCCGGCGAGTTCGACATGACCTTCGATTCGGACGTCACCTTCCCGCTGCTGAAGGACGTCAAGGCGCAGAAGCCCGACGCGGTGTGCGAGGCGCGGCCGACCGGGGTCAGCGGCAACATCCTGGTCAATCGCGACAAGCCGCCGTTCGACAATCCGCAACTGCGCCGCGCCATGGTGCTGGCGATCGACATCCAGGCGTTCTCCGACATCCTGAGCCAGGGCAACGACCTCGACGGCGCGGTCATGCTGCCGCCGCCGGCGGGTTTCTGGGGCATGCCCAAGGACATGCTGCCGCGGCTGCTCGGCCATTCGCCGGACGTCGAGAAGAGCCGGGCCGAGGCGCGCAAGATCATGGAGGGGCTGGGCTACAGCGCCGCCAAGCCGCTCAAGATCAAGATGTCGACGCGCAACATCGCGACCTATCGCGACCCGGCGGTGATCCTGATCGACCAGTTCAAGAAGATCTACATCGATGCCGAGCTCGAATCGATCGACACCACCGTGTGGCACGCCAAGGTCCAGCGCAAGGACTACACGGTGGGCATGAACCGCACCGGCGTCGGCGTCGATGACCCCGACGTCAACTTCTACGAGAACTACCATTCGACCTCGGACCGCAACTACACGGGCTACAACAATCCCGAGGTCGACAGGCTGATCGGCCTGCAATCGGCCGAGGCCGACATCGGCAAGCGCAAGAAGATCGTGTGGGAGATCGAGACCATCCTGGCCGACGATGCCGCCCGGCCGATCATCGGCTACGGCGTCGCCAACACCTGCTGGACGCCGCAGTTCAAGGGTCTCGTGCTGCAGCACAACAGCATCTACAACGGCTGGCGTTTCGAGGACGTCTGGCTGGACCGGTAGGGGTTTGGCTGCGCGGAGTGGACGCATCTCTTTTTCTCCCCGTAATCGGGGGAGGTGCCCGTCATACGGGGCCTGCCTTCGCCGAAGCGAAGCCGCTTCGGCTTTGCGCAGGCAGGCGGAGGGGGAAGGCCTCAGTCGAGATCCCTCTGATTCCGACGTCGGAACTTCATAAGCCTCGGGGGCCTTCCCCCTGGCCTTCCCCCGGCCCTCCGACCCTACGGGCCACCTCCCCCGATTACGGGGAGGAAACAGAGAGACGTGTCCGCCCCCTTCTGTAACCCGAAAGTGAACCAGCCCGACTCGAAAGGCCCCTTTGCCTGGAACGCCGGGCTCGCGGCTGCTTTAGCCCTTGGCCGTTGCACATTATCTGCTAGCTTGCCGGTCCACGGGGACGAAAGAAGCGCGCCGGCCAACGGAGCGGCCGTCGGGCGTGGTGTCTGGGAGGAAGTATCGTATGCGTAGAATAGTGGCTTTGACGGCCGGGACGTTCGTTGCCTTGATGTCGGCGGCGGGACCGGCGCTCGCCCAGAAGCAGGGCGGGACACTCAAGATTTCTCATCGTGACAACCCACCGAGCGCGTCGATCCACGAGGAAGCGACCATCTCGACGGTCCTGCCCTTCATGGCGGTGTTCAACAACCTGGTGCTCTTCGATCCCAAGGAAAAGGCCAACAGCCCCGACCACATCGTTCCCGACCTGGCCGAGAGCTGGGCGTGGAGCGACGACAAGACCCGGCTCGTCTTCAAGCTGCGCCAGGGCGTGAAGTGGCACGACGGCAAGCCCTTCACCGCCGCCGACGTGAAATGCACCTTCGACGCGGTGCGCGGCAAGGGCGACGAGAAACTCGACATCATCCGCAAGAGCCCGCGCAAGATCTGGTACAAGAACGTCAAGGAAATCACGACCAACGGTGACCATGAAGTCACCTTCGTGCTCGAGCGGCCGCAGCCTTCCTTCCTGTCGATGCTCGCCAGCGGCTATTCGCCGGTTTACTCCTGCCACGTGTCGGGGCGCGACATGCGCTCCAAGCCGATCGGCACCGGCCCCTTCAAGGCCGCCGAGTTCAAGCGCAACGAATCGATCAAGGTGGTGCGCAATCCCGACTACTGGAAGAAAGGCCAGCCCTACCTCGACGCCATCGACTGGAAGATCGTGCCCAACCGCAGCACGCGCCTGCTCGGCTTCGGCGCCGGCGAGTTCGACATGACGTTCGACTCCGACGTCACCTTCCCGCTGCTGAAGGACGTCAAGGCCCAGCGTCCCGACGCCGTGTGCGAGGCGCGCCCGACCAACGTCAGCTCCAACATCCTGATCAATCGCGACAAGCCGCCGTTCGACAACGCCCAGATCCGCAAGGCGATCGTGATGGCCCTCGACCTCAGGGCCTTCTCCGACATCCTGAGCCAGGGCCACGATCTGGACGGTGCGGCCATGCTGCCGCCGCCGGCCGGCGTCTGGGGCATGCCAAAGGAGATGCTGGCGAGCCTGCCCGGCCACGCGGTCGACGTCGAGAAGAGCCGGGCCGAGGCGCGCAAGATCATGGAAGGCCTGGGCTACGGGCCGGGCAAGCCGCTCAAGATCAAGGTCGCGACGCGCAACATCGCGATCTACCGCGATCCGGCGGTGATCCTGATCGACCAGCTGAAGAAGATCCACGTCGAGGGCGAGCTGGATCCGATCGACACGACGGTCTGGCACACCAAGGTCACGCGCAAGGACTATCAGGTCGGGATGAACCTCACCGGCCAGGGCGTGGACGATCCCGACGTTAACTTCTACGAGAACTACTTCTCGACCTCGGACCGCAACTACAGCGCCTACAAGAACCCCGAGGTCGACAAGCTGATCGACCAGCAGTCGGCGGAGCTCGACCGCGACAAGCGCAAGAAGCTCGTCTGGGAGATCGAGAAGAAGCTCGCAGAGGACGTCGCCCGCCCGATCCTGGGCCACAACATGGCCAACACCTGCATGGCGCCGCAGCTCAAGGGCGTGGTGCTGCAGGTCAACAGCATCTACAACGGCTGGCGCTTCGAAAACGTCTGGCTCGACCGGTAGGGATCCCGATGCGACGGCGCCAACCCCTCTTCTTTGCCTCCCCAGCTTCGCTGGGGAGGTGTCGCCGTCTTACGGCGACGGAGGGGTCGGAGGCCTCTTCTTCCGGACCGCGGGCGTCCCCCCCCCTCAAGATCAAGTTCGGGCGGGACGCCCGCGGTCCAAAATATCATTTCCCCACCGGCAAATTCGCGGTAACCAGCGCCCATTCGGGCCACCTCCCCCGTAAGACGGGGGAGGCGTCTGATCTCTCGGCAATGAGAGGCTGAACCAATGGGCTCCTACCTCGTCCGACGCCTGCTCCTGATGGCGCTGACGCTGTTCGGCATGTCGGTGCTGATCTTCGTCATGCTGCGCCTGGTGCCGGGCGACATCTCCGACATTCTGGTCGACGCCGCCGGCATCGCCGATGCCAAGGAGAAGGCCAAGATCGCCAAGGAGCTCGGCCTCGACCGGCCGATCATCGAGCAGTACGGCCTCTGGATCTCGGGCCTGTCGCGCGGCGACCTGGGCTTCGCCTATGTCTCGGAGCGACCGGCGATCGAGGAGATCGCCCCGCGCATTCCGATCAGCGCCAAGCTCGCCGGCATGGCGCTGGTCATATCGGTGCTGATCGGCGTGCCGTTCGGCGTGATCAGCGCGGTGCGCCAGAACACCAGCCTCGACTATTCGCTGCGCGTGCTCAGCCTCAGCGGCCTGTCGCTGCCGTCGTTCTGGCTCGGCCTGCTGGTGCTGATGGCGGCGGTGCACTGGTTCGGCACCATTCCGATCTATTCCAACGAGCCGCGCAGCTTCCTGCAGGAGGTCGGGCTGCCCGCCATCCCCGCGGCGGTCGTGGGTTTCCGCAGCTCGGCCCTGATCATGCGGCTCACCCGGTCGTCGATGCTCGAGGTGATGCGCCAGGACTACATCCGCACGGCGCGCTCCAAGGGCGCCTCGGCGATGTCGGTCAACTACGACCACGCGCTGCGCAATGCGCTGCTGCCGGTCGTCACCATCGTCGGCATCGAGGCGGCCTTCCTGGTCGGCGGCCTGATCGTCACCGAGACTGTGTTCAACATCCCGGGCGTCGCCCGCTTCCTGGTCGAGGCGATCCGCTGGCGCGACTACCCGATCGTCCAGAACCTGGTCATGCTGATCGCCTTCGTGGTGGTCGTGGTGAATTTCCTGGTCGACATGGCCTACATGGCCCTCGACCCCCGCATCAAGTTCGCGGACTGAGCCATGACGACAGCCGACAAGGTCACGAACCGGTTCCTCGGATCATGCTTCATGCGGACCGCGGGCGTCCCGCCCGTTCTAGATTCCGAGCGGGCGGAACGCCCGCGGTCCAGCCGGGTCATGACGCCAACCCATGAGGTCGAGGCCTGAGCCATGACGACAATCGACCATGATGCCGAGCTTGCCCGCGCCGGCGCCAACATCACCGGTCTCGGCGGCCAGCTCGGCTTCCTGGCGCGGCGCTATCCCCTGGGGGCGGTCGGCGCGATCATCGTGCTGGTCTTCGTGCTGACCGCGGTGTTCGCCAATCTCATCGCGCCGATGGACCCGACGACGACCGATGCCAAGGCCTCGCTCGCTCCGCCCGGCAGCGTCTTCTGGCTGGGCGCCGACTTCATGGGCCGCGACATGTTCAGCCGCATCGTCTACGGCGCCCGCATCTCGCTCGCCGTCGGCGCCGGCGCCACCCTGCTGGGCGGCGTGCTCGGCGTGTCGATCGGCCTGATGAGCGGCTATCTCGGCGGTTCGTTCGATCTCCTCACGCAGCGCCTGTTGGACATCATGCAGTCGCTGCCGCTCCTGGTCATGGCGCTGGTCATGGCGGCGGCGCTGGGACCGTCGCTCGAGAACACCATCGTCGCCATCGCCATCCCGCTGGTGCCGACGGTGGCGCGCGTCGTGCGCTCCAACACCCTGTCGCTGCGCGAGCAGCCGTTCGTCGAGGCGGCGCGCGCCGTCGGCATGGGCGAGGTGCGCATCGCCGTGCGCCACGTGCTGCCCAACACCCTGGCGCCGCTGATCGTGCTCGCCACCGCCCAGCTCGGCTCGGCGATCCTGGTGGAAGCGTCGCTCTCCTTCCTGGGCCTCGGCATTCCCGAGCCCTATCCGTCGTGGGGCCGCATGCTGTCGGAATCGGCGGCCGAGTACGTGCGCACCGCGCCCTGGCTGGTGATCTTCCCCGGCGTCGCCATCAGCCTCACGGTGTTCGGCACCAACCTGCTGGGCGACGCCTTGCGCGACATTCTGGATCCGAGACAGCGTTCATGACGGCACTTCTCGAGGTCGAGGATCTCGGCACCTGGTTCTACACGCGGCAGGGCATCGTCAAGGCGGTGGACGGCGTCGATTTCGAGGTCGCCTCGGGCGAAACCCTGGCGATCGTGGGCGAATCGGGCTGCGGCAAGAGCATGACGGCGCTCTCGCTGATGCGCCTGATCCCCGATCCGCCGGGCCGCATCGTCTCGGGCGCGGTGCGCCTCGCCGGCCGCGATCTCCTGAAGTTGAGCGAGGAGGAGATGCGCGGGGTGCGCGGCAACGACATCTCGATGATCTTCCAGGAGCCGATGACCTCGCTCAACCCGGTGATGACCATCGGCAAGCAGATCTCCGAGGCGCTGATCCTGCACCGCGACATGGACCGCAAGGCCGCGCTCACGCGCGCCATCGAGATGCTCGACCTGGTGCGCATCCCCGAGCCGAAGCAGCGCGCCAAGGAGTATCCGCACCAGCTGTCGGGCGGCATGCGCCAGCGCGCCATGATCGCCATGGCGCTGGCCTGCAATCCCAAGGTGCTGATCGCCGATGAGCCGACGACGGCGCTCGACGTCACCATCCAGGCACAGATCCTCGAGCTGATCGTCGAGCTGCAGCGCGAGTTCGGCGCCGCCGTGATCCTGATCACGCACGATCTCGGGGTGGTCGCCGAGACGGCGCGGCGCGTCATCGTCATGTACGCCGGCCGCAAGGTCGAGGAGGCCGAGGTCGGCGAGCTGTTCTCGCGGCCGATACATCCCTACACGGTCGGCCTGCTGGCCTCGATCCCGCGCCTCGATCTGATGCGTGGCGAGGTCGAGCGGGCGGGGCAGCGCCTGCAGGAGATCCCCGGCATCGTGCCGCCGCTGTTCGACCTGCCCGAAGGCTGCGCCTTCGCGCCGCGCTGCGAGCGCGCCGACGATCTCTGCCGGCGCGAGCGGCCGGTCTACAAGGAGAAGCGGTCCGGCCACTGGGCCGCCTGCTGGCACAGTGATGTGTAAGGGCCCGATCGATTTCCTCCCCCGTCATACGGGGGAGGTGGCCCGGAGGGCCGGAGGAGGAGAGCCTCGGTCGAGATGCATGAAATTCCGACGTCGGACTCTTCGACATCTCGTCTGCGGACTTCCCCCTCCGCCCCCTATGGGGGCACCTCCTCCGTATGACGGGGGAGGAGGAGAAAAACCATGACCGCCACCCTTGCCAACGCTCCCGTGCTCGAGGTCAACGACCTCAAGAAGCATTTCCCGGTGCGCAAGGGGCTGCTGCGGCGCACCGTCGGCCACGTCTACGCCGTCGATGGCGTGAGCTTCACCATCGGCGTCGGCGAGACGCTGGGCCTGGTGGGCGAGAGCGGCTGCGGCAAGACCACGGCGGGCCGCACCGTGCTGCGCCTGATCGAGCCGACGTCGGGCAAGATCGAGGTCAGCGGCACGGACATCACGCAGCTCGGCAAGGCCGAGATGCGACCCTACCGCCGGCAGATGCAGATCATCTTCCAGGACCCGTTCTCCTCGCTCAACCCGCGCATGAACGCGGGCGAGATCGTCGGCGAGCCGCTGCTGGTGCACGGCGTCGCCAACAAGCGCGAGCGCGAGGAGCAGGTCGCCGCCCTGTTCGCCCGCGTCGGCCTCAGGCCGGCGCAGATGAGCAACTACCCGCACCAGTTCTCGGGCGGCCAGCGCCAGAGGATCGGCATCGCCCGCGCGCTGGCGCTGGGCCCCAAGCTGATCGTCGGCGACGAGCCGGTGTCGGCACTCGACGTCTCGATCCAGGCCCAGGTGATCAACCTCCTGCAGGACCTGCAGCGCGAGCGCCAGCTCTCCTACCTGTTCATCTCGCACAATCTCGCGGTGGTCGAGCACATCAGCCACCAGATCGCCGTGATGTATCTCGGCCGCATCGTCGAGCATGCCGACACGCGGACGATCTTCACCCGGCCGCAGCATCCCTACACCGAGGCGCTGCTGTCGGCCGTGCCGGTGCCCGACCCGTCGATCCGCCGCCAGAAGCGGGTGCTGCAGGGCGACGTGCCGAGCCCGGTCAAGCCGCCGCCCGGCTGCCACTTCCACACCCGCTGCCCCTACGCCGAGGCGCGCTGCAAGGTCGAGTCGCCCCCGCTCCGCGAAATCGCGCCGGGTCACAAGGTGTCGTGCCATTTGAGGTAGATTTCCTCCCCACGCTTCGCGTGGGGAGGTGTCGCCGTCATACGGCGACCGAGGGGTCATGGGCTTCTGGACCGCGGGCATCCCGCCCGCTCATGATTCATGATGAGCATGATGATGAGCGGGCGGGACGCCCGCGGTCCAGAAGAATCATAACCCCTCCGCCCCGTATGACGGGGCACCTTCCCAAGGTGCGCTTGGGGAGGAGAAGTTGTGATATGACTCCCCCTGCGGGAGGTCACGAGCGTCATGGCGGATTGGGATTATGTGATCGTGGGCGGCGGCTCGGCGGGTTGCGTGCTGGCCAACCGGCTGAGCGAGGATGCGAACGTCAAGGTGCTGCTGCTGGAAGCCGGGCCGCGCGACAAGTCGATGTGGATCGACGTGCCGGCGGGCTTCACCAAGCTGCTCAATCACAAGACCTATAACTGGAACTTCGAGATGGAGGCCGAGGACAACGTGGCCGGCCGGCGCATCCCCTGTCCGCGCGGCCGCACGCTGGGCGGCTCGAGCTCGATCAACGGCATGCTCTACGTGCGCGGCCAGCCGCTCGACTACGACACCTGGGGCCAGCTCGGCAATCGCGGCTGGTCGTACTCGCAGGTCCTGCCCTACTTCAAGAAGTCGGAGAATTTCGAGCGCGGCGGCGACGAGAGCCGCGGCAAGGGCGGCCTCTTGAACGTCGCCGACATGTGCGAGACCCATGAGCTGTGCGACGCCTTCATCGATGCCGCCGCCGCCCTCGGCTATCCGAAGAACAAGGACTACAACGACGGCAACCAGGAAGGCTTCGGCTACTATCAGGTGACGATGAAAAACGGCAAGCGCCAGTCGACGGCGCGCGCCTTCCTCGATCCGGCGCGCCGCCGGCCCAACCTCTCGATCGAGACCGACGCGCTGGTGAGCCGGGTCATCCTCGAGGGCAAGCGTGCGGTCGGCGTCGCCTACACGGTGCACGGCCAGGCGCGCGAGGCACGGGTCAATCGCGAGGTTGTCGTGTCGTGCGGCGCGGTGCAGTCGCCCGGCGTGCTCGAGCATTCCGGCATCGGCCAGCCCGAGTTGCTGCGCGGGCTCGGCATCGAGGTGAAGCACGAGCTGAAGGGTGTCGGCGAGAACTACGGCGATCACTTCGCACCGCGCATGAACTGGCGCGTCAAGCAGCCGATCACGCTCAACGAGCAGACACGCGGGCTGAGCCTGGTGAAGGAAATCGTCAAGTACTACGCCACCGGGCGCGGTGCGCTGGCGCTCACCGCCGGCGTGGTCTACGGCTTCGTGCGCACGCGGCCCGGCCTCGACTCGCCCGACATGCAGTTCCACATGGCGCATGCGAGCTACGACACGGCGCAGAAGCGGCTCCTCGAGAAGGAGCCGGGCATGACCGTGGTAATCGGCCAGTGCCGGCCCGATTCGCGCGGCTCGATCCACATCAAGTCGGCGACGCCGGGCGTCGAGCCGGCGATCCGGCCGAATTTCCTGTCGACCCAGATCGACCGCGACACCACGGTCGCCGGGATGCAGATCGCCCGCAAGATCGTCTCGCATCCGTCGCTCGAGAAGTACATCGCCTTCGAGAACAACCCGGGCAAGGACGTGAACACCTACGACGAATGGCTCGACTTCGCCCGCCGCAACGGCCAGACGACCTACCATGTTACCGGCACCTGCAAGATGGGCAGTGATCCGATGGCGGTGGTCGACGACCGGCTGCGTGTGCACGGCATCGCCGGCTTGCGCGTGATCGACGCCTCGATCATGCCGACCGAGCCGTCGGGCAACACCAACGCGCCGACCATCATGGTGGCCGAGAAGGGCGCCGACATGATCAAGGAGGATGCCCGGGCCGGCCTCAGGCAGGCGGCCTGAGGCTGGAACAGGGGAGGGGAAGCCACGGAATGCCGGCTTCACCATCAAAACGGGGGATACCAATGAGAGTGTTCAGGTCGTTTGTCGTCGCCGCGGGACTGGGCGCTGCGCTGCTCGCCTGCTCGACCACGCCGCCCAGCAACGAGCAGATGCTGCAGCAGGCCGGCTTCAAGGCGATCCCGATCAAGACGCCGGCGCAGCAGGCCTCGTTCCAGGGCATGACGCCGCATCAGCTCACGCGCACGACCTACAAGGGCAAGGCGGTCTGGGTCTATCCCGATCGCGACTATTGCGGCTGCCTCTACATCGGCAACAGCGCGGCGCGCAGCGCCTACATGAAGCACGCCTACTCGCTGCTGGTCGGCGAGGCGGCGACCAACAAGCTCGAGGACGACCCCTACTGGCCGACCGCCGAGATGAACTCGCTGGACTGGGACGCCTGGGGCGATCCGGAGGCGTATGGGCTTTATGTGAACTAGCTCTTCATGCACCTCCCCGGCTTCGCCGGGGAGGTGTCGGTCTTCCGGACCGCGGGCGTCTCGCCCGCTCATGTTTCATGAAGTGCATGATGACGAGCGGGCGGGACGGCCGCGGTCCGGAAGACTATGACCCTCCGCCTGCCTGCGCGAAGCCGAGCGGCTTCGCGTCGGTGAAGGCAGGCCCGCGAAGACGCGGACACTTCCCCAGCGAAGCTGGGGAGGAGCATGACATCACCCGCCCAGCAGTGCCGGCGCGGCCTTGACTTCGCGCCGTTCGACCTTCTTCACGATCTCGGTCAGCCTGGCGTGCGTCGGCGCGGGCACGCCGATGTAGGCGCCGCGATCGGCGATGTAGCCGTTCATGAACTCGATCTCGGTGCGTCGGCCCTTGCGGATGTCCTGGGCCATCGACGGGCGCTGGATGTCGGCGCGCGGGTTGGGGTTGATGTTGGAGCCCGGGCGCATGATCGCCTCGATCTCGTCGAGCGCCGCCGTGTCGCCCTCCGACG
>NZ_JBFWZI010000004.1:16068-99562 GCF_050185545.1 Reyranella sp. | reverse complement strand
CCCAGAACATCGAGACGCTGCGCAAGTTCCTCGATGAGCGTACCGGCGGAAAGTTCAAGATCCAGATCGGCTACGAGAGCTTCGGCCAGCCCAAGGAGCTGCTCGATCTCCTGAAGGTCGGCAGCCTGGAGATGACCAACATCTGCGCGTCCTACCATCCCGAGAAGCTGCCGGCCTTCTCGGCGCTCGACCTGCCCTTCCTGCCGATCCCCGATCTCGACGTGCAGGAAAAGGTGCACCTGGCGTTCTACAAGCATCCGGTGATCGTCAAGGAGTTCGCCGGCTGGAACGCCATCCCGTACCTGTCGGCAGTGCTGCCGACCAACGAGTTCGTCGGCCGTGGCAAGGCGCCCAGGAAGATCGAGGATTTCAAGGGCATGCGGGTGCGGGCGCTGGCCGGCATCGGAGCTGCCATGACCAAGCTCGGCGCCATTCCGACCTCGGTCGACGCGACCGAGGTCTATACCTCGCTCGAGCGTGGCACTGTCGACGCAGCGGCCTTCCCGACCACCTACGCCCACCAGTCGTACCGCACCTACGAGGTCGGCAAGTGGTACACGGAAAACATGAATCTCGGCAACGTCGCCTGCCCGACGTTGATTCATACCGAGCGCTGGGCCGCGCTGCCGCAGCAGTACAAGGACCTGATGATCGAGGCCGTGCCGCTGGCGCACAAGGCCCTCAAGGTCGCGTACAAGGCAGCGGACGACAAGAATTTCCCGCTGTTCAAGAAGAAGCTCGAGTTCCTCAAGTATTCGCCCGAGGAGCTGGCGGCCTTCCGCAAGGCCGGCGGCGAGCCGGTGTGGGAAGAATGGATCAAGCTGCGCGAGAGCCAGGGCATCCCAGGCCGTGAGCTGCTGAACTTCCTGCTGACCCAGGCCGGCGCCGCGCCGAAGTCGTGATCATGCTCCTCCCCAGCATCTTCGCTGGGGAGGTGTCCGCGTCTTCGCGGACCTGCCTTCGCCGAAGCGAAGCCGCTTCGGCTTCGCGCAGGCAGGCGGAGGGATCATGACTCATGGGACCGCGGGCGTCCCGCCCGCTCATGATTCATGGGAAGAGCGGGCGAGACGCCTGCGGTCCGGAAGACCATGACCCCTCCGCCTGCCTGCGCGAAGCCGAAGCGGCTTCGCTTCGGCGAAGGCAGGTCGCCGTAAAACGGCGACACCTCCCCAGCCGAGCTGCCAGCCTCGCTGGGGAGGAGAGCGACTAACCCGCCGCCTCGAGGATGAAGGTCACGATCTCCGGGAAGGCAGTCAGGAAGCCGATGGTGATAATGTCGGCAAAGATGAAGGGCCAGATGCCACGAAAGATGTCGGCGACCGAGATGTCGGGGCGAACGCCGTTGACCACGAACACCACCAGGCCGACCGGCGGCGACAGGGTGGCAATGCCGTTCAGCTTGACCAGGATGATGCCGAACCAGATTGGATCGTAACCCAGCGCCTCGATCACCGGAAAGACGACCGGCAGGGTCAGCAGGAACATGCCGACGCCTTCCAGGATGGTGCCGAGGATCAGATAGATCGCGTAGATCGCCAGCAGGATGGCGAGCGGCGGCACCTTGAGGCTGGTCACCCATTCGGCGAGCTGCTCGGGCAGGCCGGCGAAGCCCAGGAAGCGCACGAAGATCAGCACCCCCCACACCACGGTGAAGATCACCGCGGTGAGACGCGCTGTCTCGAGCAGCGCGCCGCGCAGCTCGCTCCATTTCATGCGATGGGCGAGGGCGATGACGAACACACAGAGCGCACCGAGCGCACCGGCCTCGGTCGGCGTCGCCCAGCCGAACAGCATGCTGTAGAAGATGATGGCGATCACGAGCACGATCGGCAGCGTTCCGGGCAGCGACTGGAAGCGTTGCGGCCAAGTGTAGCCGCGGATCGGCTTGCCATAGTCCGGGTTGCGCCAGCACATCACCAGGATAATGGCGGTGTAGACGAAAGCCGAGAAGATGCCGGGCGCGAAGCCCGCGACCAGGAGCTTGCCGACCGACTGCTCGGTGATGATGCCGTAGACCACCAGCAGCGCGCTGGGCGGGATCAGCGAATCGAGCGTGGCTCCGGCGGCGACGACGCCAGCCGCCAGGCGCTTGTTGTAGCCGGCCTTGAGCATCTCGGGGATGGCGACCTTGGCGAACACGGCGGCCGCCGCCGTGTTGGCACCCGACACGGCCGAGAAGCCCGCGACGGCATAGACGGTGGCGATCGCCAACCCGCCCGGCAGCCAGCCGAGCCAGCGTCGCGCCGCCTCGAAGGCGGCCTGGGTGATGCCGGCATAGTAGGCGAGATAGCCGATCAGGATGAACATTGGCAGCACGCTCAGCGTGTAGTTCACCACCGAGGCATGGGGCACCACGCCCGCGGTGCGCAGGCCCGGGCCGAAGCCAGAGAGCACACCGAGCCCGAAGGCGCCGATGATCGCCGCGGCAAAGGCTATTCGCACGCCCAGCACGCAGAGCAGGATGAGCAGGCCGCAGCCGATGATGCCGAGAGTCAGCGGATCGAGGCTCATGGCTGCTTCTCCTCGCGACCGATCTCTTCCCGCCCGAGGGCTTCCTCGATCTCGTGCTGCGCCTGCACCTCGATGGTCTCGATCACCGGCACGGCGATCGGCGCGGCATCGGGATGGCGGACCAGCCGGAGGTAGTCGATCGACTGGATCGCCAGGCGAACCCACAGCACGCCCAGCACCAGCGGCACCAGGAGCTTGGTCGGCCAGATCGGCAGCTTGATGTCGATGGTCGAATCGCCGAGCTGCCAGGCGCGCAGGAAGTTCTCCCAGGTCGTCTCGACCAGCACCGTAATCACCACCAGGGCGACCAGCACCGCGAACAGCTCCATGGCCCACATGAAGCGCATCGAGAAGCCGCGCAGCAGCAGGTCCATCCGGATATGGGCGCCGACCCGCTGGGCGTAGGATATGCCCAGGAAGGCGAACAGCGCGCTGGCCTGCTCCATGTAGTCGATGTAGCCGTGAATGGCGGTGTTGAAGGCGGTACGCCCTATCACCTGGAACACACCGACGAACATCAGGAAGAAGATGGCCGCCGCGGCGACGAGATTCATGCCGTCTTCCAGACGCGACCATAGCCGGTGCGCTGCCGCTATCGCGGCGGTGCCGTCTCCTTGCATTGACCCTCCCAGAGCCTGTTCGTTGTCGCCACCGGCCTTTCGCGCAGGCTAACCTCGGCCACGGTTGGGTTCAATGATTGCGGTAGGCGCTCTTCGCGCTCTCCTCCCCAGCTTCGCTGGGGGGTGTCCGCGTCTTCGCGGACGGAGGGGTCATGACTCATAGGACCGCGGGCGTCCCGCCCGATCATTATCTGGTTTGTTTGCGCGGGGGGGACGCCCGCGGTCCCAAGAGTCATGAGCCCCCCGCCTGCCTGCGCGAAGCCGAAGCGGCTTCGCTTCGGCGAAGGCAGGTCGCCGTATGACGGCGACACCTCCCCCGCGAAGCTGGGGAGGACAAGATTCACCCCGTCGGCAATTCCAGCATCGTGGCTTGCTCGCCGCCGCTCAGCAGCGTCAGCAGCGGCGGGCGACCGTGCGGGGTCTGCACGAAATGATCGGCATCGCTGCCAGCGATCGACAGGCGGATGCGGCTGCCCTGGGCGAAGCGCCACGAGGTCGGCAACAGGGCGAAGCGCACGAGCTGCGGCTCGCCGATCGGCATCGGCAGGGCATCCTTGCGGGCATGGCTGCGCCACGGCCAGGTGGCACGGTAGTTGCGCGGCGCCGGCTGCTCGGCGCGATGGATGGCGCGCAGCACGCCTTCCGTCACGTAGCGCGAAGTGCCATCGGCCTCGACCTCGGCGAGATAGACGAACAACGCGGCGTCCGGCTCGCTCGACGCGATCCACAGCGTCACCACGGGGTGCCCGGCAATCTCGAGGGCTGCCGTGAGCGGCGCGCTGGTGAATCCCGCGAGCCTGCCCTCGCGCTCCGTCCAGTCGGCATAGTAGGCCGTCGCGTCGATGCCGGCGATGCGCTCGTAACGGGTCTGGTTGCCGGTCCCGAGCGAGTAGTCGGCCTGTATCTTCTCGGACGTCGCTTCCATCGGCCGATCAGCGACGAGCGCGCGGCCGGAAGCGGTGAACAACCGGCGGCTGCCGCCGACCGGAGGCCACGCCTTCGCCGCCCGCCATTCCTCGGCGTGCATCGTGAAGTAGTGGATCGGGTCCTCCGCCGCGAGCCCGGTGTCTCGCCCGGCGAGATGCTGATCGAAGAAGCGCAGCACCTCCCCCAGCACCGGCAGCTCGGGCTCGACCCGCCCCCGCCACGGCGAGGCGTTGACCCGGGCGCCATGGTCCCACGGGCCCAGCATGATGCGCCGTTCGGCATTGGGCAGGGTCAACCAGCGGGACAGCGTTCCGTTGGCATAGCCCGCCCCGTCCATCCAGCCCGAGATCGCGTAGACCGCGACGTCCCCGGGAATCTCGTCGAGGTAGGTGCACGGGCTGAACGACGTGCCGCTGAAGGTCGGATCGTAAGGCAGCGTGTCGTCGCGGAACTTGAATTCGCCGATGAAATCCGGCATGCGGAAGTTGGCGAGATGGCCCTTCACCGCTTCGCGCACCAGGGCACCGTCGGGGTCGTCGTCGACCGGCATCGGCCCCAGCAGCGCCGGATCGGCGAAGTAGCCGAACCGCGATCGCAGGTCTCGCCGATCGTGGTCGAGCGCCAGCATCAGCTCGTCGTAGACCTGGGCCAGGCGCTTGATCAGCATCCCGCCCGGATAATAGTTGTCGGCCCAGGTGTCCCATACCGCGAACAGCGGCGCGATCGCCTTCACCGCCGGATGGCCGGTGCTGGCCAGGAAATCACAGGCCGCGCCGAGATAGGAGATGCCAGTGGCGCCGATCCTGCCGTCACTCCACGGTTGCGCCACGATCCAGTCGGCGATGGCGCGGTAGTCGGCGCGTTCGCGCGGCGAGCGGAAGGAATCGCGCGTGCCGAAGCTCGCCCCGGTGCCGCGCGCATCGACCACCACCACGGCATAGCCGCGCGGCACGAACATGTCGCGATACTTGAAGCTGTTGGGCGATGGCTCGACATTGCTGCCGGCCGTCACGGCGAAGCGCCTCACATAGGGCGTGAGGATCAGCACCGTCGGCCAGCGCTTCGACGCATCGCCATCCGGCAGGTGAACGTCGACGGCGAGCCGGCAGCCATCCGGCATGGTCACGTAGACCGAGCTCGGCGTCGGCACCCGGTGCTCGGCGGGACGGTTCGCGAGGTAGCGGCTGGGCGGCACCTTCCAGGCCGAACCGAGGTCGTCACGATCCGGCATGATCGGGTCCTTCTTCTGGCATCGCGGATCAAGTCTCGCCATTCGCCGTGCGGCGATCAAGCACGCTGAGGGGCCGGCGCGATGGTGCGCGCAGCTCCGGCCGGAAACGGCCGCATTCGCGAAATATGGGACGGCGCCTCCCTTGTGGTTCGAGGGCCGCCGCGGTCGCCGAGCTAGCACGCCGCCTGGGCGCCGAGCCTGGATCGTTGCACCCCGTGCAACGCGGCAATAGTGATGTATAAGCAGCGTTGCGTTGCGTAGGTGCGTTTCCTCGGCTGTTCCGGCGATCAAGGCTCCGTTCGCGTCACAATCAAAGCGAGCGGAAGCGCAACGCAATAGAGCCTGACAGCCCGGGATGCCGCCAATCAAGAAACTGGTATCCGGGAGGCTTCGGTATGGTCAGGCGTTTTGCGTCGCGTCGTCGCGTGATAGCCGGCATGGCCGGCGTGCTCAGCAGTCCAATGATCGCCTCCGGCATCGCCCGGGCGCAGGCCAACTGGCCTAACAAGTCGGTTCGCTACATCAACCCCTTTCCCGCTGGCGGGGCCACCGATGTCCTGTCGCGCCGCATCTGCCAGGAGCTCAGCGAGCTGACCGGCCAGCAGTTCATCGTCGACAACAAGGGTGGATCGGGCGGCAATGCCGGCACCGACACGCTCGCCAAGTCGGCGCCCGACGGCTACACGCTCGGCCTGCTCAGCATCGCCCCGCATGCCATCGCGCCGACGCTCTATGCCAGGCTGCCGTTCAACGCCGACACGGACTTCACGCCCATCAGCATGTTCTGGTCGCTGCCCAACATCCTGATCGTGAAGCTCGACATTCCCGCCACCACCGTTCCCGAGCTGATCGCGCTCATCAAGGCCAATCCGGGAAAGTACTCCTTCGCCTCCGGCGGCTCGGGCACCACCCCGCACATTTGCGGCGAGATGTTCAAGCAGCGCGCCGGCCTCAACATGTTTCACGTGCCCTATCGTGGCGGCGCGCCGGCGCTGCAGGACCTGCTGGCCGGGCAGATCGACACGATGTTCGACAACATTCCCGGCCCGGCCGCCCAGGTTCGCGCCGGCAAGGTCCGGCCACTCGCTGTCACGTCGACGGAACGAAGCCCGATCGCGCCCGAGGTGCCGACCATGTCGGAATACATGCCGGGCTTCCAGATGACGTCGTGGGGCGGCCTGTGCGGACCGGCAGGCCTGCCGCCGGCGATGGTCGAGAAGGCCTCCGCCCTGGTGAAGAAGGCCCTGCAGAGCCAGGCCCTCGAGACCGCCTTCCTCGCCCAGGGAGCAACGACGCTCTACAGGACCCCGGCCGAGACCGTCGCGTTCCGCCGTTCCGAGGAAGCGATGCTCGCGCCGATCATCAAGGCGTCGGGCGCGAAGGTGGATTGATCGCGCCAACGATCTTCCTCCCCAGCGAAGACGCTGGGGAGGAGAGCATGACGGGACGGGCGGCGGTGCCGCTCGTCACATGCCGAGCTGGCTCACGAACTTGGTGTTGAGGTAGCCCTCGAGCGCCTCGACGCCACCTTCCGAGCCGTAGCCCGAATCCTTGACGCCGCCGAACGGCACTTCCGGCAGGGCGAGGCCGTGGTGGTTGATCGACACCATGCCGCTTTCGAAGGCCGCGCCGATCTGCGCCGCTGTCTTGGTGTTCTTCGTGTAGGCATAGGCCGCAAGGCCCCAGGCCAGGCGGTTGGCTTCCTTGACCACGCCGTCGAGGTCCTTGAACGGCGTGATCGGCGCCAGGGGACCGAACGGCTCCTCGTTCATGATCCTGGCGCTGAGCGGCACGTCGGTCATCACCGTGGGCTCGTAGAAGTAGCCCTTGTTGCCCTTGCGCTGGCCGCCGGTCTGGATCTTGGCGCCCTTGGCGATGGCGTCGCTCACGAACGAGTCCATGGCGTGCAGGCGGCGCTCGGCGACCAGCGGCCCCATCTTGGTGTTGGGCTCGAGGCCGTTGCCCACTTTCATATTCTTGGCAAACGCAGTGAAGCGCTCGACGAACTCGGGATAGACCTTCTCGTGCACCAGGAAGCGCGTCGGCGCGACGCAGACCTGGCCGGCGTTGCGGAATTTGTTGGCGCCCAGCACGTTCACCGCCTGCTCGAGGTCGGCGTCATCGAACACGATGGCCGGCGCATGGCCGCCCAGCTCCATGGTGACGCGCTTCATGTGCGCGCCGGCGAGTGCCGCGAGCTGCTTGCCGACCGGCGTGGAGCCGGTGAAGGTGATCTTCCTGATGACCGGATGGGGAATCAAGTACTCGCTGATCTCCGACGGCACGCCGTAGACGAGCTGGATCACGCCAGCCGGCACGCCGGCGTCGACGAACGCCTTGATGAGCTGGGCGCACGAGCCCGGCGTGTCTTCCGGCCCCTTGATGATGATCGAGCAGCCGGTGGCGAGCGCGGCCGAGGCCTTGCGCACCACCTGGTTGATCGGGAAATTCCACGGCGTGAAGGCGGCGACCGGACCTACCGGCTCCTTGATCACCATCTGGTACACGTTCTCGGCCCGCGCCGGCACGATGCGACCGTAGGTGCGGCGGCCTTCCTCGGCCATCCAGTCGATGATGTCGGCGGCGAGACCGGTCTCGATCTTGGCCTCGTAGAGCGGCTTGCCCTGCTCCGTGGTCATGATGGTGGCGATCTCGTCGAGGCGCTGGCGCATGAGATCGGCTGCCTTGCGCATGATCTTGTAGCGCTCGTAGGCCGAGACCTTGCGCCACTGCTTGAAGCCCTTGTCGGCGGCGGCGAGCGCGCGATCGAGATCGCTCTTCTCGGCATGCGCTACCTGGCCGATCACTTCCTCCGTCGCCGGGTTGATCACGGGAATCGTCCGCCCGTTGGCGCCCTTGGTCCAGGCGCCGTCGATCATCAGCGAGACATCGCCATAGGTCATTTGGAACTCTCCTTCTCCTCTTAAGAGTGTTGCCCTCAGCTGCCGCGATAGGTCGAGTAGCTCCAGGGCGTGCAAAGCAGCGGCACGTGATAATGCCCCTCGGGCTCGGCAATGGAAAAGCGCAAAGGGACGATGTCGAGGAACGGCGGATCGCCGCTGTCGATGCCCCTACTGCGGAAGTGGTTGCCGATGGCGAAGCGCAGCTCGTACCGACCAATTGGCAACGGACGGCCGCCGATCAAGGGACTGTCGGTGCGGCCATCCGCGTTGGTGATGGCGTTCGCGATGCGGTGGGCGCGCTCGCCGGCGAACTCGTACAGCTCGACAGAAATGCCGACGGCCGGCCGGCCGGCGTGGGTGTCGAGCACGTGGGTGCTGAGGCGACCATTGACCTGCGGCATGCCCTCGCCCGTGACCTTGGCGGAAATCCGAAGCCGCGTGATGTAGAACACTTCCTGCAGGGCGGCGGCGAATTCGCTGGCGGCATCGTTGCCAAGGCGGCGTTCGAAGCACGCCAGGATCGAGTCGCGGGTATGCCGGCGCACGCAGATCATGAAGGGAAAGCCGAACCTGGCCTTGTAGGCGTCGTTCAGGCGATGAAAGCGATCGAACTCCTCGTCGCTCAACGTGTCGAGGCCGACGCTCGCCTGCTCGTTCCGCGAATCGCGGGTGACGGCGCCGGCGCGCGCCGCCTTGCCAGCGAGGTCGGGATGGCCGTTCAGGAACGCAAGCTGCTGCGGGCGCGGCGCCGCCCGCACCGCGCCCATCAGCGCCTCGTGCAAGGCGGTTACCAAGGCGAAAGGACGTTTGGTCGCGGCCGCTTCGGCAACCCACGGGGCATGCTCGAAAGTCTCGCCGATCGCGGCAACGAAGGCCGCATCACTCATTCCATTCAGCTCGGACAGGGCCAGCGTCATGCCGGTCGACCTAGCACGGCGGAAGCCCCGTCTCTATAGTCCGCCCGGATTTTCACGGAGCCCGCATGACCCGCCACGATCGCTTCACCCGCCGCCGTCTCGGCAAGGTCGCGCTGGCCGGCGCCACGCTGCTCGGTGCGCCGGTGCCGCTGCGTCATGCGGCGGCTCAGGCGCCCGCCAACCTCAAGGTCGCGCTGCTGCTGCCGACGTCCGGCCTGCAGGCGCAGATCGGCCAAGCCTGCCGGCGCGGTGCCGACGTCGCCAACGACGTGTTCGCCGACATGAAGATGGGTGTGAAGCTCGACATCGTGAACTACGACACCGAGACCAAGCCCGACGTCGCGCGCACCCAGGCCGAGAAGGCGATCGATGCCGGCGCCCACCTGCTGGTCGGCGCCTTCGATTCCGGCCAGACGATCGCCATTGCCCAGGTCGCCGAGCAGCGCGGCATTCCGCTAGTCGTCAACATCGCGGCGGCGCCGCAGATCACCGAGCAGGGCTACAAGTTCGTCGTCCGCAACTTCCCGACGGCGCCGATGCTGATCACCGGCGCGCTGGCGCTGCACAAGGAGGTGTTCAAGGTCTCCGGCACGACGCCCAAGACCGCGGTGCTGATGAGCGTCAACGACACGTTCGGCACGGCGATGGTGAACGGCGTCAAGGCGCTGTTTTCCAAGCTCGACATGCCTTACGAGCTGCTCGACGTGATCACCTATGACGCCGCGGCCAAGGATCTGTCGGTCGAGGTGGCCAAGGCCAAGGCGACCAGGGCCGAGCTGCTGCTGCCGGTATGCCGACTCAACGACGCCAAGCTCCTGGTGCAGGAGATGGTCAAGCAGCGCTGGGAGCCGATGGGCGTGATGAATCCCGGCGCGCCCGGTCTCTACGAGCAGGACTTTCTCAAGACCATGGGCAAATACAGCGACTTCCTGATTTCCAACGTGCCGTGGCTCGATCCGCGGACCGAGATGACCAAGGCGCTGGAGAAGCGCCACCTCGCGAAATTTCCCAAGGACCAGCTCGACCTCAACGGCGGCTTCACCTTCGAGGGCATGCTGGTCGCTGCCCATGCCTGGCTTGCGGCAAAGTCGACCAAGCCCGGGGATCTGATGGAGGCACTGCGCAAGATCAGCATCGACCAGCACGTCATGGTGGGCGGCCCGATCCGGTTCGACGCCAAGGGCCAGAACGTCGACATCAAGGCGGCCGCAGTCGAGAACCTCAAGCGCAAGCCAACCGTCGTCCTGCCGCTCAACTCGGCCAGCGCCCCCCTCGTCTTCCCGATGCCCGGCTGGAACGACAAGCGCCGGACGTGAGGGCTCTTTCATTTTCCTCTCCCGTCTTACGGCGGAGGCGCCCCGTCATACGGGGCGGAGGGGTCATTCCTCTTGGACCGCGGGCGTCCCGCCCGTTCATGTTTATGAGCATGAGCATGAGCGGGCGGGACGCCCGCGGTCCAAGAGGAATGACCCCTCCGTCGCCGTAAGACGGCGCCACCTCCCCAGCAAAGCTGAGGAGGAATGGTAGTGACCTCCGACTTCCTCCTCGCGCTCGCGCAGGCCGTCACCAAGGGGCTGCTCACCGGCATGGTCTACGGGCTGATGGCGCTTGGCCTGTCGGTGATCTTCGGCGTCATGCGGGTGGTCAACTTCGCGCACGGCGAGATGATGGTGGTCGGCATGTATCTCACGTGGATGGGGTTCGAGTACCTGCAGATCTCGCCGGTGTTGAGCCTGCCGCTGATCGCCGCCCTGTTCTTCGGCGCGGGCTACCTGCTGCAGCGCGGGCTGATATCGCCGTTCATCGGCCGGCCCGAGCATCAGCAGTTCCTGCTGCTGCTGGCCGTCGCCATCCTGCTGGTCAATGGCTGCCTCGCCATCGCCGGACCCGACTCGCGCGGCGTGCAGATGGACTCGCAGTTCGATTCCTACGAGCTCGGGCCGCTGGTGCTGGATGCGGTGCGCCTTCATGCGGCGCTGATTGCCGTCGCCATCGCGCTGCTGCTCTGGCTGTTCTTCACCCGCACGCGCACCGGCAAGTCGATCCGCGCCGCCGCCGACAGCAACATGGGGGCGCTGGTGGTCGGCCTCGACGTGCGCCGCCTCTACGCCGTCGCCTTCGGCGTCGGCGCGGCCTGCGTCGGCGCGGCAGGCGCGCTGATGATCACCATCATCCCGGTGACGCCCTTCCTTGCCGCCGAGTATACCCTTCTCGCCTTCGTGATCGTGATCGTGGGCGGCCTGGGCAGCATGACCGGCGCCCTGCTGGGCGGCCTGCTGATCGGCGTCAGCGAGGCCGTGGCGGGCCTGCTGGTGCAGCCGTCGCTCAAGAGCATGGTGAGCTTCGGCCTGCTGATCCTGGTCCTGCTGCTGCGGCCACAGGGACTGCTCGGCAAGAGCAATCCATGACCGGCCTGATGCGACGCCTGCTCGGCGCGGCGGCGCCGCGCACCTTGTGGAGCCTGGGCGTCCTGTTCGTCCTGCTGCTCGCGGCGCCCCTGGCGCTCGGCAAGTACTGGCTCTCGGTGCTGATCCTGATTCTCTACTTCGCCTATGTCGGACAGGCGTGGAACATCCTGATGGGGTTCGCTGGCCAGCTCTCGCTCGGCCATGCGCTCTATGCCGGGCTCGGCGGCTACATCTCGGCCGGCCTGTTCTTCCACTACGGCATCGGGCCGTGGGCCGGCCTGTTCGCGGCCGTCGCAGCAGCCGGCCTCGCCGGCGCGATCGTCGGCTATCTCGGTTTTCGCTTCTCGCTCGCCGGCGTCTACTTCGCGCTGCTGACCATCGCCTTCAGCGAGTTCACCCGCGTCGCCTTCGACCACTGGCCGTGGGCCGGCGGCTCGGGCGGGCTGTTCCTGAAGGTCGAAGCCGGCACCGACGTCGCCAACCTGCGCGGCGGTGCGGTGCTCTTCTACTACGTGATCCTCGGCCTCGCGGTCGGCGCCTTCATCCTCTGCCGCGCCCTGCTCGAAAGCCGGCTCGGCCGCTACTGGCTGGCGATCCGCGAGGATGCCGAGGCCGCCCAGGCGGTCGGCGTGCCGGTCCTGCGCTGCAAGATGATCGCCATCGTGATCTCGGCGACGCTGACCGCGCTGGCCGGCGTGTGGAACGCCTTCTATTACAACAACCTGTTTCCCGAGACCGCCTTCTCGATGGGCCGCTCGATCGAGATCACTCTGGCGCCGATCATCGGCGGGCTGGGCACGCTGTTCGGCCCGATCGTCGGCGCCGTGGTGCTGACCGGGCTGGGCGAGGCTTTCACCGACCTCGGCGAGGTGCTCGGCATCCCCGGCATCAAGCAGATCTTCTACGGCCTCGCCCTGCTGGTGATCGTGATGTACCGGCCGGCTGGCGTGTGGCCGTGGCTGGCGGCCAGGCTCGGCTTCTCGGAGCGCCGCTCATGAGCGGCGCCCGTCTCGAGCTCGATCGGCTCGGCAAGCGCTTCCGCGGCCTGCGCGCGGTGCACGAGGTGAGCTTCGCCGTGCCGGCCGGCGCCATCCATGCCCTGATCGGCCCGAACGGCGCCGGCAAGACCACCATCTTCAACATGATCGCCGGCGTGCTTGCCCCCGATGCCGGCGCGGTCAGGCTCGACAGCCGCACGATCTCGGGACTGCGTCCCGACCATGTGTGCGACGCCGGGGTCGGCCGCACCTTCCAGCTCGTAAAGCCATTCAAGGGCCTGAGCGTGCTGGAGAACGTGACGGTCGGCGCCTTGCATCGCCACCGCGAGCTGGCGGGAGCGCGCGATGCTGCCGCACGGCTTCTGGACCGGCTCGGCCTGCATGACCGCCGTCACCAGCTCGCCGAGAGCCTGACCCTGCCCGACCGCAAGCGGCTCGAGGTGGCGCGCGCGCTGGCGACCGAGCCCAAGCTCCTGCTGCTCGACGAGGTCATGGCGGGGCTGCGGCCGACCGAGGTCGACGTCATGGTGGCGTTCCTGCGCGAGCTCAACGCGCGAACGGGCCTCACCATCCTGCTGATCGAGCACGTCATGCGCGCGGTCATGGCGCTTGCCGCCGAGGTCGTGGTGGTGAGCTCGGGCGAGAAGATCGCCGAAGGCACGCCTCAGGAGATCACGCGTCATCGTGCCGTGCTCGACGTCTATCTCGGCGAGCCGGAGGCGTCATGAGCCCGCCGCTGCTCGAGGTGCGCGACCTCGATCTCTTCTACGGCGACGCGCAGGCCCTGGCCCGGGTCACGCTCGACATCGCCGCTGGGGAGATCGTGGCCATCGTCGGCGCCAACGGCGCCGGCAAGAGCTCGCTGATTCGCGCCATCCACGGCATCGAGAAGCCGGCGCACGGCACGGTCAGGCTCGACGGCGCCGACATCACTGGTTGGCCATCCTTCCGGGTCTGCGAAGCCGGCATCGGCCACGTCGCCGAGGGCCGGCAGGTATTTCCCAACCTGTCGGTGCTCGACAATCTCGAGATGGGCGCCACGCCGCGGCGCGCGCGCCCGGGGGCGAAGCAGACGCTGGCGCGCGTGCTTGAGCTCTTCCCTCGGCTGGCCGAGCGGCGCCGGCAGGCCGCCGGCACCCTGTCGGGCGGCGAGCAGCAGATGCTGGCGATCGGCCGCTGCCTCATGGGCCGGCCGCGCCTCATCATGTTCGACGAGCCCTCGCTGGGTCTCGCCCCGGCGATCGTTCAGGAGGTCTTCCGCATCGTCCGGCTGCTGAACGACGAGGGCATCACCATCCTCCTGGTCGAGCAGAATGTGATGGCCTCCCTCAAGCTCGCCCACCGCGGCTACGTCCTCGAGAACGGCCGCATCGAACTCGCCGGCAGCGGCGCCGAACTCTTGGGCAACGACCGCGTGCGACAGGCGTATCTCGGGCTGTAGATTCTCCTCCCAGCTTCGACAGGGTCATGTCATGGCTGGGAGCGCGCCACTCCTGTGGCGCTCTTCCTGCCGATCAAACATCCGATGAGCGCCACAGGAGTGGCGCGCTCCCAGCGCATGACCTCGCCTATATCTGGCGACGGCATCGTTGACGTCCAAGGGGTGCGTGCAGATCGCCTCGATTGCCGCGCGCACGCCGGCCGCGGCGGTGTCCACCGACATGCTGGGGGCGCCCAGGTTGGCCCCGAGGGTGGCAACCTCCGGCAAATACGGAAGATGGATCCAGCCGGCGCGCACGGCCAGCTTGTTCACCGCGATGTGATGCAGGATGCCGTACATCAGATGGTTGCAGCAGAAGGTGCCGCCGACGTCCGAGATGTCGGCCGGGATCCCGGCGCTGCGCATCGCGCGGACCATCGCCCGGATCGGCAGCCTGGCATAGTAGGCGACCGGTCCCTCGGGCGCAGTCAGCTCGCCCTGGATGGTGCGCTCGTCATTGTCGCGCAGCGCATAGCGGGCGCCGTCGTTCAGGTTTTGCACGATCCGCTCCACCGTCACCGGGCGCGACCGCCGTATTCGCCCATCATCGCGACCGCCTCGGGCCGGCTCTCCTCGATCGCCGCGCAAACGACGTCGATGCACTTGAAGAAGGTGTTGGGAACGACGCGCGACACGACCGTCGCGCCGTCGACTTCCCGGCCGTCGAGACGCCGCGCCACCAGTTCGGCCGGATTGACGGGTGTATGGCCAAAGGCCTCGAATCCCGTGACCAGGATCGTCTTCACGTGCTCGATGGTTCCCCCGGCCCGGAACCCCGTGTCAGTTACCGGCGAGAAACAAGATCGAAGAGGCCGACCGGTTGACGACCTCGCTTCTCGCCTGCAACTCTGCTTGCTTTCACGGAAGGATGCTGCCGCGTGCGGTGCGATTTTGGTCCGGGATGGCCGGGCACTCCCGACGTCGGGATGTCCTGTCTCTCCGGCGTGGAAGGAAGAACATGAATCGTCGCGACATGCTGAAGGCCGGCCTCGCAGCAGGCGCTCTCGGTCTTGCGCCGCGCCTGGCGTCGGCTCAGGCTGCGTATACGCCGATGCCCAAGGGCTGGCGCACCTATCAATTGACCACGAGAGTCGAACCGACGGGCGGCGCCAACCGAGTGTGGGTTCCATTGCCGACCTTCGAGGCAGCGGACTGGCAGCGGCCGGGCAACGTCTCGTGGACCGGCAACGCCAAGGTCGCCGAGAGGGCGCGCGAACCCAGGTACGGCGCGGAGATGCTCAAGGTCGAGTGGGCGGCCGACCAGCAGTCGCCGGTGATCGAGGTCGTCGCCCAGGTGCGAACGCAGGATCGCGCGGTAGAGCCTGGCAAGGGTAGCGCCCCGCCGCTCAGCGATGCCGAGCGCCAGCTCAACCTCGCCGCTACCGAGCTGCTGCCGACCGATGGCCTGGTGAAGGAAACCGCCGAAGGCATCGTCAAGGGCAAGAAGGACGACCTCGCCAAGGCGCGCGCGATCTACGAATGGGTGGTCGACAACACGTTCCGCAACCCCGACACGCTGGGCTGCGGCGTCGGCGACATCACCACCATGATCCGCACCGGCAACCTCAACGGCAAGTGCGCCGACCTAAATGCGCTGTACGTCGGCCTGGCGCGCTCGGTCGGCCTGCCGGCGCGCGACGTTTACGGCATCCGGGTCGTGCCTTCACAGTTCGGCTTCAAGGCGCTGGGTGCGGGCTCGGAGAACGTTACCAAGGCGCAGCACTGCCGTGCCGAGGTGTGGCTCTCCGGCAGCGGCTGGACTCCGGTCGATCCAGCCGATGTGCGCAAGGTGGTGCTCGAGGAACCGCCGGGCAAGCTCGCGCTGACGGATCCGAAAGTGATGGCCGCGCGCAACGCCCTGTTCGGCTCCTGGGAAGGCAACTGGCTCGCCTTCAATACCGCGCACGACGTCAAGCTGCCGGGCTCGAAGGAACCAGCCATCGGCTTCCTGATGTACCCGCAGGGCGAGACCAGGAAGGGCTTCCTCGATTCGCTCGATCCGGACAAGTTCAAGTATCGCATCACCGCGCGCGAGCTGACGGCCTGAAGCAGCCGGCTGTCACGCCGCACGCACCGGGGCGGGCCGACCCGGCCTCGCCCCGTAGGCGTTACTGTAAACTAGATTGCAAAGGGACCTCACCCTGAGGAACGGCCCGGAGAGCCGCGTCTCAAAGGGTCGGCAACAGTCAAGGGCGCTGCGACACGACTCTCCAACGATCTCCTGTGCGGCCCATCCTTCGAGACGCACCCTGCGGGTGCTCCTCAGGATGAGGACTGTG
This sequence comes from Reyranella sp., assembly GCF_050185545.1. Taxonomy (GTDB): domain Bacteria; phylum Pseudomonadota; class Alphaproteobacteria; order Reyranellales; family Reyranellaceae; genus Reyranella. The sequence continues at coordinate 83,288 of NZ_JBFWZI010000004.1, read as the reverse complement.
TTGGGCTTTTGGCCAAATTTGACGCCTATGCGGCCTCGCCCCGAGGTGATGTGGAAATCCGCGATCGGCACTGTATCGTGGCGGCAGACCAGGTAAGTACCGCCCGATGAGCGACCCGAAGACACGACGCGAGGTGATCGACGTCAAGGCAGTCGACGCCAGGGCGATCGCGGCGATGCGCCACCGCTATCTCCTGGTGGCGACGTCCTGCGCCGCCATCGATCTCGCCTTCTCGTTCGTGTACTACGCCGTGACCGGCGCCTGGGAGTCCGCGCCCCGCAACATCGGCAGCGGGCTGCTGGTTTTCTTCGTCGCGAACTACTTCCTGTCGAGCCGTCTGTTCGAGCCGATCCGGCGCTATCTCGAAGGGCACGCGACGTTCGAGGAGACGCAGCGGCGCATCACCCAGCTTCCCATCCTGACCGCGCGCAACGTCGGCATCATGGCGGCCGTCCTGGTCGTATTCCGCCTGGTCGCCAGCAACCTCACGCCGAACCCGGTGCCCGTCACGCTGCCCGATCTGGTGACGCTGAGCATCATCCTGCCGATCTTCTATTTCACGTACACGTATTTCATCGTCAGCGACTACCTGGGCGGACTCCTGGGCTTCATCTACCGGCACCATGGGCGAAACCTCGAGCTGTTCTTCGGCAGCTACCGGTCGAAGCTGATCGTCGCCTTGGTGGTGATCTCGATCGCGCCCCTGGCGGCGATCGTCGTCGATCTGTTCTCCTATGACGGGGACCGCCTGCGCCTCGAGATCATCAACGATGTCGTCGTGGCGCTGATGGGCATTGCCATCTCGGCCTTCTTCATCGGCCGTTCCCTGTTGCGGCCGATTCGAATCCTCTCGCTCGCCATGGGCAAGGTCGCGGGCGGCAATCTCACCGTGCGGGCCCCGGTGACGTCCAACGACGACATCGGCGCCCTCACCGGCCAGTTCAACAAGATGGTCGAAGGCCTGCGCGAGCGCGAGCGGATCCGCGAGACGTTCGGGCGCTATGTCGATGAAAGCGTGGCGTCCACCATCCTGCGGCGGCAGGGTGAGGGCGTTCTGTCCGGCGAGACCGGCGAGGCGACGATCCTGTTCACCGACATCGCGGGCTTCACCACCATCGCCGAATATCTCGGCCCAAGCGAGCTGGTGGCGGCGCTGAACGAGTATCTCGAGACCGTCCTGGAACCGATCCGGGCGCATGGCGGCGTCGTCAACACCTTCATCGGTGACGGCCTGTTCGCCTCCTTCAACATGCCGCTCGCCTGCGACAGCCACGCCGCCGCCGCGGTGCGCGCCGCCGTCGACATCCAGCGCGCCGTCGGCGACCGGACGTTCGGCAATCCCGGCATCCACTTCGCCACCCGTATCGGCATCTCGACGGGCAATGTGATCGGCGGGTCGGTGGGCGCCGGCCGGCGCCTCACCTTCACCCTGCTGGGCGATACCGTGAATCTGGCGGCCCGGCTCGAGGAGTTGAACAAGGAGCACGGCACGCGCATTCTGGTCTCGCAGAGCACGCGCGAGGCCTGCGGCGATTCCTTCGTCTTCGCAGCATTGGGCAGTGTCGCGGTGCGCGGCCGCAACGATAAAGTCACCGTCTTCAGCATCGACCCTCACGGCCAGGACAAGAACTCATGAATGCAAACGGATTGACGACCGATCAGGTCGACCTGCAGGCGCGCGCGCGCGAGCTTGCCGCCGGCCCGGTGACCCGCCGCGCCGCCGAGGTCGACCGCACCGAGCAGTACCCGTGGGACAATGTCGGCCTCCTGAAGGACGCCCGGCTGATCGGCATGACGATTCCGCAGCAGTACGGTGGCCAGGGAAGGAGCTGGCTCGACGCGGTGCTGGTGATCGAGGCGCTGTCGTCGGCCTGCGCCGTCACCGGCCGCATCGCCGTCGAAACCAACATGGGGGCGATCAGTGCCGTCATGGCGTACGGCTCGGAGGAGCAGAAAAAGCTCGCCGCCGACATGGTGCTGGCGGGCGACAAGCCGGCGATCTGCATCACCGAGCCCGACGCCGGATCGGATGCCAACGGCATGACCACGCGCGCCGACAAGAAGGGCAACCGCTATGTCCTGAATGGCCGCAAACACTGGATCACCGGCGGCGGCGTCTCTCGCCTGCACCTGATCTTCGCCAAGGTCTACGACGAGCGCGGCAACGAGGAAGGGATCGGCGGCTTCCTCGCGATTCGCGACGAGACTCCGGGCCTCAAGATCACCAAGCGCGAGCCGACCATGGGCCTGCGCGGCATTCCCGAGGCGGTAATCGACTTCGAGGAGATGGAGCTGCCTCCCTCGGCGCTGGTCATCCCGCCGCGCGGCCTGAAGAAGGGTTTCGCCGACCTGATGAACGCCTACAACAGCCAGCGCGTCGGCGCGGCGACGGTGGCGCTCGGCATCGCCGAGGGTGCCTACAGGCTGGCGCTCGACTGGTCCGAGGAGCGCCACCAGTTCGGCCGGCCGATCAACGAATTCCAGGGCCTGCAATGGAAGCTCGCCGACATGTCGATCAAGCTCGCCGCGGCGCAGGCGCTGGTCTATGGCGCCGCGCGATCGGGCGAGGCCGGTTTCCCCGACATGCTGCTGGCCGCCCAGGCCAAGGTGTTCACGTCGGAAAGCGCTATCCAGGTCGTCAACGACGCCCTGCAGTTCTTCGGTGCCCGCGGCTACTCCCGCGAGCTGCCGCTCGAGCGCATGGCGCGCGACGTGCGCATGTTCACGATCGGGGGCGGCACGGCGGAAGTGCTGCGCAACGTGGTAGCAGGGGCATTGCTGAAGAAGAAGCTGCCGCAAACGCGGGATGGGTGGGCCGTCAAGAGCTCATAACTCTTCCGGACCGCGGGCATCTCGCCCGCTCACGATGCCCTCCCCCGTAATCGGGGGAGGTGCCCCGTCATACGGGGCGGAGGGGGAAAGCCGCAGACGAGGCCCATGAGATTCCGACGTTGGAACCTCATGAAGCTCGCTTGAGGCCCCTTGCGCCTCATCGCCCGAACCGGCTCCAGGTACCGTTGTTGGAGCGCATCAGCACGAACTCCTTGCCCTTCTTGCCGCCGCCGTCGCGCGGCGTGCAGGTGACCGAGATCCAGGTTTGGTGATCCCAGCGTGCCGCGCAGCTTTCGCTGTCGCAGGGCAGCTGGAACTCGGCTTCCTTCGCGGCCTCCTCGCCGTCGGGTGCGTGGATGACCAGGGTGCCGCGCGGCGGCTGAAGCGAGCAGCCGATGGTGAGGAACTTCGATTTCTCCGAGGTCCAGACCGGCGCGCCGTCGACCATGAACAGGCGGCCGGTCGGCATCATCACCAGCGCGTACCTGAAGTCGTCAGGCGCCGATTTCCTCACGACGTAGAACCGGCCCGCCCGGTCGTAGCGCTCGTAGAGAAAATGGTAGCCGCCGTCGCCGTAGGGACAGTCGACCAGCTCGATCGACTTGCCGCCATCCAGCGCCAGCCGCAGCCGGTCGCCCTCGCGCGACACCAGTTGCTCGTTGGCCTTGATGCGCCGCGCTTCGCGCGGCCACTCCGCGGCAGTGTCGCTCGCGTAGTGCGGATCGACAGGACGGTCGGCCGGAACGCAGGCCGGCTGCGCGCCTGCCGCCGTCGACACCAGCAGGCTGCCAACAACCGACACCAGGAACACGAGGGTGCGCATCACCGCCTCGATTTCAGCATGGTCTCCAGGCTGATCGAGCGCAAGGTAGCCTCGGCGATCTCGTCGATCTCGCTCAGCACGCGTTGCAGGGCGCGGCCGATGTCGGTGCCCTCGCCCGGCTCGCCGGGGCGTTGCCCAGGCGCCGGCTCGAACAGGGCGACGATGTCCATCAACGTCGTGCGGCGGCGGTTGGCGACGAAGCGATAGCCGCCGGTGGCGCCACGCTCGGCGCGCACCAAGCCCGCCGTCGCCAGGGTGCGCAGCACCTTGGCAAGATGATGGGCCGACACGTCGAAGCGCTCGGCCAGGTCGGCGGCGGACAGGGTGCGCTCGGGCTCGCGCGCCAGTTCCAGCGTGGCGTAGAGGCCGAGCCGGGTCGCCGTCTGCAGCTTCACGAAAGCTCCCTCATCAGAGCTCCATGTCGAGCTGCAGCGAGGGTCCGGCCACCATGCCCTGGGCGCGGAAGAACGACAGAATGAGATTGTCCCGCCGATCGACCAGGGTGCGCACCCGCGTCACGCCCTGCGCCTTGAATCGGCCGATCAGGGCCTCGAACAGGGCGCTGCCGGTCCCCTTGAGGCGCAGCTTCGGGTCGACCTGGATGGCGAACACCCAGCCGGCGGCGGGCTGCCCGAACTCCCAGGCCCGGACCTCGCCGACGATGAAGCCCGCCAGCGCGCCGCGCTCGCTCTCGGCCACGAGAAAATGCCGATCCGGCGGGCCACCGGCGTAGCGCTCGAGCATTGATTGCCAGTAGGCCGCCTTGGCCTCCCCGGTCAGACGGGCGTCGAGCGCGGTGATGGCCGGCAGATCGACCGGCTCGGCGGGGCGGACAACGGGCATTGCAGCCAACAATGAGCTTGCGCCGGGAAAAGTAAATAGGTATTTCAGTACCGAATTACGGATATAGGGACCTCATGGCCGAGCCACCTGTCGATTTCCGCACTTCGCCCGACCGCTACCAGCACTGGAAGCTCGCGCTGGAGGACGGCGTCGCCTACCTCACCATGGACGTGAACGAGGATGGCGGGCTCAAGCCCGGCTACAAGCTCAAGCTCAATTCCTACGATCTCGGCGTCGACATCGAGCTGGCCGATGCAGTGCAGCGCCTGCGCTTCGAGCATCCCGAGATCGGCGCCGTCGTCATCCGCTCGCAGCGCGACCGCATCTTCTGCTCGGGCGCCAACATCAACATGCTGGGTCTCAGCAGCCACGATCACAAGGTGAACTTCTGCAAGTTCACCAACGAGACGCGGCTCGCCATCGAGGACGCCACCGAGCATTCCGGCCAGTCCTACATCTGCTCGATCAACGGCATCGCCGCCGGCGGCGGCTACGAGCTGGCGCTGGCCTGCGAGCATATCCTGCTGGCCGACGACGGCTCGAGCGCGGTCTCCCTGCCCGAGCTGCCGCTGCTCGCCGTGCTGCCCGGCACCGGCGGGCTGACGCGCCTCGTCGACAAGCGACTGGTGCGCCGCGACCATGCCGATTTCTTCTGCACCACCGCGGAGGGCGTACGCGGCAAGCGGGCGCGCGACTGGCGCCTGGTCGACAAGCTGATCCCGCCCAGCAAGCTCGCCGACGAGACGCGCAAGATCGCCGAGGAGATCGCGGGCAAGTCGCAGCGCCCGGCTGGCGCCGAGGGCATCGCGCTGACGCCGATCGAGCGTCGCATCGACGGCGACACGATCCGCTACGGCACGCTCACGGTCGAGATCGACCGCGAGCGCCGCGCCGCACGCCTGCGGGTCAACGGTCCTTCCGCGGCGCCGCCGGCCGACGCGGCGGCGATCCACGCGGAGGGCGCGGCCTTCTGGCCGCTGGCACTGGCGCGCGATCTCGATGACGCGATGATGCATCTGCGCCTCAACGAAACCGAGATCGGTACCTGGGTGCTGCAGAGCCAGGGCGACGCCGCGCTGGTCCAGGCCTACGATGACCTTCTGGCGCGCGAAGCAGCCGACTGGCTGGGGCGCGAGATCGTGCTCTACTGGAAGCGCACCCTGAAGCGCCTCGACGTGAGCTCGCGCAGCCTGATTGCCCTGGTCGAGCCGGGTTCGTGCTTCGCCGGCACCCTGTTCGAGCTCGTGCTGGCGGCAGACCGCTCCTACATGCTCGACGGCACTTTCGACGGCTCCAATCTGCCGGCCGCCACGGTCTCTCTGACGGCGATGAATTTCGGCCCCTACCCCATGGGTAACGGCCTGACCCGGTTGGCGACCCGCTTCCTCGCCGAGCCCGGGCATGTCGACACACTCAAGGACGAGATCGGCGAGTCGCTCGACGCCGAAGCGGCCGACCGGCTCGGCTTGGTGACCTTCACGCCCGACGACATCGACTGGGAGGACGAGGTGCGCCTCGCCATCGAGGAGCGCGCCGGTTTCTCGCCCGACGGGCTGATCGGCATGGAGGCCAACCTGCGCTTCGCCGGCCCCGAGACGATGGAGACCAAGATCTTCGCCCGCCTGTCGGCGTGGCAGAACTGGATATTCCAGCGCCCCAACGCCACCGGCGCGGAAGGCGCGCTGAGGCTTTACGGCACCGGCAAGCAGAGCAAATTCGACCGCAAGCGGGCCTGAGGAGGCAATCATGGCCATCGACTACAGCCAGCTCATTCCCAACAACGTCGACCTCGCGAGCGATCGCCGCCTTCAGCGCGCGCTGGAGAACTGGCAGCCGCGCTTCCTCGACTGGTGGAAAGACATGGGGCCGGACGGCACCAATGCCTTCGACGTCTACCTGCGCACCGCGGTGTCGACCGATGCCAGCGGCTGGGCCAATTTCGGCTATGTGAAAATGCCCGAGTATCGCTGGGGCATCTTCCTCGCCGAGCAGGACCCCAACCGGGTGATCGCCTACGGCGACAACAAGGGCAAGCCGGCGTGGCAGGACGTGCCGGGCGAGCTGCGCTCGACATTGCGCCGCCTGATCGTGACCCAGGGCGACACCGAGCCCGCCTCGGTCGAGCAGCAGCGCCTGCTCGGCAAGACCTCACCCTCGCTCTACGACCTGCGCAACCTCTTCCAGGTCAATGTCGAGGAAGGCCGGCACCTGTGGGCGATGGTCTACCTGCTGCACGCCTATTTCGGCCGCGACGGCCGCGAGGAGGCGGAGGCGATGCTGGAGCGCCATTCGGGCGATCCCGACAAGCCGCGCATTCTCGGCGCCTTCAACGAGAAGACGCCGGACTGGCTATCGTTCTTCATGTTCACCTATTTCACCGACCGCGACGGCAAGTACCAGCTCGCCTCGCTGGCCGAGTCCGGTTTCGATCCGCTGTCGCGCTCCTGCCGCTTCATGCTGACTGAGGAGGCGCACCACATGTTCGTGGGCGAGACCGGCGTCGGCCGCATCATCCAGCGCACCTGCGAACTGATGAAGGAGAACCGGACCGACGATGCGCGCAGCCTCGGCGCCATCGATCTGGCGACCATCCAGAAGTACCTGAACTTCCATTACTCGGTGTCGCTCGACCTGTTCGGCCAGGAGGCGTCGACCAACGCCGCCAACTACTACACGATGGGCGTCAAGGGCCGCTTCCTCGAGACCCGCATCGACGACGACCATGTGCTGAGCGACGCGACCTTCGACATCGACAGCGTGGAGGACGGCCGCATCGTCAGGAAGACCGTGCCGGCGCTGCAGGCGCTGAACGAGCGGCTGCGCCAGGACTACATCGAGGACTGCGCCCGCGGCGTGGCGCGCTGGAACAAGGCGATCGAGAAGGCCGGCATCGATTTCGAGATGAAGCTGCCGCACCGCGCCTTCAATCGCCGCATCGGCGCCTTCGCCAGCCTGCGCGTCTCGCCCGACGGCAAGGTGCTGAGCGAGGCCGACTGGCAGGCCAACCAGGCCAGGTGGTTGCCGACCGATGAGGACCGCGCCTTCGTCATCTCCCTGATGGGCGGCGCCGTGGTCGAGCCCGGCAAGTACGCCAACTGGATCGCCCCGCCGGCCCGCGGCATCAACGGCCAGCCGATCGACTTCGAGTACGTGCGGTTCAACTGATGGTGGTATCTTGCGCGGCACTGCCAATACACTCGCCTTCCCAGGGAGGAAGGCCATGCCGATCACTGACATCGACCTGACTTCGCTCAGCATCGACGAGCGACTGCGCCTGATCGAGCGGCTTTGGGACAGCATCGAGCAATCCGCGGCGGCAGCCAACAGCGAAGCGGCGAAGGTGCTTTCGACGTGGTCTGCCATGGACGAGGACTTCGTGGCAGAGCTGGAGCGTGATGCAGATGAAGCCGAGAAAGACCCGGACAGCACGACATCCTGGGAGAGTCTCCTCGTCGAGCTGAAGCATAAGTAGGGATGAGGTCAGTTCAGCTATCCCGTCGAGCGGCACGCGAGTGGCGAGAGCTCGTCTATCGGCTCGCCGCGAATAGCCCGACTGCACCAGTGGACCTTGCAGCCGATCTGTCGAGGATCTTTCAAGCGATCACAATCTTCCCACGCGGCCTGCCAGAAGTGAGTCGCGGCCTACGTCGCGCGGTCGTTCAGAACTGGTCACTCGGCATTTAATATCGTTTGTCACGCGGGGGATAATGGTCGTTGCAATGATTGACCTGCGCCGTGGCCCCTTTGTCATTCGTTCACGCCTTGGCCTGCACGAGGGCGCCCCTGAATTCGGATTCGGTCCCTTTGCAACTTCCGCAGTATCCGCCGTTGAAGATCGTACGGCGCCTCCACGAGCGGCTACCGAGTCAGCCTGTTCGAAATGAAGGCCGGCGGCATTTCCCTTCATGTCTATGACGTCTCGCGCGGCCTTCCCGCAGCCGGGCTCCGGGTCGAGCTGAAAGGACCGGACGGCGGCACTCTCGCCGCCGGTGCCGTCGGCGCAACGGGCTCGTTCGAACACCCGACAGTGCGCGGCGAAGGGTTGCGCGAGACCGGCCTCTACGAGGCACTTTTCCATATCGGCACCTGGTATCGCAGCCGAGGCATGATGCTGCCGACGCCAGCCTTTCTCGAGATCGTTTCCTACCGCTTCGGCATCGCCGATCTGACGCAGCACTATCATCTGCCGCTCAAGATGACGCCGTGGGGCTTTTCACTTTTTCGTGGTGGCGCGTGACTGTGGGCATGCCGCTTGCTTTGCTTGCGGCATGGAACCGAAGGGGGAAGGCATGATCGCACGCAGGACAATTCTCGGCTCGGCCGCCGCGCTGGCTTTCGCCGGCGGCGCAGAGGCACAGCTGGCTTGGCCGTCCCGGCCGGTCAAGATCATCGTCACCTTCCCGCCCGGCGGCGCGTCCGATGCCGCCGCGCGCGTCATCGCGGGGCCTCTGCATGAGAAGCTCGGCCAGAGTGTGATCGTCGACAACAAGCCGGGCGGCGGCACCACGATCGGCGCCAACTTCGTGCTGCAGGCCAAGGACGACTTTCACACGCTGATGCTGTCCAACAGCGCGCCCATCTCGATCGCGCCCTACCTGTTCGACAAGCCACCCTACGATCCGCTGAAGGACTTCGTGCACGTTGCCTACATCGGCTCCGTGGCCAATGCCTTCGTCGTCCGACCGACCGTGCCGGCCAAGGACATGAAGGAGCTGATCGCCTGGATCAAGGGACAGGGCAAGACCGTGCCCTTCGGCTCGGGCGGCCAGGGCTCGATCGGCCACATCATCGGCGAGATGTTCAAGGCCGAGCTCGGCCTCAACATGGAGCATATCGGCTACCGCGGCGCCGCGCCGATGTTCCAGGACATGATGGCGGGCCAACTCGATTTCGCCGTCGTCACGCTCACCGAGGTCCTGCCGCTCGCCAAGGACGGCAAGCTGCGGATGATCGCGCTCACCTCGACGCAGAAGGCGCCGTCGGCGCCCGACGTGCCCCTGGTGACCGAGCTGGGTTACCCCAAGCTGGTCGCCGAGAATTTCGTCGGCATCTCGGCGCCGGGCGGATTTCCGCCGGCGGCGCAGGCCAGGCTGCACAAGGCCGCGGCCGAGGTGCTGGCCGATCCAAAGATCGTCGAGCGGTTGGGCGAGTTGGGATTCGTCACCAAGCCCATGACGACGGCCGAGTTCACCGCCTTCGTCGCGAACCAGGTGAAGGCCTTCCAGGCGCCGGTAAAGGCTTCAGGCGCCAAGCTCAACTGAGAGTAGCTGGAATTACGGCAGGCTCGAAGATATAGTCTCTTGCATGGCCGCGCAGGAATTCGATCCTAGTTCCTTGAGCGTCGACGAGCGACTGGAACTCATCGGATGAGCATCGCGCTGGATGCCAGGCATGGTGACCAGCGCGCCAGGGGGGCTGTCGATTTTGATCGTCCGCTGGACCCACTCGTGTTGGCTGAGTTCCACCGCCGGGCGGAGGCGCTGATGCGCAATCCCTCCAGCGGCATAGTCCGGGAACAGTTGAACAAGGAACTCAAGAAGAAGTACGGGTGAAGCTCTCCGTCGTCATCGAGCCGGCGGCGCGAAGTGAGCTTGATGAGCGACTTGCCCAGCTGTCTTTTGTAGATCCGACCGCAGCCGGACGGCTGTGTAACGACGTGGCTTCCCTGCTCGACCTCATCAGTGAGTTTCCGGAAATCTACGAGCGCTACGATGCCAAGTTGCGGCGCGCGGGCTACACGAGGATTCGTCAGCTTTTGATCCGGGTTCGACCTCATCCACGCCGTCTTGAACGAGGATGACCAGGGGGTCAGCCCCACTGGACGCCCACCTCGCTGCCACGCCGACTGCTTCTGGCTCTTTGCCTCCAGCCGCGGCACTCGGGCGTTTGACATTGGCGTGAACCGCGGGAACGCGGAACCCCTGCATTTTTGACACGCACGGAACTTTGAAGCACCCGACATTCGACGGTCTGTGAGAAGAACGAACGCGTGACATCCAATGGAACGTTTCGTGTCATATTGATTGCGCCACTTTTTTGACGTCCTGCCACAGCAGCATGATGGGCTACAACAAGCAGGGACATCTCAGCGATGGTGCTTGAACCGGCGGGCTCCGGCCCACGATCCGGTCTGCCGACCGAAGCCGAGAGTCCCCACCGCACCAGCCAGGCAGGTTGGCCGATCGCGCGCTGCTGCCGGTCGTGCTGGTGGGGCTCGTCTTCCTCGCCATGGTGCCGGTGATCGGCATTGCCTACTTCGCCGCGCAGAGCAACTACGATGCCTCGTCACGCCAGATCAACGAGCTCACCATCGACATGATCGGGCAGCGCCTGCAGGCCCATGTCGGACCGGTGCGCGACCAGCTCGCCTACATCAGCGAGGCCGTAGCCAAAGGCGAGATCGACTTCGACGACCGTGCACGATGGAGCAGCTTCGCGCTCGGCACGCTTGCCGCGGCCCCGCAGGCCGTCGGCTTCGTCGTCATCCCTGTCGATGGCGAGCCGGTGCGATTCACGCGCACCGACCGCAGCATGCAGCCGGAGCGGCGCGAGAACCTGCCGTTCACGGATGCGCTGTTCGCCCAGGCCCGCACGCTGAACGGTCCGCAATGGGCCGAGCCGCAATGGTCGCTCATCGTGGGCGAGCCCATCCTGCCTATCATCGTGCCGATCCGCGTGCGCGGGCAGTTCCGCGGCGTCATCGGTGCAGCCATCGGCACGTCGGACCTGTCCCGCTTCCTCAAGAGCCTCGAGCTCGCCGGCGAGCGCAAGCCGTTCATCCTGGCCGGCCGCGACAAGGTGCTTGCCCATCCCTGGCTCGGCAAGGAGCAGGGCAGCGCCGATCAGCGGGCTCGCGGCCGGTTGTCGGGACTGGACGAAGTCAACGATCCGGTGCTGGCCGCGATGTGGACGCCCGAGCCGAACGAGATTTCCTGGCTGAGCGGCGGCAGCACCGTCTCCGGTCATTGGGACTGGGTCGGCGACAGCAGCCATGGCTGGATCTACCGCAAGATCGACGACTACAGGCCGGCCTCGCTGATCATCGGCTATCACCTGGCCGGCCGGGAATCGGCATGGGCGCGCTGGATCGTGCGCGGCATCCTGATCGCGGGCGGCGTGCTCATGCTGCTGACTGCGATCATCGCGATCGTGGTCGGCCGCCGCCTCTCGCGGCCGATCCTGGCGCTCGCCGGCGCCGCACGCGCAGTCGAGCGGCTGGAGCTCGACAAGGTGCCGCGGCTCGGCGACAGCAGGGTCCGCGAGCTCAACCTGGCGAACCGCGCCTTCGAGCGCATGGCGCGAGGCCTCGAGCTCGCCGCCACCTACCTGCCGCGCGCGCTGGTCGAGCGCCTGATCGCCCAGCAGGGCGCGCTGCCGCCGAGCGAGGACCGCGCCATCACCATCCTGTTCTGCGACCTCGAGGGCTATGCCGCCTATACGCGTGGCCGACCGGCGGCCGAGACGGCGAGCTATCTCAACAACCTGCTGGCACGGGTAGGCCCGGCGATCGAGGCGACGGGAGGCACCATCGACAAGTACATCGGCGATGGGCTGATGGCATTCTGGGGCGCGCCGGAGCCCAACGCGGACCACGCCCGCGCCGCCTGCCTCGGCGCGCTGGCGATGGCGCGCGAGGTCGAGGCGTTCAACAACCACCGCCGCTCTGCCGGCCTCGATGCCTGCCGCATGCGGGTGGGCTTGCATACCGGCACGGTGCTGGTCGGCAATGTCGGCTTTGCTGGCCGCGTCGACTACACGGCGATCGGAGAAGCGGTGAATGTCGCCTCGCGCCTCGAGCAGTTTGGCCGGCGTGCGCCACGGCACGGCGAGGTCACGATCGTCGCCAGTGCGAGCTGCCGGACAGCGGCACTGGATGGTTTCCTCTGGCTGCCGCTCGATGGCCGGCCGGCCGACGTCGCGGCCGACGCGGTGCCGCTGTCACTGCTGCGGGGCCGGGCGGACGGCCAATAAGGCGCTTGCGGCGAACTTACTATATAGGTATTTCAGTACCAAATTGCGCAATAAGAAGCGCCAGAAGCCGTGGCGGTGGAGGGATGGAACGGCATGATGAAGGGCATCGAATTCGGATCGGACCTCAAGGTGAGGTTGCCCGCCCGCTTCAACGTCGCCGTGCCGTTCGTCGACCGGCACCTGGCGGAAGGCCGAGGCGCCAAGGTCGCCATACGCACCGCCGTCGAGACAGTCACCTACGCCCAGCTCGCCGAGCGCGTGGATCGTTCCGGAAACGCGCTGCTCGCGGCGGGCCTGCAGCCCGGCGACCGCGTGCTGATGGTCGTCAAGGACTGCCCTGCCTTCTTCTATCTCTTCTGGGGAGCCATCAAGGCGGGGGTCGTGCCAATCCCGCCCAATACCCTCCTGCGGGCGCCAGACTACGCCTACATGTTCGAGGATGCGGGCTGCAGGCTCGTGGTCTACTCGAGCGAGTTCGCCGGGGAGATCGAGCCGGCGCTGGCGCAGTCGCCGGTCAGGTCGCTCACGGTCGACGCGTTCCTGGGCGAGATGGCCAAGGCGTCGGCCACACTGGACGCCCGCCTCGCCAACCCCGACGACGATTGTTTCTGGCTCTACTCCTCCGGCTCGACCGGGCGCCCCAAGGGTGCGGTACACCGCCAGCGCGACATGGTGGTGAGCAGCGAGCTTTACGGCGTGCGGGTGCTCGGTGTGGCCGAGTCCGATGTCTCGTTTTCCGCCGCCAAGCTGTTCTTCGCCTACGGTCTCGGCAACGGCATGACCTTCCCGCTGTGGACCGGCAGTACGGCGGTCCTCGATGATCGGCGGCCGACACCGGACACGACCTTCGAGATGATCGAGCGGTTCAAGCCGACGCTCTACTACGGCGTGCCGGCGCTCTATGCCGCCCAGCTGGCGGCGCTGGAGAAAGGCGGCCGCGACCTGTCGTCCGTACGGGCCTGTGTCTCCGCGGGCGAGGCGTTGCCGGCCGAGATCTTCCGGCGCTGGAAGGAGCGGACGGGCACGATCATCCTCGACGGCATCGGCTCGACCGAGGCGCTTCACATCTTCATCGCCAACCGCCTCGGCGACCACAAGCCGGGCACCAGCGGCCGGCCGGTGCCGGGATACGATGCGCGCATCCTCGACGAGAACGGCAAGCCGGTGCCGGCGGGCGAGAGAGGCCGCCTGTGGATCCGCGGCGAGTCGACGGCCAAGTACTACTGGAACAAGCCGGAAAGGACGGCCGAGACCATGGTCGACGGCTGGCTCAACACCGGCGACACCTATCGCCAGGACGACGAGGGCTACTTCATCTACGACGGCCGCAGCGACGACATGCTGAAGGTTGGCGGCATCTGGTGCTCGCCGGTCGAGATCGAGAGCTGCCTGATCGGCCACAGCGCCGTCCTGGAGGCCGCCATCGTCGGCCATGCCGACGAGCATGCGCTGATCAAGCCCAAGGCCTTCGTGGTCCTGAAGCAGGCCGGCGCCGGCAGCCCGGCCCTGACCGAGGAGCTGATGACACTCTGCCGCAAGACCCTGGCGCCCTACAAGTATCCGCGCTGGGTCGAGTACGTGACCGAGCTGCCCAAGACAGCAACCGGCAAGATCCAGCGTTTCAAGTTGCGTGCTTAGGCTTCAGGCTCGACCGGGTCCGGTCGAGGTTTGGTCCATTGTTGCCGCCGGAATGTCCGGCTGTTATAGCGCCCAATCAGGGACGGGGAACAAGACAGGGAGGCGTATTGTGAATTCCAAATTGTTTGGGGCCGCAACAATCGCGGCACTGGCTTTCGGCCTGCAGCCAGCCATGGCCCAGGCGCCGATCAAGATCGGCTTCGTCAGCACGTTCTCCGGCCCGCAGGCGGCCATCGGCGAGGACATGCGCCGGTCGGTCGAGCTGGCCAAGGAGCATCTCGGCGGCAAGATGGCCGGCCGGCCGTTCGAGATCATCTACGAGGACGACCAGTTCAAGCCGGATGTCGGCAAGCAGCGGTCGGAGAAGCTTGTCCAGCAGGACAAGGTGAATTTCATCGCCGGCTATATCTGGTCGAACGTGCTCCTGGCCTCGCTCAAGACCGTGACCGACGAAGGCGACACGATCCTGATCTCGAGCAACGCCGGGCCGTCGCAGATCGCCGGCGAGCTCTGCAACAAGAACTTCTTCTCGACCTCGTGGCAGAACGACCAGACGCCGATGGCGATGGGCGGCTATCTGCAGGACAAGGGCGTCAAGAGCCTGTACCTGATGGCCGGCAACTACGCCGCGGGCAAGGATATGCTCGCCGGCGTCAAGCGCACCTTCAAGGGAAAGATCATCGGCGAGGACCTCACCAAGTGGCCCGACCAGCTCGACTTCTCCGCCGAGCTCGCCAAGATTCGCGCTGCCAAGCCGGACGGCATCTTCATCTTCTATCCCGGCGCACACGGCGTTCAGTTCCTGACGCAGTACGCCCAGGCCGGCCTGAAGGGGCAGATCCCGCTCTACCAGGTGTTCTCGATCGATGCGATCACCCTGCCGCAGCAGAAGGAGCTGGCGCTCGGGACGATGGGCGCCCAGGAATGGGTCAACGACCTGCCGAACGATCAGAACAAGCGCTACGTCGCCGACTTCAAGAAGAAGCACGGTGTCTATCCGTCGTTCTACGGCGCCCAGAGCTACGATTCGATCATGCTGATCGCTTCGGCCGCCGAGGCCCTGAAGGGCGATCTGTCGAGCAAGGACAAGGTGCGCGCCGAGCTGAAGAAGGCGAACTTCAAGTCGCTGCGCGGCGGGTTCAAATACAACACCAATCAGTTCCCGATCCAGAATTTCTACATCCAGGAAGCGGTCAAGGACGCCGACGGCACCATGACGCTGAAGACCATCGCCACCGCGGTGAAGGACGCCAAGGACTCCTACTACGAAAAGTGTCCGATGAAGTGAGGCCTTCGGCCTGACGATCGACGGGAGCGCGGCGACGCGCTCCCGTTTGTTTTGCCGAGGTGGTGGGGGCGCGACGGGGGAATGGAATATCTGCTGCTCCAGGTGCTGAACGGCGTGCAGCTTGGCCTGTTGATGTTCCTGCTCGCCGCCGGGCTGACGCTGACCTTCGGCATCATGGACCTGGTCAACCTGGCGCACGGTTCGCTCTACATGATGGGCGCCTACATCGCCTGGACGTTCGTCGGCTGGACCGATTCGTTCGTGCTCGGTGCCCTGCTGGCCCTGCCGGCGACGTTCCTGCTGGGCGTCGCCGTCGAGATGGTCGTCGCCCGGCGGCTCTATGCCCGGGACCATCTCGACCAGGTGCTGGCGACCTTCGGCCTGATCCTGTTCTTCAACGAGTTGGTGCGGGTGATCTGGGGCCCCGCCGGCAAGAGCCTGGCCGTCCCCGCCTTCCTCAATCGCACGGTCGAGATCCTGCCGGGCGTGCCCTACCCCGCCTATCGCTTCGCCATCATCGTCGTCGGCGCCATCGTGGCGGTGCTGCTGGCCTGGCTGGTGGCGCGCACGCGTCTCGGCATGCTGATCCGCGCCGGCGCGTCCAACCGGCGCATGATCGGCGCACTCGGCGTCGACATCGAGCTGCTGTTCACCCTGGTGTTTGGCCTGGGCGCGGTATTCGCCGGCCTGGCCGGCCTGATGGCCGCGCCGATCACCTCGGTGAAGATCGGCATGGGCGACGACATTCTGATCCTCGCCTTCGTCATCATCGTCATCGGCGGCATCGGCTCGATCAAGGGCGCCTTCGTCGCCGCCATGGTGGTTGGCCAGATCGACATCGTCGGCCGCGCCTTCCTGCCCGACCTGCTGAAGACCTTCCTCAGCTCCGCGGCCGCCGCGAGCGCCGCCCCGGCGATCTCCCAGGTCCTGATCTACGTCGTCATGGCCGGGGTGCTGGTATGGCGCCCGACCGGCCTGTTCGGGCAGCGGGTGTAGCTGTGTCCGGACGCCTTCCTCATGCGGACCGCGGGCGTCTCGCCCGCCTCATGAATCATGAGCGGGCGAGACGCCCGCGGTCCGAACGAGCATGACCGATCTCGCCGCCGCCCTCCGCACGCCGCGCGGGATCGTCACCCTTGTGCTGCTGGTGCTGCTCGCCGTCCTGCCGCTGCTCACGCAGGCGTTCGACCAGCGCTATCTGCTGTCGGTCGGCACCCGCGTGCTGATCTGGGCAATCGCTGCCGTCAGCCTCAACCTGATCCTGGGCTATGGCGGCATGGTGAGCTTCGGCCATGCGGTGTTCTTCGGCACCGGCGGCTACGCCATCGGCATCCTGGCGCATCACGGCATCGCCAGTGGCTGGATCCAGTGGCCAGTCGCGATCGCCGCGTCGGCCCTGTGGGCGCTCGTGGTCGGCGCCCTGTCGCTGCGCACGCGCGGCCTTTACTTCATCATGATAACCTTGGCCTTTGCCCAGCTCGTCTACTATGTCGGCGTCGGCTTGGAGGCCTATGGCGCCGACGACGGGCTCAACATCAGCCGCAGCCGCTTCGCCGGCCTGATCGATCTGCGTGACAAGGCGGCGTTCTACTGGTTGTGCTTCGCCCTGCTGTGCGCGACGCTGTGGTTCTGCAGCCGCTTCGCCAACTCGCGCTTCGGTCTGGTCATCCGCGGTGCCAAGTCGAACGAGCTGCGCATGGCGGCACTCGGGTTCCCGGTGTTCCGCTACCGGCTTGCCGCCTTCACCATCGCCGGCGCCTTCGGCGGCCTGTCCGGGATCCTGATGGCCAATGATGGCGCCTACATCTCCCCGGCGATGATGTCCTGGGTGAAATCGGGCGACCTTATCGTCATCGTCGTGCTGGGCGGCATGGGCACCCTGTTCGGGCCGATCTACGGTACCATTGCCTTCTTCCTGCTGGAGGAATCGCTGAAGCCGCTGCTCGACCTTCTGCACAGGGGCTGGGGCGAGTACTGGCAGATCGTCTTCGGGCCGATGCTGGTGCTGATCGCCCTCTATGCCCGGGGCGGCATTGATTCGCTGATGGGGCGCAACCGTGGCTGAGCCGCTGCTCTCGACCGATCGCCTGATCAAGCGCTTCGGCGGCCTGGTCGCCACTGACGCAGTCTCGATCGATGTCCGGCCGGGCGAGATCCACGCCCTGATCGGCCCCAACGGTGCCGGCAAGACCACCCTGATCAGCCAGCTCACCGGCAACCTGCGGCCCGATTCGGGCACCATCCACTTCGCCGGCCGCGACGTCACGCGCCTGCCCATGCATGCCCGCGTCCGCCTGGGCCTCGCCCGCTCGTTCCAGATTACCTCGGTGCTGCGCGAGTTCACCGCCCTCGACAACGTGGCGCTGGCGGTCCAGGCGCATGCCGGTCACTCTTTCCGCTTCCTGGCCAACGCCCGCCGTGACGAGAGTTTGCTCGGACCGGCACGGCAGGGCTTGGCCGACGTCGGCCTCGCCGAGCGCGCCGGCACGCCCGCCGCCATCCTGAGCCACGGCGAGCAGCGCCAGCTCGAAATCGCCATGGCATTGGCGGGCGATCCGCGCCTGCTGCTGCTCGACGAGCCGATGGCCGGCATGGGCGTCGAGGAGTCGCAGCGCATGATCGGCTTCCTACAAGGCTTCAAGGGCAAGCGCGCCATGCTGCTGATCGAGCACGACATGGATGCGGTGTTCCAGCTCGCCGATCGAATCACCGTGCTGGTCTACGGCCGGGCGATCGCCAGCGGCACGCCGGCCGAGATCCGCGCCAACCCCGATGTGCGCCAGGCCTACCTCGGCGAGGAGGCGGCGTGATGCTGCGGGTGAAGGATCTGGTCGCCTTCTACGGCGCGAGCCAGGCCCTGTTCGGCATGGAGTTCGCCGTCGATGCCGGCGAGGTCGTGACCCTGATGGGTCGCAACGGCATGGGCAAGACCACAACGGTGAACGCGGTCATGGGCCTGCTGGCGGCGCGCAGCGGCTCGGTGGAGTTCGAGGGCAGCCGCGTCGACGCCCTGCCCGCCTTCCGCATCGCCCGGCTGGGTCTCGGGCTGGTGCCCGAGGGCCGTCAGATCTTTCCCAACCTGTCGGTACGCGAGAACCTGGTCGCTGCAGCCGCCAACCGCACGGCGCGGCAGAATCCCTGGACCCTGGCCCGCGTCTTCGACTTCTTCCCGCGGCTCGGCGAGCGCCAGCGCAATATGGGCAACCAGCTGTCGGGCGGCGAGCAGCAGATGCTGGCGATCGGGCGGGCGCTGATGACCAACCCCAAGCTCCTGATCCTCGACGAGGCGACCGAGGGGCTCGCGCCGCTGATCCGCCAGGAGATCTGGAGCTGCCTCGATCGCCTGAAGCGCGAGGGCCAGGCGATCCTGGTGATCGACAAGAACGTGGCGGCGCTGGTCGGTCTCGCCAACCGCCATTACATCGTCGAGAAAGGCCGCGTCGTTTGGACCGGCACCTCGCAAGCCCTGGCCCGCGACAGCGCCCTGCAGCACCGGTATCTTGGAGTCTGATCCTTCGGAGCCGCCGATGCCCCCCCTCATCCCCGTCTCTGCCGCCGCCCTTGTCTCTGCCCTCATCCTGCTGGCAAGCCCCGTGCTCGGCCAGGGCAAGGTCAACGTCTACAACTGGTCGGACTATATCGCCGAGGGCCAGCTCAAGATCTTCGAGAAGGACACCGGCATCAAGGTCAACTACACGACCTACGATTCCAACGAGATCCTCGACGCCAAGCTGAAGACCGGCCGTTCGGGCTACGACGTCGTGGTGCCGACCGCCTCGCCGTTCTTCGTGCGCCAGCTCGCGGCCGGCCTGTTCCTGCCCATCGAAAGGTCGAAGCTCAAGAACTGGGGCAATCTCGATCCCGAGATCATGGCGGCATTGGCCAAATACGATCCCGGTAATACCCACGCCGTCCCGTGGATGTGGGGCACCACGGGCATCGGCTACAATGTCAGCGAGATCAGGAAGCGCATGCCCAATGCGCCGGTCGATTCGCTCAAGATCATTTTCGACCCTGCGATCGTCGCGAAGTTCAAGGATTGCGGCGTCATGATGCTCGACAGCGCGACCGACGTGCTGCCGGCGGCGCTCAACTATCTCGGCCTCGACCCCGATTCGAAGAAGCCCGAGGACCTTGCGAAGGCGGCCGATGTCGTGAAGGCGGTCCGCCCGTTCGTCCGCAAGTTCCATTCGTCGGAGTACATCAATGCGCTGGCCGGCGGCAGCGTCTGCCTGGTGCTGGGCTTCTCCGGCGACATCTTCCAGGCGCGCGACCGGGCTGCGAAGGCGAAGGACAAGCAGGAGATAGCCTACACCATACCCCGGGAGGGCTCGCTGCTGTGGATCGACGTAGCGGCCATCCCCAAGGACGCGCCCGACCCGGCCGAGGCGCTGCGCTTCCTGGACTTCATGCTCGAGCCCAAGGTCGCGGCAGCGTCGAGCGAGCTCACCGGCTACGCCAACGCCAACACGGCGGCGACGGCGCTGCTGCCCAAGGACATCTCGGGGAATCCGCTGATCTATCCGCCGGCCTCGGTAAGGGCGCGCTTTTACACCATCACCGCCGGCACTGCCGAGCAAGTGCGCGAGCGCACGCGGCTGTGGACCACGATCAAGACGGGCCGCTAGGTTGAGCCAACCGATCGTCCGGATCGAGGGCGTCACCAAGCGCTTCGGCGCGATCACCGCCGTCGCCGGCGTCGATCTCGAGATCGAGCGCGGCGAGCTTTTCGCGCTTTTAGGCGGCTCGGGCTGCGGCAAGACCACCTTGCTGCGCATGCTGGCCGGCTTCGAGACGCCCGACAGCGGCCGCGTGCTGATCGACGGGCAGGACATGGCCGGCGTGCCGCCGCATCGCCGGCCGGTCAATATGATGTTCCAGTCCTACGCCCTGTTCCCGCACATGGACGTGGCGGCGAACGTCGGCTACGGCCTGCGCCGCGAAGGACTGCCGAAGCCCGAGATCGCGACCCGCGTCGCCGAGGCGTTGGCGCTGGTGCAGCTCTCCGAATTCGGGATGCGCCGGCCAGCGCAACTGTCCGGTGGCCAGCGACAGCGTGTCGCCTTGGCGCGCGCGCTCATCAAGCGGCCCAAGCTGCTGCTGCTCGACGAGCCGCTCGCGGCGCTCGATCGCAAGCTGCGCGAGGGCACGCGCTTCGAGCTGGTGCGGCTGCAGGAGAAGCTCGGCCTCACCTTCGTCATGGTGACGCACGACCAGGAAGAGGCGATGTCGATGTCGAGCCGGCTGGCGGTGATGAATCTCGGCCGGATCGTCCAGGTCGGCACGCCGCACGAGGTCTACGAGCGGCCATCGACGCGCTTCGTCGCGGATTTCATCGGCATCGCCAACATCCTGCCGCTCGCCGACGGTCGGCACTGGCTGGCGCTGCGGCCGGAGAAGATCCAGCTCTCTCTCGACCGGCCGGTGACAGCGCACGCCGTGGTCGGCCGCATCATCGACATCGCCTACGAGGGCGACCGCTCGCTCTACCGGGTCGCCACCCGCGACGATGCCGTCCTGCTGGTCTCCGCCACCAATGTCGGCCGATCGGCCGCCCCGCTGCAGCGCGAGCAGGAGGTGTGGCTCGGCTGGGCCGCCGACGCCGGCCACGAGCTGGAGGCGTGAGAGACTACAGTCGTCTTTGATGGCGACGAGTCACCAAGAGGGATCGCGCTCAATCCTTCCCTCCCCAGTCGGGCCGCAATCGGGGGGACATCAGAGTGTCAAGTCGATGCCTCGGCGATCAGCTCGCGGGTCACAGCCGTCAACAGCCCCTCGGGATCGGCCAGGCTTTCGACTGCGACGAAATGATTGGCGCCCGGTTGGTCGACGAAGCGGCCGGAGAGGCCGGCCTGCCGCCAGGCGGCCAGATAGTCGTGGCTCTGGCGAATGAACTCGGCCGGCTCCGCGCTGCCGCAGGTGACGACAAGCGGCGGCGCCTTGGCAGGCAGGTGGAAGAGCGGGCTCTGGCGTTCGATCGTGTCGGCGGTGAGCTGGAGCTTCGGTTGCAGCCAGCTGTGACGCAGCGGCCGGAGATCGAAGACGCCGCTTATCGCAAGGGCGCCCTTCACCACATCGGCCGGCAGGGCATACTGGCCCGGCCAATCGGTGGCCAGCAGCATGCCGACCTGCTGGCCGCCCGCCGAATGCCCGGCGATGAAGATTTGGTCGCGATTGATCCCCAGATCGCCGGCGTTGTGCCACAGCCAGGCGACGGCAGCCCTGTTCTGACGGGTGATCTCGTCGATCGTCACGGCCGGACACAGGGCGTAGTCGGTCACGGCGACGGCAATGCCGTGCGCCGCGGGACCGGCCGCCAGCACGCTGAAGTCGCTCGCCGCACCAAGCCGCCAATAGCCGCCATGGATGAACACCAGGATGGGCGCGCCGCCACGCCCGGGAAAGAAATCGAGGCTTTCCGCGCGGGTGGGCCCGTACTTCAAGCCGAGCCGGCAGGGCAGCTCCTTGCGCACACGGGCGCTTTCGGTCGCGAAATGCCGCATGATGGCTGGCAGATCGAGACCGATATCGGTGCGGTAGTTGGCGTCGATCTCCTCCTGGCTCTGGAAGCTGCGGTAGAGACTCACTTCTCCTCCCTGCGCGACGAAATGGTTCGCGCGATGCTCCGACGTAACCCATCCCCCCGCAAGCTCCGGGTCAAGCGTCGCTCTCACCCGGCGAGAAGCCGCGCCTGTTGCTGCAGTTGATCAACGGAGTGGACACGCCTTCAAGTCCCTCCCCCCCGTCTTCGCAGGGCATTCGCATATGGAAGACATTGCCGTCGTCAGGTCCCCATAGCCTCGGCACCGTCACTCCTGCTAGACACGGCCCCGGGCTCATGCGCTTCGTAATCGCTCTGCCATACGCTTGGCTGGCCGTGTTCTTCCTGCTGCCGTTCGGGCTGGTGCTCGCGATCGCGCTCGGCACCAACGATCCGGATTCGGCGCCGCCGGTCGCGCTGGGCTTCAGCCTGAAAAATTTCGCGCTGCTCTTCACCGACGATCTCTACCTTGCGGCTTGGTTGTCCTCTCTGCGCATTGCCGCCACCGCCACGGTGATTACGTTGCTGCTGGGCTACCCGATGGCCTATGCCATCGCCCGTGCCGAGCCGCGGCGCCGCCCCCTGCTGCTGATGCTGGTGGTGCTGCCGTTTTGGACCTCGTTCCTGATCCGCGTCTATGCCTGGATGGGCCTGCTGGCCGGCAACGGGCCGCTCGACCAGCTGCTGCAATGGACCGGCCTGCTGAGCGGTCCCGCCACCATCCTCGGCACCGAATGGGCGGTGCAAATCGGCATCGTCTACGCCTACCTGCCCTTCATGGTGCTGCCGCTCTATGCCGCGCTCGAGAAGCTCGATCCCGGTTTGCTCGAGGCGGCAGCCGACCTCGGGGCGCGGCCGATCCAGGCCTTCCTCACCATTACCCTGCCGCTGTCCCTGCCCGGCATGGTTGCCGGCTGCCTGCTGGTGTTCATTCCGGCGGTCGGCGAGTTCGTGATCCCCGACCTGCTGGGCGGCACTGAGACGCTGATGATCGGCAAGGTCCTGTGGGACGAGTTCTTCACCAATTCCGACTGGCCGCTCGCCTCGGCGGTGGCAATCTGCCTGCTGGTGCTGCTGGTCGGCCCGATTACGCTGTTCCAGCGCCAGCAAGCGAAAAGCCTGGAGCGCCGCCCATGACACGTCGCCCGCGGTTCGCCCTCACCGTCCTGGCGTTCGGCTATGCCTTCCTCTACCTGCCGATCGGCGTGGTGATCCTCTACTCGTTCAACGATTCGCGCCTGGTCACGGTGTGGGGCGGCTTCTCGCTGAAATGGTGGAGCGCCCTGCTCGCCAACGAGGCGATGCTGTCAGCCGCCTGGCTGTCGCTCCGCATAGGCCTCGTGAGCGCCTCGATGGCGGCGCTGATTGGACTTGCCGCCGGTTATGTGCTGGCCCGCGCGCCCCGCTTTCCCGGGCGAACGCTGTTCGGCAGCCTCGTCATCGGCCCCATGGTCATGCCGGAAGTGGTGATGGGCATCTCCATGCTGCTGCTCTTCGTCGGCAGTGACCGGCTGCTGGGTGGGCCCGAGCGCGGCTTCCTCACCATTGCCATCGCCCACACCACCTTCTCGATCGCCTTCGTCGCCATCGTCGTGCAGGCGCGCCTCGCCGATTTCGACCGCTCGCTCGAGGAAGCGGCGATGGATCTCGGCGCCACGCCCTGGGTCACCTTCCTGACCGTGACCCTGCCGCTGCTCGCGCCGGCGGTCGGCTCGGGATGGCTGCTCGCCTTCACCCTGTCGCTCGACGACCTGATCCTGACGCAGTTCGTGGCCGGCGCGCAGTCGCAGACCCTGCCGATGCGGGTCTATTCCAGCGTCCGCCTGGGCGTCGATCCGCAGATCAACGTCCTGGCCACCCTTATCGTCGCCCTCGCGGCGAGCCTGCTCGCCGTGTCGGGCTGGCTGACGCGGCGAAAGGCCTAGGGTAGAGACTCGCCCATTTTTCCGACCAGACATGCAGGGGCAGCAGGAGCTGCAGCAGCTCCCCGCCCAGGGCCGTGAGACGATAGCCCGTCGCCTCGTCGAGCTCGACGAGCCTCGCCGCGCGCAACTCGGCGAGCCGCGTGTTCACGATGGTCGGGCTGGCGCCGATCAGGCCCTGCAGCTCCCGGAAGCGCAGCGGGGCTTCGCGCAGCTCCCACAGGATGCGCAGCGTCCAGCGCCGGCCCAGCAGATCGAGCAGCACCATGATCGGCCGGCCGGTCCGCGAGCCGCGCACGCGCTTCACCATCTATTTCACTCCGTTACTACAATTTCTGTAGCGTCCACACGTCAGATTCGCTACGGAAACTGTAGCATCCACGGAGGAACCCGACCATGGCCCGCATCGCTCTCGCCGAACCGCCTTACGAGCCGTCGATCGCCGCCGAGCTGGCGCGCATCATGCCGCCTGGCGTGCCGCCGCTGGCGCTGTTCCGAACGATGGCAAGGAGCCCGCGCGTATTCGCAAAAATGTTCGCGGGTGGCCTCTTGGACAAAGGACCGCTCAGCCTGCGCCACCGCGAGATCGTCATCGACCGCACCACGGCGCGGCTCGGCTGCGAGTACGAATGGGGCGTCCACGTCGCCTTCTTCGCCGAGCGAGCAGGCTTCTCGGCCGAGCAGGTGTCATCGACCGCAGTCGGCACGGCCGACGCCGCCTGCTGGGCGCCGGACGAGCAGGCGCTGCTTGCGCTGGTCGACGATCTCGTCGACCAGCGCGCCATATCGGAGGCGACATGGAGCAGGCTCGCGGCGCATTTCGACGACGCCCAGCTCCTCGAAGCGATCTCCCTGGTCGGCTACTACCATACGATCAGCTTCCTGTGCGTCGGGCTGGAGTTGCCGCCGGAGAGCTACGCCGCGAGATTTCCGGCTACGCAGTCGTGATCGATAGGGGGCGCATTTTCTGTGCTCCCCAGCTTTGCTGGGGAGGTGTCCCCGTCTTACGTCGTCTTACGGCGACGGTGGGGTCATAGGCTGGGAGCGCGCCACTCTGTGACGCTCTTCTTGTTGGTCACACGTCCCATGAGCGCCACTGGAGTGGCGCGCTCCCAGCCTATGACCTCTCCGTCCGCGAAGACGCGGACACCCCCCAGCTCCGCTGACGCTCTTCTTGGTCTCCTCAAGCGACTTGCCGGCACGCGCCGCGGTGAGGACCTGGGCGCGCAGATCCTCGAGATAGTTGCGAAAGGCCGTGACGTTCGCCCTGTTGCCGAGCGCGCCATGCCCCGGCGCCAGGATGTCGAATTCAATGCCCTCGACCCTGCGCAGCGATTCGATCCACTCGTCGAGAGAGGCGTCGGAGAAGTCGCGGAACGCCACCGTGTTCGCACGCAAGCGAAAGTAGGTCTCAGACTGGCTCATGCTGGCGTTGATCCACGCCCAGGAATCGCGGGTCACCATCCCGCCGGGCTCGCCGGGCTCGATCACCGTGACGGCGGCGCCCCGGCGAGCGAGATGCCAGGCGATCCAGGCGCCGATGATCCCGGCGCCGATCACGACGACAGTGGGACGCGCCGCCATGCTCAGCGGCCCGGGCGCTCGAGCAGCCGGTCGAGGGCCACCACGGTCAGGCCGAAGCACAGCCCCCAGAAGGCCGAGCCGACGCCGAGCAGCGTCACGCCCGAGGCCGTCACGGCTAGCGTGCCGGCGGCGGCGATGCGATCGCGATCGCCGGCGAGCGCCGTGCCCATGGCGCCGGCCATCGACGCCAGCAGGGCGGTGCCGGCGATCGTCGCCAGCAGGGCTGGTGGCAGGGCGGTGAACAATCCGACCAGCGAGGCGCCGAACAGGGCGATGATCACCCACCACAAGGCATAAAGAGGTCCGGTCTTCCAGCGTTGCGCCGGATCTGGATGCGCATCGGGACCGGTGCAGAGCGCCGCGGAGATGGCGGCCAGGTTGGAAGTGTGCGCGCCGACGAAGGCCGTCACGAGGGACAGCGCGCCGGTGACCGCGAGCACGGGCTGGGTCGGCGGTTGGTATCCCGAGGCGCGCAGCACGGCGAAACCCGGCAGGTTCTGCGACGCCATGGTCACGAGATAAAGCGGCACACCGAGACCGATCAGGGTGGCGACGTCCCACGACGGTGCCAGCAACTCGAGATTGGACAAGGCGATCGGCGGCAACGGCTTCACCAGGCCCAGCGACCAGGCCAGCAATGCGCCGGCCGCCAGAACGATCAACGAAGCAAGCGTCGGCACCAGCCGCCGCGCGACCAGGAACAGGCCGATCAACGGCAGCACCAGCAGAGGGGCGGCCGGCACGTGCTCGACCATCGCCACCACCAGGCGGAGCAGGATGCCGGCCAGCATGGCGGCGGCAATGCTGGCCGGGATTCGCTCGATCAGCCGACCGAGAGGGCGCAGGGCGGCCGTCATCAGGATCAGGGCGGCGGCCACGACGAAGGCGCCGACCGCGGCGCGCATGCCGGGAACGCCCGCAGTCGAGGCAATCAGGGCGGCGCCCGGAGTCGACCACGCCGCTATGATGGGAATGCGATAGAGCAGGCTGAGGACCAGGGTGCTCGCCGCCGTCGCGACGGCGAGCCCGGACACCCACGAGCTGGCCTCGGCCGGGGTCGCGCCAACCGCCTGTGCCGCCGCCAGAACTACCGGCAAGGTGCCACCGACGCCCGCGATCGTCGCCACCAGCGACGCGCTCGCGAGCGACACCCAACCCGACTTCACGCCGAGCCTCTGGATCGACTCATTGCCGGGAGCGCGCCACCAGCAGGAAGCAAACTCTCCCGCTGGGAGCGCGCCATTCCGATGGCGCTCTTCTTGCCGAACACAGATCCCATGAGCGCCATCGGAGTGGCGCGCTCCCAGCCATGAGCGTCCCTCGTCTGGAACGCTCTTGGCCATGCCTCCTCAGGCATCGGCGCGCTCGACCATGGCGTGCAGCAGGATCTGGCAGCCGGCGGCGGCGTCCTGCTGGGTAGCGTCCTCGATCTCGTTGTGGCTGATACCGTCCTTGCACGGCACGAAGATCATGGCCGTCGGCGCGACGCGCGAGACGTAGCAGGCGTCGTGGCCCGCGCCGCTCACGATGTCCATGTGGGCGTGGCCCGCCTGCACCGCGCCGCGGCGCACCGAGTCGACCAGCTCCTTTGCGAAGGGCGATGCCGGAAAGTGCCAGATCTGCTCGATCGCGGCCTCGAGCCGATGGCGCCGGGCGATGTCGGCGGCGGCAGCCCGCAGCTCGGCATCCATCCGGCCGAGCTCGTCATTGTCGGGATGGCGCAGATCGACGGTCATGAAGACGCGGCCGGGAATGGTGTTGCGCGATTGCGGCTGGCTCTCGATGACGCCGACCGTCGAGCGACCGTTCGGCCGTTCGCCGATTCGGCGCAGCGCCACGATCAGCTCGGCCGCGCCCACCAGCGCGTCGCGACGGCCTTCCATCGGAGTCGTGCCGGCATGGCTCTCCATGCCGGTCCAGGAAATCTCGTACCAGCGCTGGCCCTGCGCGCCGGTGACGACCCCGATCGTCCTGGCCTCGCGCTCGAGGATCGGACCCTGCTCGATATGCGCCTCGAAGAACGCCCCGACCTTTCGTCCGCCGACCGGCTCGCTGCCGTCGTAGCCGATCGCCTTCAGCGCGTCGCCGAAGCTCACGCCGTCGCGGTCGGTGCGCGACAGCGCATAGTCGAGCTCGAAGGCGCCGCCGAACACGCCCGACGCCACCATCGCCGGCGCGAAGCGGCAGCCCTCCTCGTTGGTCCACACGGCAACCTCGATCGGCGCCTCGGTGACGTAGCCGGAGTCGTTCAGGGCGCGCACGACCTCGAGGCCGGCCATCACACCGTAGGCGCCGTCGAACTTGCCGCCGGTCGGTTGGGTGTCGAGGTGCGAGCCGGTCATTACCGGCGGCTTCGCCGGATCGCGGCCTTCACGCCGGGCGAAGATGTTGCCCACCTTGTCGACCCGGATCGAGCAGCCCGCCTCCTTCGCCCAGCGCACGAAAAGGTCGCGCCCCTGGCGATCGAGATCGGTGAGCGCGATGCGGCACACGCCACCCTTGTCGGTCGCACCGATGCGGGCCAGCTCCATCAGGCTCGCCCACAGCCGGTCGGAGTCGATGCGCAGGTTGGGTCGGTCGGCAATGGCCATCACGTGCACTCCATTTGTCGTCGGACCATTAACGGACTAAATTGGTTCTTGGACTCAAGGAGCCTACCATGGTGCGTGCCTCCCGGATCAAGCCGATCAGCTATTTCAAGGCCCATGCCGCGGAGATCATCAAGGAGCTGGGCGAGGTCGGCGAGCCCATGATCATCACCCAGAACGGCGAGGCCAAGGCCGTCGTCCAGGATATCGTCTCCTACGACAAGACTCAGGAAACCCTGGCCCTGCTCAAGATCCTGGCCTTGGGC
This sequence comes from Reyranella sp., assembly GCF_050185545.1. Taxonomy (GTDB): domain Bacteria; phylum Pseudomonadota; class Alphaproteobacteria; order Reyranellales; family Reyranellaceae; genus Reyranella. The sequence goes on along the minus strand of NZ_JBFWZI010000004.1, from coordinate 54,992 downwards.
GACCGCAACATCGCGGAAGGCAAGACCGTTCCGCTGGTCGAGGCAATGCGACGAGTCCGCGAGCGCCTCAGAGCGAGACAGTCCGAAAAATGAGGCGCCACGAAGTTCGCCTGGACAGGCAGGCGCTTGTGGACCTGGAGGACATTGCCGACGACATTGCCTGCCGTGGCTCGCTGGCGCAGGCGGAACAGGTCGCCCAACGAATCGAGCAGACATCTCTCTTGCTGGCGGACTCGCCAAGTCGCGGATCGCATCCCTATGAGCTCCTGGAGTTCGGTAATCGCCTGTTCCGGGAAGTACCCTGCAAGCCCTACAGAATCGTTTATCGCATCTACGAGCGAGAGGTCGTGATCATGCTGATCGCCGATGGCCGGCGCGATATGCGGGCGCTGCTGGCCAGACGCCTGCTGGCCGCCTAGAGGGAGGCTGGCCGAAACGGACGGGCGACGCTATCACAGGATCATGCTTCCTCTGTCCGACACGCTCGTTCTCGACCTCACGCAAGTCATTGCCGGCCCGACCGCAGGCCAGATCCTGGGCGACATGGGCGCCGATGTGATCAAGGTCGAGCCGCTCCATGGCGAGCATTTCCGGCCGCATTTCGGCGGTGCCTGGGTGCCGTCGATGAACCGCAACAAGCGCGGGCTCGCGGTCAACCTGCGCACCGCGGGCGGGCGCGACGTGCTGATGCGGCTGGTCCGCAAGGCCGACGTCTTCATGGAGGCCTTCGTTCCCGGCGTGATGGACAAGCTCGGCTTCGGCTGGGAGACGGTCTCGGCGGAGAACCCGCGCCTGGTCTACGCCTCGATCTCGGGCTACGGCCAGACCGGCCCCTATTCCTCGCGTGCCGGCTACGATCCCTGCATCCAGGCCGAGATCGGCCTGATGGATGCGACCGGGCCGGAGAACGGCGAGATGTGCCGTGTCGGCACCGCCTCGATCGACTATTGCACTGGCTCGTTCTGCGCCGCCGGCATCGCCTTTGCCCTGCTCGGCCGCCACAAAACCGGCCGCGGCCAGCGCCTCGACCTGTCGCTGTTCGACGTCGGCATGCACATGATGAGCCACTGGATCACCAACTACGGCCTGACGGGCGAGAACCCGGTGCGCATGGGCACGTCGAACTCCCTGCTGTTCCCGCTGCGCGTGTTCGAGACCAGGACACGGCCGATCTTCATCGCCGGCACCAACGATGCCTTCTGGCGCCTGCTCTGCAGCGCGCTCGGCCGGCAGGACTGGCTCGACGACAAGCGCTTCGCCAGCAACGAGAGCCGCATCGCCCACCGCGCGGTTCTCCAGCCGATGATCGAGGCGCACTTCGCCGCGCACACCGCCGAGGAATTGCTCGACAAGCTGATCCCCGCCGGCATGGCCTGCGGTGCCGCCTACCGGGTAAGCGACGTCATGGAAAGCGACCACGCCAGGGCACGCGGCAGCGTGCTCGAGATCACCTATCCGGGGATCGGCCCGGTGAAGTCGGCCGCCAATCCGATCAAGCTCTCCGACGCGCCGGTCGACACGCGCCGAAAATCGCCGACGGTCGGCGAGCACACGGCGGAGATCATGCGGGAGGTCGGCTACAGCGATGCCGAGATCGCGGCCTTGCGCGACGCCAAGGCTGTCGCAGTGGGTGCGCCATGAAGGTCGTCTATTCCGAACGTCACGCCAGGCACGACCCGCAGACCTTCCTGGTGCGTGGTGTCATCCAGCGCAACGCCGAGCAGCCGGAGCGCGCGCTTCGCCTGCTCGCCGCCGCGCAGGCCGCCGGCCACCCCGTCGAGGCGCCAAGACCGATTGGCCTCGGACCGGCACAGGCGATCCATACGCCCGAGTACCTCGACTTCCTGCAGGTCGCCGCGCGCGAATGGGCGACGCTGCCGGGCTCCGGGCCGGAGGTCGTCCCCAACGTGCATCCCGCGCGCTATCCCGCAACCTACCCCAAGGGGCTGGTGGGGCGCGCCGGCTGGCACCAGGCCGACACTGGCTGTCCGATCGGTCCGCATACCTGGGACGCCGCACTCGCTGCCTGCGAGACGGCAGTCACCGCCGCCGAGCTGGTGCTGGCGGGCGCCCGCGAGGCCTATGCGCTCTGCCGCCCGCCGGGCCATCACGCCTTCGCCGACATGGCGGGCGGCTTCTGCTTCCTGAACAACAGCGCCATCGCCGCCCAGCATCTGCGCCGCGATCATGCCCGCGTCGCCGTGCTCGATGTCGACGTCCATCACGGCAACGGCACGCAAGGCATCTTCTTCGAGCGCGACGACGTGCTCACGGTGTCGATCCACGCCGACCCCAGCACCTACTATCCCTACTTCTGGGGGCACGCGCACGAGACCGGGACCGGCAAAGGCCACGGCTTCAATCTCAACCTGCCGCTGCCGATGGGCTCGCCCGATGCGCCGTGGCTCGAAGCCGGCGACAAGGCTCTGGCGCGCATCAAGGCGTTCGCGCCCACTGCGCTGGTCGTCGCGCTGGGCCTCGACGCCGCCGCGAGCGATCCCCTGCAGGGCCTCAAGGTTACCGGCACCGGCTTCCATGCGATGGCCAGCAAGATCGCGAGCCTCGGTCTGCCCACGGTGCTGGTGCAGGAAGGTGGCTACCTCAGCGACGATCTGGGGCACAATCTCGTTCAGTTCCTCGCCGGATTCGACTCGGGCCGTCGCTAGCCGGTCGGTCCTCTCGGTGGAGGCATGCATGGCGCGTACGATTGCAGATCTGATGGCCGAGACGCTGGCCGTCGCCGGCGTGAAGCGAGTGTACGGCGTGGTCGGCGATTCGCTGAACGGCTTCACCGATTCGTTGCGCAAGCAGGGGAAGATCGACTGGATCCACCTGCGCCACGAGGAGGCTGCCGCCTTCGCCGCCGGCGCGGAGGCCCATCTCACGGGAGAGCTCGCCGTCTGCGCCGGCAGTTGCGGGCCGGGCAACCTGCATCTGATCAACGGCCTGTTCGATTGCCATCGCAGCCGGGTGCCGGTCGTGGCCATCGCCGCTCATATCCCGAGCGGCGAGATCGGCGGCTCCTACTTCCAGGCGACCCATCCCGAGCATCTGTTCGCCGAATGCGCACACTATGTCGAGCTGGTCTCCAACGTCGAGCAGATGCCGCGCATCCTCGACAAGGCGATCCGCATCGCCGTGGCCCAGCGCGGCGTGTCCGTCGTCGTCGTGCCCGGCGATGTCGCGCTGCTGTCGACGGATGCCAGGACTCCCGGCTGGCTGGCTCCCAGGCCCCCGATCATCCGGCCCGACGAGTCGGAGATCGACGCGCTCGCGGCCCTCTTGAACAACGGCAAGCGGGTTACCCTGATGTGCGGCGCCGGCTGCGCCGGGGCCCACGCCCAGGTGACCGCCCTGGCTGAAACCCTCGCCGCGCCGATCGTGCATTCGCTGCGCGGCAAGGAGCATATCGAGTACGACAATCCCTTCGACGTCGGCATGACCGGCCTGATCGGTTTCGCCTCGGGCTACGCGGCGATGAAGGAATGCGACACGCTGCTGCTGCTCGGCACCGACTTTCCCTACCGGCAGTTCTATCCGGAGGGTGCGAAGATCGCCCAGGTCGACATCCGCGCGGAAAGCCTGGGCAACCGCTGCCCGCTCACGCTCGGCGTGGTCGGGGATGTCGCAGCGACGATCGCGGCACTGCTGCCCCGGCTGCAGCGCAAGACCGATCGACAGTTCCTCGACGCCGCGCTCGCGCACTATCGCAAGGCGCGGGCGGATCTCGATGCGTTGGCCGAAGGCAAACCGAGCGGCAGCATCATCCATCCGCAATACGTCGCGCGCCTGGTCAGCGAGCTTGCCGCCGAGGATGCGATCTTCACCTGCGATGTCGGCACGCAGACGGTGTGGGCGGCGCGCTATCTCAGGATGAACGGCAGGCGCCGGCTCATCGGCTCGTTCAACCATGGCTCGATGGCCAATGCCCTGCTGCAGGCGATCGGCGCCCAGGCCTGCAGCCCGGCCCGCCAGGTCGTCTCGCTGTCCGGTGACGGCGGCTTCTCGATGATGATGGGCGACTTCATCAGCCTGACCCAGCTCGGCCTGCCGGTGAAGGTGATCGTGCTGAACAACGGGACGCTGGGCTTCGTCGAGATGGAGATGAAGGCGAGCGGCTTCCTCGATACCGGCACCGGGCTCAAGAATCCCGACTTCGCCGCCATGGCGAGGGCCATGGGCGTGCATGGCGTCAGGGTGGAGGATCCACAGGCGCTGCCGCAGGCGTTGCGCGAGGCGCTGGCCCACGATGGGCCTGCTCTGGTCGATGTCGTGAGCGCCCGTCAGGAGCTCGCGATGCCGCCCAAGACGACGCTCGACCAGGCCGTCAATTTCGGCATCTTCCTCGCCAAGGCGGTGATGGATGGCCGGGCCACCCAGCTGATCGACTTGGCGCGCACCAACCTCAGGATCTGACTCGGGGGCGTCAATCGCCGCCGCTGCCGCCGAGCACGTAGACGGTGAGCTTCTCCGGCAGCTCCTCGCGCACGACCTCGACGGATTGCCGGTCGGGCCAGACGAACTCGGCGTCGAGTTCCTGCATCAGGCCCTGGAACCGCTCGACCTGGGAGCGCCCCCAGTAGTGCATGGGCAGCACCATTTTCGGCTGGATCTGCCTGATGACGTCGACCATCAGGGGCTGGCCCATCGTGTAGGAGCCGTCGATCGGCACCATCAGCACGTCGATGCGGCCGAGCTCCTCGAGATGCTCCTTGGTCAGCCGATGATGCAGATGACCGAGATGGGCGATGCAGAGATCGGCGATGGCGTAGATGAAGATCGAGTTGCCGTTGATGCGGGCCGACGAGCCGCCCCAGTCGCGGGCGTTGGTCGGCACGTTCCACACCTTCATGTCCTTGAAGGCGATGTCGTGCTTGGCCTCAGTCTCGCCGGGCTCGCTCGGCCAGCCGCGCAGCACGTAGGTGATGCCCTCCTCGGGATCGTCGGTGAAATGCGTCGAATGGGCATTGTTCATGGTGACGATGTCGGGCCGGCGGCCGAAACCGTTGACGCCGTTGTAGTCGGTGATGGCCCGTACACCCTGCGGCGAGTCGATCTGATAGCTCGAATGGCCGAGGAAGGTGATGACGGCGCGATTCGGCGAGTTGCCGGCGGCGATCGGCAATCCGTCGAGCGAGGCCACCTGCACCCCGGGCCATGCTCGTTCGACCAGGTTCTGCGAGCAGCGTGCCAGGGCCGGTCCGGTGATCAGGGCGAAGGCCGAGGCCAGCAGGGCGAGCAGCGATACGCGAAAGGTCATCGGACCTCCTTTGCGCCGCATGATGCGGCCTACTTTCACTGCTTCGCAAGCCACGTGCCGGGCAAGGTTTGGCATGCCATGCCTCAAGTTCATTCTATCCACAGGGTCGAGTCGATGGAATTGCCTGTCAGACCGATCGCAGGAACCCGCCTCGCTGATGTGTCGTACGGCGAACGCGCGTGTCCCCTATCCATTGACATCGTTGTGGGAAATGAATAGAACAAAAAGAGAACATCATATTTCTCCCACGCATTAACGCTTTCGAGGGGGCGATGCCCGTCATTTCCCCGAATGCCTTTGCTCCCCCGGCCGCCAACGATGCGGCAGCCCCCGTCGCGGCGGATCTGCGCGAGCGCGTGCGCCGGTTGGAGCGTGCCCACAGCGCCCAGCGGGCCGGCCGCACCGCCGTGCCGCTCGGCATCGCGGCGATCGATGCCCTGTTGCCGGAAGGCGGATTGCTGACCGGCGCCCTGCACGAGATCGAGGCCGGCCCCACCCCGTCCGGCCGGGTAGCCCCCCATGATGGGGCGGCCCTGGGCTTTGCCGCCCATCTGATGGGCCGTTTCGGGCCCGGAACCCTGTTGTGGTGCCGTCAGCCCTCCGCTTCCTTCGATGCACAGCCCTACGCCGCCGCGCTCGCGACCTGGTTCGATCCGGCCCGCCTGCTGATGATCACGACGCGGCGCGACGAAGATTTGTTCTGGGCGATGGAAGAAGGCCTGCGCTGCCCCGGCATCGCCGCCGTGCTGGGCGAGACCCGCGCCGCCGATCCCACCGCCGGCCGGCGCTTGTCGCTCGCCGCCGAGAAGAGTGGCGTGCCCGCCCTGCTGCTGCGGCCCCAGCCGGCGCCGCCGCAAAGCGTCTGCACGACGCGCTGGCGCCTCGCCTCGGCGCCGTCGCGCTCGACGCCCGGCCTCAACGATATCGGCGCGCCGCGCTGGCGCCTCGAGCTGCGGCGCAATCGCTTCGGCACGCCGTCGGTCGACGAATTTCCTTCCTGGCTCGTGGAGTGGAACGATGAAACGCATCGTCTCGCTGTGGTTCCCCAAGCTGTCAACGGATCGGCTGGCCCGCCCCAGGCCGCCGTCGACCGAGAGTCCGACTCCGCGCGACGGGTCGCCCCGCGACTGGTCGGCTAGGGCGGCCGCCACCGTCGTCTGGCGCGACGGCTGCCCGCGTCTCGCCGCCGTCAATCCGCACGCCCGCACCGCCGGCCTGCGGCCGCACATGCGGCTGGCCGATGCGCGGGCGCTGGTGCCGGATTTGATCACCACGGCAGGCGAGCCACAGGCCGACCGCCGCCTGATCGAGGTCATCGCCGGCTGGTGCGAACGCTACACGCCGTGGGTGACGATCGATCCGCTGGGCGGCGCCCTCTCCGAGGAAGGCATGGAAGCCTGCAGCGCCGGCGGCTTCGGCGGCGATGCCGGCCTGCTGCTCGACGTCACCGGCTGCGGCCATCTCTTCGGCCCGGACGAGGCGGGCGAACGCGCCCTGCTGGCCGACCTGGTGGAACGCCTGTCGAATCACGACTTCGCCTGTCGGGCGGCGATGGCCGACACGGCGGGCGCTGCCTGGGCGCTGGCGCGCTATGCCGAACGCCAGGCCGATCTCTTCTGCCCGCGCCACGGCCAGCGGGCCGCCCTGGCGACGCTGCCGGTCGAGGGGTTGCGGGTCGAGGCGCCGATCCTCGAGACCTTCCTGAAGCTCGGCCTGCGGCGCATCGGCGATCTCTACCCCCTGCCGCGCGCGCCGCTGGTGCGGCGCTTCGGCGAGCAGCCGGTCGTCCGCCTCGACCAGGCCCTGGGCGCGCTCGACGAGCCGCTCGAGCCGCGCCGGCCGCCGCCTTCCTTCCGCACGCGGCTCGCTTTCGCCGAGCCGATCGGCCGGCCCGAGGACATCGCCGCCGCGACCAGCCGCCTGCTCGCCGCCCTGTGCCGTCAGCTCGAGCAGGCGGGCGTCGGCGCGCGCACGATCGAGATCGCCCTCTACCGGGTCGACGGCTCGGTCGACCGCACGTCGATCGGCACCAGCCGGCCCAACCGCGACAATCCCAAGCTGATGAAGCTGTTCCAGGAGAAGCTCGGCGAGCTCGATCCCGGCTTCGGCGTCGAGCTGATGATCCTGGCCGCGCCCGAGGTCGAAGCCTGGACCGGCACGCAGGACACGCTGCCCGAGTCAGGTGTCCTGCCGACCTCGCTCCTGGAAGACGGCACGATCGATCTCGCCGACCGGTTGGCCCTGCGGTTGGGTGGGGAGAACGTGGTGCGGCTGTTGCCGCACGACAGCCATCTGCCCGAGCGGGTGCAGACCGCCGCCGGCGTTTCGGTCAGGCCCGCGCCGGCCGGCGCCTGGCGGCGCGTCGCCGATCTCAAGGGCGCGCGACCGACCCGTCTGCTGCAGCGGCCCGAGCCGATCGAGGTCACGGCGTTCGTGCCCGACGATCCGCCGATGACCTTCCAGTGGCGCCGCCATGCTCATCGCATCGTGCGCGCCGAAGGACCGGAACGGCTGGCCGACGAATGGTGGCGGCCGCGCTCCGACGGCAGCCGGCCGCCGGCCAATACGGTGCCCCTGTTCCGCGACTACTACCGGGTCGAGGACAAGGACGGCGTCCGCTTCTGGCTGTTCCGCGACGGCCCTTACGGCACGCCCGCCAACGGCCGCCCGACCGCCCGCTGGTACCTTCATGGGTTCTGTGCGTGATCTTTTTCCTCCCCAACGAAGTTGGGGAGGTGTCGCCGTCTTCGGCGACGGAGGGGTCATGCGTCTTCCGGACCGCGGGCGTCCCGCCCGCTCATGAAGCTTGAGCGGGCGGGACGCCCGCGGTCCAGTCATGACCCCTCCGTCGCCGAAGACGGCGACACCTCCCCAGCGAAGCTGGGGGAGGAGAACTTGGACCACCATGTACGCCGAGCTGCAAGTCACCACCAATTACAGCTTCCTGCGCGGCGGCTCGCATCCGGGCGAGCTCGCGCTGCAGGCGATCGCGCTCGGCCACAGCGCCATCGGCATCGCCGATCGCAACACCCTGGCCGGCGTGGTGCGCGCCTATGCGGCGATCAAGGAATACTACGAGGAGTTCCCCGACATCCCGGCAGGCGAGCGCTGCCGCCTGCTGGTCGGTGCCCGCCTCGAGTCGCGCGACGGTTATTCGCTGCTCGCCTATCCGACCGACCTCGACGCCTACAAGCGCCTGTCGCGCCTGCTGACGGTGGGCAATCGCCGCGCCGCCAAGGGCGCCTGCGATTTCGGCCTAGACGATCTCGCCACCTATGCCGAAGGCCTGCTGGCCATCGTCCTGCCGCCGCGCCGGCCCGACGATCCGGCTTTCCGCGATCGCCTGCGCACGCTCGCCGAGCTGTTCGGCGATCGCTGCTATCTCGCCGGCACCGCGTTGTTTCGCGGCACCGATCAGCGCCGCCTGGCGCTGCTCGACAATCTTGCCGCCGAGACGGGCGTCGGCCTAGTCGCCACCAACGACGTGCACTATCACATCCCCGAGCGACGGGCGCTGCAGGACGTGGTGACGGCCATCCGGCTGGGCTGCACGGTCGACGCGCTGGGTTTCCGCCGCTTCGCCAGCGCCGAGCGGCATCTCAAGGATCCCGTGGAGATGGCGCGGCTGTTCCGCCGCCATCCGCGCGCCATCGAGCGCACGCAGGAGATCGCCGATCGCTGCCGTTTCTCGCTCGACCAGCTCACCTACCAGTATCCGGTGATGTACGAGGGCGGCGAGACGCCCCAGGACAAGCTCGTCCGCCTGACCTGGGAAGGCGCGGCCCGGCGCTACCCCGATGGCATTCCCGACAAGGTCGCCAACGCCCTGCGGCACGAGTTCGAGCTGATCGACAGCAAGAAGATCGCGCCCTACTTCCTGACCGTGCACGAGATCGTGCAGCAGGCCCGCGAGATGAAGATCCTCTGCCAGGGCCGCGGCTCGGCCGCCAACTCGGCCGTGTGCTATTGCCTCGGCGTCACGTCGGTCGATGTCAGCAAGTCGGAAGCGCTGTTCGAGCGTTTCCTGTCCAACGAGCGCGACGAGCCGCCCGACATCGATGTCGATTTCGAGCACGAACGCCGCGAGGAAGTGATCCAGTGGATCTACAACAACAAGGGCCGTTCGCGGGCGGCGCTGGCGGCCACCGTCATTTCCTATCGCAGCCGCAGCGCCATTCGCGAGGTCGGCAAGGCGCTCGGCCTCTCGCCCGACACGGTGGGCGCGATGGCCGATACCGTCTGGGGCATCGGATCGGGCGGCGTCGACACCGATCACGTGCGCGAGGCCGGCCTCGACCCCACCGATCCGCGCCTGCGGCTGGCCCTCGAGCTGTCGGCGACTTTGTGCGGCTTTCCCCGCCACCTGTCGCAGCATGTCGGCGGATTCGTCCTGACCGAAGACCGCCTCGACGAGCTGGTGCCGATCCAGAATGCCGCCATGGAGGACCGCACCGTCGTCGAATGGGACAAGGACGATCTCGATGCCTTGAAGATCTACAAGGTCGACGTGCTGGGGCTCGGCATGCTGACCTGCCTGCGCAAGAGCTTCGACCTGATCGGGAAGCATTACGACCGGCAGCCGACGCTGGGCATGGAAGCCACCGACCCGGCCGTCTTCGACATGCTGTGCAAGGCCGATTCCGTCGGCGTGTTCCAGGTCGAGAGCCGGGCGCAGATGTCGATGCTGCCGCGCCTAAAACCCAGGAAGTACTACGATCTCGTCGTCGAAGTGGCGATCGTGCGGCCCGGCCCGATCCAGGGTGGCATGGTCCATCCCTATCTCAGGAACCGCGGGAAGAGGCCCGAGGACATCGACTATCCGGGCACGCTCAGGAAGATCCTTGAGCGGACCTGCGGCGTGCCGCTGTTCCAGGAGCAGGCGATGCAGATCGCCATCGACGCCGCGGGCTTCTCGCCCGCCAGGGCCGACAAGCTGCGCCGCGCCATGGCGACCTTCCGCCGGGCCGGCACGATCCACAAGCTCAAGGGCGACTTCATCGAAGGCATGGTCGACAGGGGCTACGAGCGCGCCTTCGCCGAAAGTTGCTTCAAGCAGATCGAAGGGTTCGGCGAATACGGCTTCCCCGAGAGTCACGCCGCGAGCTTCGCCATCCTGGTCTACGACTCCTCCTGGGTGAAGCACTACTACCCCGAGGTCTTCGCCGCCGCCCTGCTCAACTCCCAGCCGATGGGCTTTTATGCGCCGGCCCAACTGGTGCGTGACGCGCGCGAGCATGGCGTCGAGGTGCGGCCGCCCGACATCAACGCCAGCGACTGGGACTGCACGCTGGAGCCCGTCGCGGAACGCCGCTGTGCCCTGCGTCTCGGCCTGCGTCAGGTCACCGGTCTTGCCGAGGAAGAAGCCAGACGGCTGGTCGAACGTCGCACCGAGCCCTATCGCGATCCGGCCGATCTGTGGCGACGGTCGGGCCTGTCGAAGCGCCACATCCTGGCGCTGGCCCGCGCCGACGCCTTCGCCTCGCTCGGCCTCTCGCGGCGCGACGTGCTGTGGGCGGTACGTGGTCTTTCGGACGCCCTCTTGCCGTTGCTCGACCAATCACCTCGGGTGCGCGATCTCGAACCTTCCGTCAGCCTGCCGGCGCTCACCCTGGGCGAGCAGGTGGTCGACGATTACGCCGCCCTCTCGATGTCGCTGCGCTCCCATCCGATGGCGCTGCTGAGGCCACGCTTCCACGACCGCGACGTGGCGCCCACCGCCGTGCTGTCGACGTCGAGGAACGGCGATCACTTCATCCTTGCCGGGCTGGTGCTGGTGCGCCAGCGGCCGGGCACCGCCTCGGGCGTGGTGTTCGTCACCATCGAGGACGAGCACGGCATCGCCAATCTCGTGGTCTGGCCCAGGGTCTTCGAGGATTATCGCCGTGTTGTCATGGGCTCGCGCCTGCTCGGCGTGCAGGGCCGCGTGCAGCGCGAGGGGCTGGTGATCCATCTCGTCGCCGAACGCTTGTGGGACTGGTCGGCCGAGCTCGATTCGATTTCCGACATCGACACCTTCCATCTCGATCACGGCCGCGGCGACCAGGTCCGCACCGACTCGCCCGACCATCGCCTCCGCCCACCCGTTCCCGTGCCGGAAGCCAACGCCACGCGCCATCGCGTCAGCAAGGGCCAGCCGGCCAAGCCGGGCTACGACCGCAGCCGCATCGCCCTCGACCGCCCCAAGATCAAGATCGCCTCCCGCGATTTCCATTGAGTGCCGAACCGTCCGGCGACGACGAAACCCCGCTACAGCGTGATCTTGTTTGTCGAAGCACCAAAGAACACATCCTGAGGAGCCACGCGTAGCGTGGCGTCTCGAAGGGTCGGCAACAGACGTGATTTTGCAGCCCCTTCGAGACGCGGCCTGCGGCGCTCCTCAGGGTGAGGTGTCGTTGGTACTTCAAGCAAAGAAAACCTCGCTCTAGTCGAGCAGCAGCAGATTCGTCATCGATCGATCTCGCGCCCACTCTGCGCGTCTGTTTCTTCCTCCAAGACAGGCTTGGTGAGATCCACGCCGCGCTTCACGCGAACAGAACCGCGATGGGCACCGAACAGGGACCCGCTACGAATCACCCCGACGACCTCGAACACCAAGGGCACACCATCGACCTCGGAGGGTAAGGTTTGCCCCTCTGGCATTCGTCCGACATTCACTTTGAGGACCTATCCGCCCTCGCGTTTCGCGATACCGATTCCGACGACATTGACGGACTTTCCAAGAATCCCCTTGGCTCAGCCTTCGCCGCCCGAGCCTGGTCGAGTGAAATGTTCGCGCCAGCCATACTCCCAATTCATATCCGGACACGATACGACTGCAAGGCGCGTCCGTCCGCGCCATCTCGCTCCTACAGCGCCGTCGCCTCCTCGATCAGCTCCTGGGCGGCGATGTCGAGCAGCTCGTCCTCGGCGGTGCCGTCGAGCACACGTTCGCGGCCGATCTCCAGCAGCACCGGCACGGCGAGCGGCGAGATGCGGTCGAGGCGCCGGTATTCGATGCGGCCGCGGGCGCGGCGCAGCAGGTCGCCCAGCCGCTTGAGGTCGGCGAGCTGCCAGGCGGCGTCCTGGCGCGTGGCGCGCAGCAGGATGTGGCCTGGCTCGTGCTTGCGCAGCGTGTCGTAGATCAGGTCGGAGCTGAAGGTGACCTGGCGGCGCGATTTCTCCTCGCCGGGAAAGCGCCGCTCGATCAGGCCGGCGATCACCGCGACGTTGCGGAACGAGCGCCGCAGCATGGTCGATTCGTCCATCCACGATTCGAGGTCGTCGCCCAGCATGTCCTCGTCGAACAGCAGCTCGAGCTGGCGCTTGGTCGGCGGCCTGAGCCCCCACAGGCCGAGCACATAGTCGGTGGCGACAAAGCCCAAGGGCTTCAGCTCCATGCGCTCCATGCGCCGCGTCAGCAGCATGCCCAGCGTCTGATGCGCGTTCCGGCCCTCGAAGCAGTAGGCGACGATGAATTGCTTGCCGCCGCGCGGGAATCCCTCGATCAGCAGCCGGTCGCCGTGCGGCAGGGTCGAGCGGATGCGCTGGATGCGCAACCATTCGCGCACCTCGTGCGGCAGCTTGGGATGGCGCGACGGGTCCTGCAGGATGCCACGCACGCGGTCAGCCAGGAAGGTCGAGAGCGGCAGGCGGCCGCCGCCATAGGCCGGCACCTTGGGATCGCCGCCGCTCGCCGACGAGCACTGCGCCACCAACTCCTTGACTCCCTCGAAGCGCAGCAGCCGGCCGGCAAAGACAAACGTGTCGCCCGGCACGAGTCCCTGAATGAACGATTCCTCGACCTCGCCCAGCACGGGACCACGCCGCATCCTCACCTTGATCAGCGGCAGCTCGACGATGGTGCCGACATTCATGCGGTACTGCCGCGCCACCAGCGGCGAGGCCAGCATCCAGCGGCCGTCGGGCAGCTGTTTCAGGCGATGCCATTGGTCGTAGGCCGCCAGCGCATAGCCGCCGGTGGCGACGAAATCGAACGTGTCGTCGAAGTCCTTTCGCGACAGGTCGCGATAGGGCAGCGCGGTGCGCACCTCCTCGTAGAAGGCCTCTCGATCGATGGGCTGGGCGCAGGCCGTCCCGACGATGTGCTGGGCCAGCACGTCGAGGCAGGCCGGCCGCGGCGGATCGCCGTCGAGCTCGTGCGCCTCGACCGCCTCCAGGGCGGCAAGCGATTCCAGCACCTCGAAGCGGTTGGCCGGCGCGATCATGGCGCGGCTCGGCTCGTCGAGCCGGTGATTGGCGCGGCCGATGCGCTGCATCAGCCGGCTCACGCCCTTGGGTGCGCCCACCTGAATCACCAGGTCGACATCGCCCCAGTCGATGCCGAGATCGAGCGAGGACGTCGCCACCACGGCGCGCAGGCGGCCGCCCGCCATCGCCGCCTCGACCTTGCGCCGCTGCTCGACCGCCAGCGAGCCGTGATGCAGGCCAATCGCCAGGTTGTCCTCGTTGATGCGCCACAGGCCGTCGAATGCCAGCTCGGCCTGCGCCCGCGTGTTGACGAACACGATCGACGTCTTGTGCTGACGGATGATGTTGTAGATCTCGGGCAAGGCATGCCGGCCCATGTGGCCGCCCCACGGCAGCCGCTCGTGGGCGTCGATGATCTTCACGTCGGGCGCCGCGCCCGTCTCGCCCTGCACGATCTCGACCTCGTCCTTGACCGCCAGGAACTCGGCGACCGCGGGCGGATCGGCCACGGTCGCCGACAGCCCGACGAAGCGCACCTGCGGCGCCAGGGTGGCGACGCGGGCCAGGCAGAGCGCCAAGTGATGGCCGCGCTTGCTGGTGGCGAAGGCGTGCAGCTCGTCGACGATCACGCATTTCAGCGTCGCGAAGAACTGTGCGGCGTCGGGATAGCTCAGCAGCAGCGCCATCGATTCGGGCGTGGTCATCAGCAGGTCGGGCGGCCGCTCGCGCTGGCGCTGGCGGCGGCTTTGCGGCGTGTCACCGGTGCGGCTCTCCGCCCGCACGGGCAATGTCATCTCGGCGATCGGCATCTCGAGATTACGCCTGATGTCGGTGGCCAGCGCCTTCAAGGGTGAGATGTAGAGCGTGTGCAGCTCGCCCTTGCCCTTCGCGTGCGCCAGGTCCTCGCCGTTCTGGCGGCGCAGCGTGAGCTCGATCAGCGACGGCAGAAAGCCCGCCAGGGTCTTGCCGCCGCCGGTCGGCGCGATCAGCAAAGCGCTCTTGCCCTGCAGCGCCAGCCCGACCAGCTCGAGCTGGTGCGGCCGCGGCTGCCAGCCCCGGCTTTCGAACCAGCGTGAAAAGAGGTCGGGCAGCCCCATGTGAGAGCCAGTGTTTTCGGGCATTTCAGCGCGTTTTTGGCACTGAGGTGGCACCGAGCGCCACGTTAATCGCGTCGGCCGCTGCACCGTCATCGTTTTCGACGATGGGCGTAGATCTTCAGCGTGATTGCCGGGTTCGCGCGAGGCCGCCTGCGGACATCAGCTCACCGGTTGGAAATCGGGGTCCTTGAGTTCCAGCGCGGCGAAGGCTTCCGCCATCGCGCGATAGATCAGCGGTTGCCGATTGCCGGAAAATTCCTGGTAGGCACCAAAGATCCGACCCATGCCGAAGAGTTCTGGTCTCGGCATGACATAGACCCGAAGCTGGTTCGGCACGGTCTGGGGAAGCTGGCCCATCGCACTTAGAGTCGCGTATGGAATGTCCACTGCCTCGACGTCATGGAAGTCATAGAGCGCTCTCGTCGGACCTTCGATTGCCTCGATCCGACGTGCAGCGATCATCTGTGCCTCTACCACCTCACGCCGGAATATTCCCGAAAAGCGTGTCAACAAGACCCGGTGCTTGTGCTCGAAGAGCAAAGTGAACATGTAGCCTTCAACGGAGCACTGGGGGCCACCGTCGTCAAATCGTCCCAAACACAAAGCCGCGCGCTGCCGACAGGCGCGATCGCCCAGCCGGCCCGGCCCTGCGCGGTGGATTGGTCATGCCGGCAAGGCACTGCGCCGCCGCTTCTGCCCCCAGCGCGTCTAGCGCAGTTCGATCCTCCGGAATGGCCACCGGACAGGACAGCAGGCTGTCAGGGATTGCTTGAATGAGATCAAGGATCCCGCGCAAGTAGGAGGCGTCTTGGGGTTGAACTGAGGCTTGCGGCAGATCATCCCTAGCCCACGGGAAGAATTGGTCAATGACCTGGGCGACTTGGCTTGGCACCACGTCCCTCATGCCGGGCACCCTCCCCTTGGCTGCGCCGACCTGCGCGGCACCTCCCACATTCATCAACATTGGCACCGGAATTGGCACCGGACCAGCGATGATTGGTCGGCACGAGGGGTGACGGGCGCCCGTTGGTGTTAGCGCGAAAGTCCAATAGAAACGGACCTTTCGCGACCATGAGGGACAGTTCGGGGCGTCGCATATTGCCCGGGCAGCCCCATATCTCTTGGGTAGGATGCAACACGCTCAATGGCAACCGCCACGCTGACCCCCCGATCCTGGCTCTACCCGACGCCGCGCGGCCTCTACTGCGAGCCTGGCGGTTTCTATATCGACCCGGCTGTCGCGGTGGATCGCGCCGTGATCACGCACGGCCATGGCGACCATGCCCGGCCCGGCCATCGCGCCGCGCTCGCCACGCCCGAGACGTTGGCGATCATGCGGGCCCGCTTCGAGGACATGCCCGACACGGCCCAGCAATCCCTGAAATACGGCGAGACGGTCCGCCTCGGCGACGTCGAGGTGCGGCTGGCCCCGGCTGGCCACATCCTGGGTTCGGCGCAGGCGGTGCTGACCCACAAGGACCAGCGCATCGTCGTGTCGGGCGATTTCAAGCGCCGGTCCGACCCGACCTGCCCGCCCTTCGAGACGGTGCCGTGCGACGTCTTTATCACCGAGGCGACCTTCGCCCTGCCGGTGTTCCATCATCCCTCCGACGCCGGCGAGATCGGCAAGCTGCTGCGCTCCGTCGCCACCTTTCCCGAACGCTCTCATCTGGTCGGCGTCTACGCCCTCGGCAAGTGCCAGCGGGTGATCAGGTTGCTGCGCGCCGCCGGCTACGACAAGCGCATCTGGCTGCACGGCGCGCTCCTTTCGTTGTGCAGGCTTTACCAGGAACACGGCATCGATCTCGGCGACATCGCGCCGGTGTCGGCCGCGATCCTCGAGACGTTTCGCGGCGCCATCGTGCTGTGTCCGCCTGGCGCCATCGCCGACCGCTGGTCGCGCCGCTTCGCCGAGCCGATCTCGGCGGTGTGCTCGGGATGGATGGGGGTGCGCGCACGAGCGCGCCAGCGCGGCGCCGAGCTACCCCTGGTGATCTCCGACCATGCCGACTGGCCCGAGCTCAGCCAGACCTTGAAGGATGTCGGCGCCCCCAGGGTGTGGGTCACGCACGGCCGCGAGGAAGCGCTCGTCTTCCACGCCCGCTCCCTCGGCATCGAGGCGGAGGCGCTGCATCTCGGCGGCCGCGACGAGGAGGACGCCTGAATGCAGGCCTTCGCCGCCCTGCTCGACGCGCTGTCCTTCCAGCCGGCGCGCAACGCCAAGCTCCGGCTGATCGAGACCTACCTCAGCGAGGTGCCCGACCCGGATCGCGGCTGGGGCCTGGCGGCGCTGACCGGCGGGCTCGACTTTCCGGCGGCCAAGCCCGCCCTGCTGCGCGGCTTCGGCGAGGACAGGATCGGCCCCGAGCTGTTCCATCTCTCTTACGACTATGTCGGGGATCTTGCCGAGACGCTGGCGCTGATCTGGGAGACCGACGCCACGGCCGGGCCACCGCCGACTCTCGGCGAGGTGGTCGACACCCTGCAGCGCGCCAGCCGCAGCGAGACGCCCGGCATCCTGAAGCGCTGGCTCGACGCGCTCGATGCGACCGGCCGCTGGGCGCTGCTCAAGCTGCTCACCGGCGCGCTGCGCGTTGGCGTGTCGGCACGGCTCGCCAAGCAGGCCGCAGCCAACATCGGCAACCAGCCGGTCGAAGCCGTGGAGGAGATCTGGCACGGCCTGTCGCCGCCCTACCGGCCCCTGTTCGACTGGCTGCTGCACGAGGCCCCCAGGCCCAGCAGCAATGCCGGCGGCGCTTTTCTGCCGCCGATGCTGGCCAATCCGATCGAGCAGAGCGAGCTCGAGACGCTCGATCCGGCGCATTTCCGCGCCGAATGGAAATGGGACGGCATTCGCGTGCAGGTCGCCGCGTCGGGCGGCGTGAAGCGCCTCTACAGCCGCGCCGGCGAGGACATCTCGGGCGCCTTCCCCGACATCGTCGAGGCGATCGACTTCGACGGCGCGTTCGACGGCGAGCTGCTGGTCCGTCGCGAGGAGACCGTGGCGCCGTTCAACGACCTGCAGCAGCGGCTCAACCGCAAGAGCGTAACGCCCAGGATGCTGAAGGATCACCCGGCGCACGTGCGGCTCTACGACGTGCTGTGGCTCGACGGCGAGGATCTGCGCAGTCTGCCCTTCGACCAGCGCCGCGCCCGCCTCGAAGCCTGGATGGCGCAGAAGCCGCGCCAGCGCTTCGACGTCTCGCCTCTCGTGACGTTCCGCGACTGGGCCCATCTTGCCGAGCTGCGCGCCGGCATGACCAGCGACGGCATCGAGGGCTTGATGCTGAAGCGGGCCGACAGCGCCTATCTCGCGGGCCGGCCGAAAGGTCCGTGGTTCAAATGGAAGCGCGACCCGATGCTGGTGGACTGCGTGCTGATGTACGCCCAGCGCGGCCACGGCAAGCGCAGCTCATTCTATTCCGACTTCACCTTCGGCTGCTGGCGCGAGGTCGACGGCCGGCGCGAGCTGGCGCCGGTCGGCAAGGCCTATTTCGGCTTCACCGACGAGGAGCTGCGCTGGCTCGACAAGTGGGTGCGCGACCATACGACTAACCGCTTCGGGCCGGTGCGCGAGGTCTCGCCAGAGCTCATCCTGGAGATCGCCTTCGATGGCGTCGCCCGTTCGACCCGGCACAAGTCGGGGGTGGCCATGCGCTTCCCGCGCATCAACCGTATCCGCACCGACAAGCTCGCCGCCGAGGCGGACACGGTGGACGGCCTCTTGCGGTTGGCGGCGTCAATCGCTCCTGACCCTTTGGGGTAGTGTCCTGCTCGACGCTACCCTTTGAATTCCTCGATAACCGGGCATATCACTAGCGATAGGAGGCCAAAGATGAAGGGAAAGGCGTCCAGTCATCGAGCGAGCGCTCGACGCTATCGGGAGCGCATGCGATCCGAGGGGCTACGGCAGGTCAGCCTGTGGGTCTATGATCGCAGTTCGCCGGCTTTTGTCCGGGAATGTCGCCGACAGTCACTTCTGATTTCGAAGGTGGATGCGGCAGCGGATATCGAGCGACTGCTCGATGAGAGCCTGCGCGAGATATACGGTTGGACGGCTTGAACCGCGGTGAT
The DNA here is from genome assembly GCF_050185545.1 of Reyranella sp. Classification (GTDB taxonomy): domain Bacteria; phylum Pseudomonadota; class Alphaproteobacteria; order Reyranellales; family Reyranellaceae; genus Reyranella. The sequence goes on along the minus strand of NZ_JBFWZI010000004.1, from coordinate 36,374 downwards.
GTCGTAACGGTCGCCCTCCCGGGCAATTTCGGGAAACCTCGCCCTGCAGTGATCGTGCAGTCCGACACCTTCAACGCTTCGCACCCGACGATCTCCGTCCTTCCGATTACGAGCACGATCCTGCCGGCACCCCTTGTTCGCATTACCGTAGAGCCAACGGCCGCGAATGGATTGCGCAACGTCTCGCAGATCATGACGGACAAGGTCGTCAGCGTTCGGCGCGAGCGACTGGGTGCCAGAATCGGGATTCTCGACCGCGAAACCATGGCACGCATAGGGCGCTCGTTGGCGCTCTGGTTCGAGTTCGCTTGAGGCCTCAGTGGCTGGCTACCGCACGTTATATCCCTACCGCCACAACGGTCATCCCCTTTCCCTGCGACCCCGTTTGGGGTCGAAAAAGCAGAAAAAGCGCCCTACATTGCCGGCATGATCGACCCGTTCGGCAGGCATATTACCTACCTTCGCGTTTCGGTGACGGACCGCTGCGACTTCCGCTGCGTCTACTGCATGGCCGAGGACATGACCTTCCTGCCCAAGGCGGAAGTGCTGTCGCTCGAGGAGCTGGAGCGGCTGTGCACGGCCTTCGTGCGGCGCGGCGTGCGCAAGCTGCGGCTGACCGGCGGCGAGCCGCTGGTGCGCAAGAACGTGATGACGCTGATTCGCGGCCTCGGCCGCCACCTCGACAGCGGCGCGCTCGACGAGCTCACGCTGACGACCAATGGCAGCCAGCTCGCCAAATATGCCCAGGACCTGGCCGCAATCGGCGTGCGCCGGGTCAATGTGTCGATGGATACGCTCGACAAGGACAAGTTCCGCGAGCTGACTCGCTGGGGCGATCTCGACCAGGTGATGCGCGGTCTCGACGCCGCGCAGCGGGCGGGCCTGCACATCAAGATCAATGCGGTGGCGCTGCGTGGCGTCAACGACACGGAGTTCGACGAGCTGATCCGCTGGAGTCACGGCCGCGGCATGGATCTGGTGCTGATCGAGGTCATGCCGATGGGCGAGATCGGCGAGGAAGCCCGGCTCGACCAGTACCTGCCGCTGTCGCTGGCGCGCGCCGGCATCGCCAAGAACTTCACCCTGACCGAGACCGACTATCGCACCGGCGGCCCGGCACGCTATTTCCTGGTCGAGGAGACCGGCGGACGGCTGGGCTTCATCACGCCGCTCACGCACAACTTCTGTGAAAGCTGCAATCGCGTCCGTCTGACCTGCACCGGCACGCTCTACATGTGCCTCGGCCAGGAGGACGCCGCCGACCTGCGGGCACCGTTGCGGGCCTCGGAGAGCGACGAGGTGCTCGACAAAGCCATCACCGAGGCGATTGCGCGCAAGCCCAAGGGCCACGACTTCATCATCGACCGCCGCCACAGCAAGCCGGCCGTGCCGCGCCACATGAGCGTCACGGGCGGTTGAGGACGACGACTCAAGCGGACCGCGGGCGTCCCGCCCGCTCATCTCATCTGTCATGAGCGGGCGAGACGCCCGCGGTCCGGAAGAACCATGACCCCTCCGTCGCCGAAGACGGCGACACCTCCCCAGCGGAGCCGGGGAGGAGACATGAATCACGACGACGGCCCGCCCTGCGATCCCGCCGACCTTGCCTGGGCCCGGCGGACGGCCTCGCGGTGGGAAATGTACATCGCGCTGCTGAAGATCACGGCGGCGCCGACGAAGGTCCAGACGTCGGGCTTCTGCGTGAACAGGAAGAAGCCCATCAGGGTGTTCCAGATCAGCGACAGGAAGCCGATCGGCTGCAGCAGCGTGATGTCCGCCAGCTGGTAGCCGCGCTGCTGGCAGATGTGGCCGAGCGTGCCGCAGAGGCCCGCCGCCATGAACCACAGCAGGTCGGTCCAGTAAGGCGTCTGCCAGAAGGCCAGGGCGAAGGGCGCCGCGCAGACGACGATCACGGCGTTCTGCCAGATCACGATGGTATTGGCCGAATCGGTACGGGCGAGCGCCTTGGACATGAGGTTGGACGCCGAGAAGATCGGCGTGCTGGCCAGGACGCAAAGGGCGCCGATGCCGATCTCGCCGAAGCCGGGCCGAATGATGATCATGGCCCCGGCAAAGCCAACGGCAACGGCGATCCAGCGGCGGAGCCGGACATCCTCGCCGAGGAACAGGGCGGCGCCGATGGTGACGAATATGGGTCCGGTGAATCCCAGCGCGGTGATCTCCGCCAGTGTGATGAGCGGCAGTCCGATGAACCACAGCATCATGCCCGACGTGTGCAGGGCGCCGCGAAAGATGTGCAGCGGCACACGCCGCGAATGGAACGACCGATAGACACCCAGGCGCAAGATGATGGGCAGCAGGAACAGTGCACCGAAGAGGTAGCGCAGGAACGCCATGACGTAGGAATTCAGGTGTTCCGCCGGGATCAGCGTGAACACGTTCAAAAGGGCGAACAGCACCCCCGAAACGGCAACCCAAAGAATGCCCCGCAGGTTTGGCGGCAGCGCAAGCCAGCGGTCGACGAAGAAAGTCACACCGGCACTATGTCATGCCGGGTGAAATTCCGCACGCCCGCGATCAAGTGTCGGGCGGCGGCGCGAAGATCAGGCTTCGCCGACCCCGTCGCCGTTCAGGCGGACCGTCGGCACGACGTATTCCTCGCCACGCAGGGCCGCGACCCGCCGCACCAGGTCCTCGATATAGGGATCGTGGATCTCCAGCGCCCGCGCGTGCGCGGCGGTGTTGGCAAGATAGTCGCGGCAGGCACCGCGTCGCCCTTCGGCGAAGGCGATGTGATGGGCGGTGCGGTCCATCGAGAGATCGCCGCAATACTGGCAATGGCCGGTGTCGATGGCGAAGGTAACGGCGGTGACGGTGCGGCCGTCCCGCAGCTTGGTCGGGACCCAGCACGGCCGGTAAACGCCGGCCAGCATCTCGCGATTCCAGAGCAGGCCGAGCTCGCTGCGCACCTGATCGGGCGCCAGGCGATAGGCTATGCCCTCGCAGGTTCCGCCCTCCTCCAGTGCCAGCATCAGGCCGGGCAGCTCCGGCGTGCCCCGCCCCATCGGCATCCAGAAGCAGAACGAGCGGCGCCAGCCGTCGACCGTGCAGGCCTGGGCTTCGCTGAACTCGATCGCCGGATTCCACATCAGCGAACCGTAGGCGAAGATCCACGCCTCCTGTCCGGCCGGGTAGCGCTTCATCGCCTCGTTCAGGCTGGCCGCGCGCTGCTCCGACGACAGGAAGAAGTGGTATCCGGCCTTGCGGGCGTCGGCGACGATCTGGTCGACGCGCTCGCTGCTCAGGTCCTCACGTGTCAGCAAAGCCGGACCTCTCAGGCACCGTAGACGATGGACATGGTCTCGGCCACGCAGGCTGGCCGTTCCTGGCCTTCGATCTCGACGGTGACCTGGTTGGTCAAGCGCACCCCGCCCCCCTCCATGGGGTCGGCAGCCATGAGCTTGGCGCGTGCCCGAACCTTGGAGCCGGCCGGAACCGGACTGGTGAAGCGCACCTTGTTGCACCCGTAGTTGATGCCGCGCTTGACGTTGTTGATATGCGAGATCTGGTGGTTGAGCATGGGGATCAGCGACAGCGTCAGGAAGCCGTGGGCGATCGTCTTGCCGCCCGGTATCTCCTTCTTCGCGCGCTCGACGTCGACATGGATCCATTGGTGGTCGCCGGTGGCGTCGGCGAACTGGTTGATGCGGTCCTGGGTCACCTCGACCCAGTCACTGACACCGATCTCCTGACCCACGTACTTATGCATTTCGTTGGGGTGGGCGAACTCCCGTCTTGCCATTTCCTACCTCGGGGGTGTTTGTTTCCGCTTCGCGACTGCAACCTTATCATGAAATCTTTCCAGGCGGTCTATATTCGGCACCCCCAGCCTAGCGGATCGGTCGAGTTTGTATCGTCACCTGCTTTTACCCATCATGCCATCAACAAGAATGCACATGTGGAGGCCCCGAAATGGCGAATCAGACCGTCCTTTGTGACATCGTCGAGGGAATTTGCACTCTTACCCTCAACCGGCCGGACAGGCTCAACGCCTGGACCGCCGAGATGCACGGCGACCTCAAGGACGCCATGTACCGGGCCGGGGCCAATCCGGACGTGCGGGTCATCATCCTGACCGGGGCCGGCAGGGGCTTCTGCGCCGGCGCCGACATGGGCGGCTTGCAGGCAATCGGCGGCGGCGCCAGCCCGGACCGCAAGACCAGGACCCAGCCAGGCCTGCCCGGCGGCAGCACGCTCGCCGAGTTCCGCATGAACTACTCGTACTTCCCGGCAATCCCTAAATTCATCATTGCTGCAATCAATGGTCCGGCCGCCGGCCTGGGGTTCGTCATTCCGCTCTATGCCGATCTGCGTTTCGCCGCCGAATCGGCGGTCTTCACAACCTCGTTCGCCCAGCGCGGCCTGATCGCCGAGCATGGCGTGAGCTGGCTCCTGCCCCGCCTGGTCGGCCTGCCGGCCGCCCTCGACCTGCTCTGCTCGGCCCGCAAGATCCGTGCCCCGGAAGCCCTCTCGCTCGGTCTCGTGAGCCGGGTCATCCCCGACGACAAGCTGATGGCCGAGACCCGCGCCTACGCCCGGCTGATGGCCGACACGGTGTCGCCACGCTCGGTCGCCGTGATGAAGCGGCAGGTCTGGGAGTCCGAGTTCCAGACCATGGCCGAGGCCACCACCCAGGCCAACCACGAGATGGAGCTTTCCTTCCAGACTGCCGACTTCAAGGAAGGCGTCGCCCACTTCCTCGAGAAGCGTGCCGCGCGCTTCACCGGCCGGTAGCCGATCAGATCTTCTCGGTCTCGCCGGCGCGCGGCTGCCAGGTCATCAGCCGGCGCTCGACGCGCCCGACCAGGTCATCGAGCACCAGGGCGAAAACGGTCAGAATCAGGATGCCGGCGAACACGGTGTTGATGTCGAACGTGCCTTCGGCCTGCAGGATCAGGTAGCCGACGCCGCGCGCCGAGCCGAGATACTCACCGACCACGGCACCGACGAAGGCGAGGCCGACGGCATTGTGCAGGCTGGCGAACACCCAGCTCATGGCCGACGGCAGGTAAATCGAGCGCAGCAGCTGGCGCCGCGAGGCGCCGAGCATGCGCGCATTGGCGATCAGGTTGGGGCTGACCTCGCGCACGCCCTGGTAGACGTTGAAGAACACCACGAAGAAGACGAGGGTGACGCCCAGCGCCACCTTCGACCAGATGCCGAGCCCGAACCACACGGCGAAGATCGGCGCCAGGACGACCCTGGGCATCGAGTTCAGGCCTTTGATGTAGGGATCCATCACCGCTGAGGCCGTCGGCGAGAGCGCCAGCCACAAGCCGATGCCCAGCCCGAAGGCAGAGCCGATGACGAAGCCCAGCGCCGTCTCGAGCAGCGTCACGCCGAGATGGATGAAGATGTCGCCGGTCACGAACCAGTCGACGATGACCCAGAAGACCTTCTGCGGCTCGCCGAAGAAGAAGGCCGCGCGATTGTCCTGCTCGAAATAGAACGGCGGGACCAAGCCGGGCGCGGTCAGCACGTACCAGGCGGCAACCAGCACGGCGAGGATCAGGATCTGGAGCGAGCGCAGACGCATGTCAGGCGGCCTTCTGGCGTTCGTAGGCCTTGAGGACTTCGGCCTTCATGACTCCCCAGATCTCGCGATGGAGATCGAGGAAGGCAGGCGTCATGCGGATTTCCGAGACATCGCGCGGTCGCGCGAGGTCGACCTTGAAATCGCCGATCGGATGAGTGGCGGGTCCGGCCGACAGGACGACGACGCGATCCGAGAGCGCGATCGCCTCCTCGAGATCGTGGGTAATGAACAGAACCGATTTCCTGTCTTCTGCCCACAGCGCCAGCAGCTCGTTTTCCATGAGCTGGCGCGTCTGCACGTCGAGCGCCGAGAACGGCTCGTCCATCAGCAGGATGTCCGGGCTCAGGATCAGCGTCTGCGCGAGCGCGAGCCGCTTGCGCATGCCGCCCGACATCTGGTGCGGGTAGCGATCGCCGAAGCCCGCCAGCCCAACCCGGCGCAGCCATTCCTCGCCCAGGGTCCTCGCCTCGCTGGGCGGCACGCCGCGAAACTCCAGTCCGGCCATCACGTTGCCGATGCCCGTCCGCCAAGGCATCAACGCGTCGGCCTGGAACATGTAGCCGGCGCGTCGATTGACGCCGTCGACGACATTGAGGCGCTCGCCGAACACCTCGACGATGCCGGATGACGGTTCGAGCAAGCCGGCGGCGACATTCAGCAAGGTCGACTTGCCGCAGCCGGTCGGTCCGACCACCGAGACGAACTCGCCACGTGCGATGGTAAGCGTCGCGTCTGCGACCGCGGTGTAGGCCTCGCCGCGGCCGTCACGCGAAGCGAAACGGCAGGTGATGTCGGCCAGCACCAGCGCCGGCACCTCTCCGGTCGGCACGATCGGCTAGCTGCGCTTCCTGGCGCGTTCGGCGAACTCGTTGGTCCAGGTCTCGGCCAGCTTGATCTTGGCCGGCTGGATTTTGGGATCACCGTCGGCCAGGAACTTCAGGCAATTGGCCGGACCGTCGGCCGGCATCACGCCGTCCGGCGAGATGGTCTCGCGCACGTTGGAGAAGGCCCGCTCGTAGATCGCCTTGTCGCCCAGCAGGTAGCCCGTCGGAACGCTGGCCGCGACCTCCGCTGGCGATGCGGTTTGCAGCCATTGGTCGGCGCGCACGATCGCCGTCGCGAGGGCCTGCGCCGTGTTGGGTGTCTTGGTGAGCAGAGCCGGCTGCGCATAGAGACAAGCAGCCGGCATCGAGCCGCCGAACAGTTCCTGGTTGCCCTTCATGGTCCGCGTGTCGACCAGGATCTTGATCAGCTTCTTCTCCTGCAGGATCGTCAGTGCCGGGTCGGCCTGCGAGATGCCGTCGACCGACTTGTTCTCGATCGCAGCCACGACCGACGCACCGGCGCCGACCCCGATCGCCACGATGTCGGTCGCCTTCAGGCCGCCCTTGGCCGCCCAGTACGTGACCAGCATCTGGGTCTGCGAACCGGGCGCGGTGACGCCGAACTTCATGCCCTTGATGTCGGCCGGCCCCTTTACCTTGTCGGCAAGGTCACTGCGCACGCCGATGGCGAGTTGCATGCCGCGGCCGATCAGGGCGAAGCCCTTGATCGCCTGACCGCGCTGCTGCATGCGGATGGTGTGCTCGTAGGCGCCGGCCACCACGTCGGCGCTGCCGCCCATCAGGGCTTCCAGCGACTTGGCGCCGCCTTGGAAGTCGTTGATCTCGACGTCGAGGCCGGCCTCCTTGAAGAAGCCCTTGCTCTCGGCAATGGTCAGCGAGAGATAATACAGGGCTGACTTGCCACCGACGGCCAGAACGACCTTGGACTTCTCCGGCTTGCCCTGCGCCCGCGCGATGTGGGGCGCCGCGATCAGCATCGGCGCCGCGGCCAAGACCGCGCGCCGTCGCATATGCAACTTACTCATACGTTACTCCACTCCTTGGATTTCGTTTCCACTTTTCCTGAACCCCGCAGACCTTACTTGAAGGTCCTCTCTTTCCACCACGGGAAATAGCCCGGCATACCGTCGCTCACCTTCATGGGGAACCGGGCCGGCCGTTTCTCCAGGAAGGCCGTCACGCCCTCCTTCACGTCTTCCGACTTGCCCCGGGCGTAGATGCCCTTGGAATCGACCTTGTGCGCCTCCATCGGATGATCAGCGCCCAGCATCTTCCAGATCATCTGGCGATTGAGCGCCACCGCCACCGGCGCCGTGTTGTCGGCGATCTCGCGGGCGAGCGTGTAGGCCGCCGGCAGGAGGTCTCTGGCCGCGTGGATCGATCGCACCAGGCGCCCCTCGAGCGCTTCCTCGGCTGAGAAGACGCGACCGGTCATCACCCATTCCAATGCCTGCTGCGGGCCGACGAGGCGCGGCAGGAACCAGCTCGAGCAGGCCTCCATGACGATGGCGCGGCGGGTGAAGACGAACCCGTAGCGCGCCACCTCGGAGGCGAGCCGGATGTCCATGGCGAGTTGCATGGTAACGCCGACGCCGACAGCCGGCCCGTTGCAGGCGGCGATGGTGGGCTTCAGTGCATCGTAGAGCCTGAGCGTCAGCAGCCCGCCGCCGTCGCGATGACCATCGAGCCCGGGATCGACCGGCCCGCGATTCTCGGCATTGAAGGTGTTGGCGCCACCCGACAAATCGGCGCCGGCGCAGAAGCCGCGTCCGGCGCCGGTGAACACCACGGCGCGCACGTCGTCGTCGCGGTCGGCGCGGTCCATGGCGTCGAGCAGCTCGGACAGCATCCGGCCGGTGAACGCGTTGAGCTTGTCCGGCCGGTTCAGGGTGATGGTGAGGATGCCGTCCTTGCTCGCATACTCGATCTGCTCGTACTCCACCGCCCGCTCCTCACGTCTGGTTGATCAGCACCACGCCGCCCACGATCAGGACGATGCCGCCGATCTGCTTCATGCCGAACGGCTCGCCGAAAAGATAGTGCCCGAGCACCGCCACAATGGCGTAGGACAATGACACGCTCGGGAAGGCGACCGAGACTGGAATCTTGCGCAGCGCAACGATGTAGAGGAAGGCGGCCGAACCGTAGAGCGCGAGACCGGCGAGCGTGGAAGGTCGCAAAACCTGGCTGATGAAATCCGGCGAATCGGCGCCCCACTTCAGCAGCACCTGGCCGCCGATGCCGGCCAAGATGCCGATCGCCAACGCGACGTAGTAGACCATCATCGCCGGGATTCCTCTCGGGAGGGTTCACGATGCGGCTGGCCCGCGGCGCGGGTGTCGGGCCGCGGCAATTCGACGTCGACTCCCGAGGCGCCGTCACCCGTCGCGCGATGGAAGACCTCGCGCACGAGATATTGCGGCTTGCGGTTGACGGCCAGGAACATTCGGCCGAGATACTCGCCGATCAGCCCGACCAGCACGAGCTGCACGCCCGCCAGCACCAGCACCGCGACCATCAGCGATGCCCAGCCCTGCGGCGGCCTGTCGGAGACGATCGCCTCGACCACGACGATGACCGCGCCCAGGGCGCCCATCGCGCCGAAGCCCAGCCCGAACAGGGTGGCGAGGCGTAGCGGCATCACCGAGAAATTGAGAAACATGGCGAGCCACAGCCTGACCAGGCGGCGGAACGTGTAGTTCGAACGCCCCTCCGATCGCGCCAGATGCCCGACCTGAAGACGGCCGACATTCTGCGTCACCTGGAACACCAGCCCGTCGACGTAGGGAAACGGGCCCTCGTAGCCCGCCACGATACGTTCGCGCACGAAGGCCGAGAGACAGCGGAAGCTCGACAAATAGAGACCGGGCGGCTTGTCGATCAGGTGATCGGCGCACCAGTTGGTAAAGCGGCTGCCGAGATTGCGCCACGCAGCGTGCTTCTTCTCGGCATAGTAGGTGTAGACCGCGTCGTAGTTGCCGTCGCGCGCATGCTCGAACAGGCGCTTCACCTCGGCCGGCGGGTTCTGCAGATCGTCGTCCATGGTAATGACGAAGTCACCGCGCGCGCGGGCCAGCCCCGCCATCACCGCATTGTGCTCGCCGAAATTGCGGCTGAGATTCAGCACCGTCACCGGCGCACCGGGTTCGGTGATCAGCCCCTTGCAGACTTCGAGGCTGTTGTCCGGGCTGCAGTCGACCACCAGCACGATCTCGAGCCCACCCTCGATGTCGAGATCACGCAGGGCGCGGACCAGCTCGCCGACAGTGGCGGCGCCGTTGTAGACCGGCACGACGATCGACAGAGCCGGCATCGGGACCGCCGCGTCAGCCATTGCGCGCCGCCACCACGATCAGCGACCCGCCAAACGGCAGGCTGATGCCGAGCCCGATCACGGCACGCTCGACAGCCAGGGCGGCCGAGAACAGCCGGTCGAGCCAGACCGGAAAGTCGCGCACGTCGCTCGCGGCGTCGTCACGTTCCACCAGGCGATGAAGCAGCATCACGGGAAACAGCAGAGTATTCCAATAGCTCGACCGCAAGACACGAAAGCCGTGACGATCGAGCAGTCGACGCACCTCGGCGCCGGCAAAGCGGCGGACATTGTGCACGCGCCTGTCGTGCGCCGACAACAGCCAGCCATAGGCCGGGAGATTGAAGACCGCGATCGCGCCTGGCCTGAGGCAGCGGTGCGCCTCCTCGAGAGCACGTCCCGGGTCGACCCCGCCGTGGCAGAGGACGTCGAGCGAGAGGTACCCCGCCAGTGTGCCGTCGCCGATCGGCATTTCATTCACGGAGCCCGACACGACCGGGCAGCCGGCCTTGGACGCGGCGAGGCCGGCGGCAATGGCGTCATACTCCAGGCCGAACGTGGGATGGCCCGCCCGCGCCGGCCCCAGCGCCCGCAGCATGCCGCCAGTGCCGCAGCCGGCGTCGAGCAGCGGTCCGGCCGCCGTCGAATCGGCCAGAGCCCCGTCGAGCACCTGCGCGACAAGGCGACGCAAGCCGCGATACCACCACATGCGGTCCTCGACCGCGTGCATGCGCTCGTACTCGACCCGCTCCACCTCGCGCCGGCCTCCCGCAAGTGTCGTCTCATCGCCCGCTTATGATATCTTCGGTCCGCCTTGCCAACAGCCTCGACCAAACCCCCGACCATTTCGCCGCGCATCGAGCGGCTGCTGCTGGTCCCGCTGGTGGTCCTGCCCGTCGTCTGGCTGGCCGGCTACTTCTTCCCACCGATCAATCACGATGTCGCGGCGATCATCGACGTTTCGGCGCGCTGGGTCGGGGGCGAGAAGCTCTACGTCGAGATCATCGACGAGAACCTGCCGCTCACCTTCATCGTCCACGCCCTGCCGGTCCTGACGTCGAGGATACTGCCCGGCGCCCCGACCTTCTGGTTCACAGCGTGGGTGGTGGCCGGAGTCTTCGCCTCCTTCTGGGCCTGCCGGCGGCTGGTCCGCCTCGTGCCCTCGGCCGACCATGCCCTTACCGAGGCATTGCTGCCGCCGGTCCTGCTGTTCCTGTTCACCGTGCTGCCGAACGAGCATTTCGGCCAGCGCGAGCACATCATGTTCGTCGCCTGTGCGCCCTACATGATCGCCTCCATGGCACGCGCTGAAGGCGTTTCGCTGACCCGCCTGGCCGCCATCGCAATCGGGCTGGTCGCGGGCGTGGCGCTCGCCATGAAGCCGCATTACCTCGCCATCCCGGCGGCCGTCGAGCTCTACCTTCTGGTCCGCCGCGGCTGGCGTGCCACCTTCACTGATCCGATCCCGTGGTCGATCGGCCTCGTCGCGCTGGCGCATCTAATCGCCATGTACACGATTTTCGCCGATTTCGGCCGGTTCGTGATGCCGCTGGCGATCGAGGCCTATACACCCATCGGCGAGGCGGGCTGGCGCGCCGTGCTGACCAGCAACGTGCTCGGCCCGACCCTGATCGCGCTGCTGATTTTCGGCGTGATCGCCGTAGTCTTCACCAAGACCGTATCGGCGCGCGTGCTGGTGGTGTTCGGCATCGGCGCGGCGGTCTCGGCGGTCGCCCAGGCCAAGGGCTGGCCGTACCACGTGCTGCCAGCCCTGTCCGCCGCCATCCTGCTGGCGGCGCTCACCGTCTCGCAGACCGTCGATCGCTACCTGCCGATCAGCCGCAGCGGCCATCACCTGCCGGTCGCCATTATCTCGGCCACCCTGATGGTCCTGCTCTACTACCAGGCGGCGCTCTATACGCCGCCGTTCTACAAGCAGCGCCAGTTCGAAGCGTCGATCGGCGGCCGCCTGCAGCACATCATCGAGCAGAATGCGCCGCACCGGACCATCCTCGCCCTGTCGCCCGGCATCTACCCGCTCTGGCCGATGATCAACTACATCGACGGCCGCATGGCGATGCGCTTTCTCACCCTGTGGGTGCTGCAGGGCGTCTACGCGACCTGCGACGACTTCCCGGCGCTCTACAATCCGCCCGACACGATGGGCGATTCGGAGAAGTTCGTGTTCGACTCGGTGAGCGAGGATTTCGCCCGCGAGCAGCCCGATCTGCTGATCGTCGACCGCATCGCAGGCATTCCGCGCTGCCAGGGCCGCGAGTTCGACTACCTCGAGTACTTCCTGCAGAACCGCATCTTCGCGGACGCATTCGAGGGCTACGAGCACCTGATGGATTTCGACCGCTACAGGATCTACCGGCGCAAAAAAAAGTAAGCATCATTCTCCTCCCCAGCTTCGCTGGGGAGGTGTCGGCGTCTTCGCCGACGGAGGGGTCATGATTCATGCTATTCCGGACCACGAGCGTCTCCCTCGCTCATATCGCCACGAACGAGGGAGACGCTCGCGGTCCGGAAGAGAATGACCATGACAACATCGCTTTCGCCCCGTCATCAGGCGGAAGCACGGAGCAGCAGCTTGCCGCTGCCCACGTAGTTGCGTGGATGAATGAAGGCGTGCTGGGCTGCGGCATGCATGTCGCGCAGCCGGCGCTGCAGCGGCGAGGTCTCGTATACGGCGCTGCCTCCGGCCAGACCGAAGCATGCGTCGACGGCACGCAGGCACGTCGCAGTGACCCAGACCCCGGCCCGAGTCGCCTCGTCGAGCGACGGTTCGTCCTTCAACGTACCAGCGAGAGCGCGCCGCCACTGAATCTCGGCCTGGACTTGCTGATACGACTCGGCTGCCCTGACATCGGCCGCAACACGGCCAAGCTCGGCCTGAAATATCTCCGATTCGCGCATCGGCACGGCGATGCGCTGTTGCTGATGGCCTCTACCGGCGAGCTGGACGAGCTCGTCGAGCGCTCCCCGCGCCATGCCAATCGCGAACGCTCCGTGGAACAGTGGCAGGAACTCCTGCACTGTCTGATAGAGCGGGCCGGGCAGGGCCTGTGCGCTGCGCTCGATATCGAAGAAGCACTCCGGCGGAACGACCTTGTCCTTCATCACGATGTGATGACTTGCCGATCCCTTCAATCCCGTGGCGTGCCAGGTATCCTCGATCTGCCAGTCGCGAGCGGGCATGAAGAACCCGCGGATCAACGGCGCCTCGGCACCAGCCGGCGCGACAGGCCGCCTGCCGCCCTCGGTCATGATGCAGAAGGCGCCGATCAGGTCGGCGTGCGGGCTTGCGCTGGCGAACGGCCAACGCCCGTTCACACGCCAGCCGCCGTCTGCAGCCTCCGCCGTTCCCGCAGGTTGCGCGACCACGGCAATCACCATGTCGCGCCCGTCGTCGTAGTATCGATCGTATGTCTGGCGCGGCAGCAAGGCGGGAAGAAGATGGGCACCGCTGCCGATCATCGCGGTCCAGCCGAGCGACCCGTCGAGCTTTGCCAGTGCGGTGACGATTTCAAGGCCACTCGGTAAATCGAGCTCCAGCCCGCCATGGCTTTGCGGCACGAACATGCTGAAGACGCCGATCGACTTCAGCACGTCCATGACATCGTCGGGGATGCAACGCAGAGTCTCGAACTCGGGCGCACGCGAGGCAATCACCGGCGTCAGTTCCGCTATGTCGGCGAGCAAGCGCCTGGCGATGCCCGCCTTGCCGACGTCGAAATCTCCGCTGTTGCGCAGCTGCTCGGTCCCAAGACCCATGGAAGACTTGAGCTCCCTCAGCGATATCCTGTTGCTCATAGGATCCCTCCTGTGCGGTGAGCGGTCCGATCGAGAGCGCCGAGACGCGCTGCGATCCGCCAAAGCGGACCCGCCAAGGCGGACAGGTGCATCTCGAAAAGTCCCGTCGGACACCCCTCGCAAGCTGGCCGTCGCAGATGTCGCGAGGATTTCAGCCGTCGGGAATCCGGTTACACTTGAAACGGACCAGCGGTGCGGCCGTCGGCGCGATCATCCCTCGTCCCACCTGCCCATGACCTTCGCGTGCTGATCTTTGGGGATCCTGTCGATGTCGGGAATCTTAAACACTCCCGAGGCCACCAGCACGATCTCGCCGCCGCAGACGAGATCGCAACTGCAGAAGCAGAAATTCAGCGTGCGCCGGGCGATGCGCGCAGTGCCTTCGAGCCATTGGCCGAGCCGGGCGCCGCGTACGAACTCGGTGCTGAGCGAAACCGTCGGATGCGGCCAGCGGATCCCGGTGGCATGGCCGGAGCCCGCGCCCATCACCATGTCGGCCACCGTGACCAGCAGCCCGCCATGCGCCCACCCCAGCGGGTTGCCGTGCCGCGACTCCAACGGCAGGCCGACACGCAGCTTCTCACCTTCGCTCTTGAACCACAGCGGCCCGATCAGGTCGACGAACTGGTCGGGCACCTCGAGCCGGCGAAACCCTTCGGGAATGAGCGTGTCGGTCATGTCGCCAGTCCATTGTCGGAAGCAGCAATTCTTTCGAGCGCGGCACGGACTGCCGGCGAAAACGGCGTGCTGCGATGGGTCGCCTCGTCGAGCGACACCATGATCGCCTTGAGAACCGCCGTGCAGTTGCCGTCGCCGTCGAACAGGCCGTGCCCGATCACGCACTTGCGCGCCTGCACCTCGAGCAGGCGAGCGCAGGCGGTGGCGCGGCCGGGATAGAACATCTGGCGCTTGAAATCGACCTCGAGCCGGCCCACCACGACGCGAAAGCGCGGCAGGCCGGAACGCACGACGGCACGCATGTAGGATACGCGGGCATTTTCAAGGAGCTGCAGGAAGGCGCCGTTGTTGATGTGGCCGTTGGCATCGACGTCGGCGAAACGCAAATGCTCCTCGGTGGCGAATCCGTAGGTTCTCCGGTCGGCCAGGTCGAACGTCACGAGATCAGCGTTCCCTGAATTCCAGGGTGAGATGCGCGGCCTCTGACGGCGGCACGATCAGCCGATCGGCATCGGGCCTGATCACCGTCACGCCGTTGCCGCGCAGCAAGGCCTCGCAGTCGACAAGCGAGTCGACGCGCACCGCAAGCAGCGCGGGATGATCGCCGGGCCGCACCGGCGTCACGCCGGGATAGCGTCGACCATAGGCCTCAGGCGTCAGGTAGTGGATCGGCTGCGTACCGGTGTCGACCACGAGGCCGTCGCCCTCCCGCCGCGCCGATCCGGCACCGAAATACTTCTCCAGCTCGCCGGTCCATTCGTGCGGCTGCCCGGCGATCACGGTGACACCCAGGATGCCGCGGGCGCCGTTGGCGTGGCGGGCCCATTCGGCGCGGTAGACGAACTGCGGCGTCAGGTGATCGCAGACGAAGAAGCCGACCACCGGCATGTGCGTCTTGGGGATGCGCACGGTGCGGAACCGGGCGTGCTCGGTCCTGCCGGCGATCTCGACCGCACGGTCGAAGGACAGCGGCGCGTCAGGCTGCAGTCCCGCGGCCCGGAAGGCGTCGAAGGCGAGATCGGCGCCGTCGGTGGCCAGCGCCACGTTGGCGAGCCCGCCGCCCTCCTTCAGCCATTCGCGCCGCTCGGCGTTGAACGGGGTATCCTCGACGATGCCCAGGATCTCGAAGTAATCCTTCTCGAAGATCATGAGATGATTGGCGGTACCGAGCTTGCGATGGAAGCCGCGCGGCTGGACCTGGAAGCCGAGGCGCCGGTAGGCCGCCTCGGCCGCATCGATGCCGTCGACCATGACGACGACATGATCGAGGCCCCTGACCGCCCGGCTCATACCGGCCTCCGACGCACCATGTTGATCCCCTTGACCGTCACCACGAGTTCTCCGTTCTGGTTGGTGGCGCCCCAGTGCTCGTGAATGATGCCCATCTCGGGACGGCTCCTGGACGGCACCTTGTCGGCACACTCGACCCATGCCGTGAGCGTATCGCCCGGCCGCACCGGCTTCAGCCAGCGGATCTGGTCGAGACCCGGCGAGCCGAGCGCCGTCCGCTGGTCGATGTAGTTGTCGACGAACAGTCGCATCAGCTTGGACGTGACATGCCAGCCCGACGCGATCAGGCCACCGAACATCGACTGGTGGGCAGCGGCGGCATCGACGTGAAAGCTCTGCGGGTCGAACTGGCGGCCGAACTCGACGATTTCGTGTTCCGTGAACGACGTCGAGCCGAGCTCGTACTTCATGCCGACCTGGTAGTCGTCCCAGTAGCGCGGGTCCTTGGACTGCATGCCCTCGCTCTTCGCAGAGCGTGGCCGGTCCTGCAAGCGCGTCCTATGGCCGAGCGGCCGCCCGTCGGTTACCTTGTGCGGAGGTCCAGCGACAGATGAACGAACCCAATCTGGTCAGGCGCCTGACCACGATCGTCGCCGTCGACGTCGTCGGCTTCAGCACCATGTCGGCTCGCGACGAGGAACATGCCCTGGAGCTGCTCGGCCAGCGCATGGCCACCACTGGTTCGATCGTCAAGCACCATCGCGGCCGCGTCTTCAAGGCCACCGGAGACGGCCTGCTGGCAGAGTTCGCGAGCCCGGTCGAAGCCGTGCGCGCCGCGCTCGAAACCCAGGAAGCGATGCGGTCGGCCAATGCCTCCGTCCGACCTGACGACCAGCTGACCCTGCGCATCGGCGTCAATCTCGGCGATGTCGTGGAAAGCGGTGACGACCTGATGGGCGATGCGGTCAATGTCGCCGTGCGGCTCGAATCGATCGCCCCCCACGGCGGCATCTGCGTCTCGTCCTCGATCTACGAGCAGATCGTCGGCAAGCTCACCCTGGGCGCCGAAGACATGGGCGAGCAGCACGTCAAGAACATCCCCCGCCCCATCCATGCCTATCGCCTGACCCTCGAGGGGGCACCGCCCAGGGCACCGCCCGCCAAGGCGGCCAGCGCCACGACAGCGCGCGCGGGATCAACCCTGCTGGTCGCAGTCGGGAGCATCGCCGCCGCCGCCGTGGTTGCTGCGGGTGTCGGCGCGTGGCTGATGCACGACCGCATGGAGCCAGCGCCGCCCGCCGCCGTCCAGGCACCGGCCCGCAGTGCCTCGCCGACCCAGGTGGCGACCGCGGCCCCGGCTCCCACGCCAGCCAACCCGCCATCGCCAGTGCCAGTGGCACCAACCGCCCCGTCACCTGTCGGGAGCACGCCCTCCAACGTGCCGGCCACGGCTCCGGCGCCATCGCCTCCCGTTGCGGCAACGCGCCCCTACGTTGCGGCCGAGGTGCCGTTCGTCGGGGACTTTCGCCGCCGCGCGCTCGAGAACTACGCACGGGCCGAAGGCTCCAAGGCGATGGCGATCACGGTGCGCGGCCATCTGGCCATCGCCACGCGCCGCATCGACGACGCCGCGGCGCGCCGCGTCGCGCTCGAGGAATGCAACAAGGGCGTGAAGCGCGAGGTACCGCAACCGCGCGAAGCCGACCGGTGCATGATCTACGCGATCGGCAACGACGTCGTGTGGACGTTCCGCTTGCCGCCTCTGCCGCCTCCGCCGTATCTGCCGCCCACCCGGCCGTCCCCTCCGATCACGTTCGATCCGGCCGCCGTGCCGCTGATCCGCGAACCGGCCCGTCTCCATCTCGCCGAGCACTACGTCACATCGGAGCGCAAGCGCGCGCTCGTGCTGGGCCGCAATCGCGTCGAGTGGTGGTCGCCCAGCGAGACCGAGCGAGACGCCATCAGGCGCAACCTGCAGATTTGCGGCCACATCACGGGGCGTCCGTGCATCGTGTACTCGGTCGACATGCAGGTCGTCGTGCGCACGCCGCAGCGCTACCGCATCGTCGACGTCCTGACACCGCCCGACCTCGCCGATCTCAATGCCGGCCAGCAGGTCGCCATCGACCGCTACCTGGTCGCCGACGACTGGCGGGCCATCGCGCTCGGCCGCAACGGCCGCCTGGGGATGGCGACGCGCCAGCCGAGCGAGACCGATGCCGTCAACGACGCCTTGCGCGCATGCGCCCAGGCCGGCGGCACCGAATGCGCCGTGGCCGCCGTCGGGCCATTCCTGGTGGCACCGAAGTAGAACTCTAGAAGAGATCATGCGCTGGGAGCGCGCCACTCCGATGGCGCTCATGGGATGTGCAATCAATGAGAAGAGCGCCATCGGAGTGGTGCGCTCCCAGCGCATGACTCTCGTCGACATCAATCCGCCAGCACGGCGCCGAAGCGCTTGGCGATTTCCTCTAGCATCACCTCGGAGGCGCCGCCGCCGATCGCCTGGACGCGGGCGTCGCGCGCCATGCGCTCGACTGCGGTCTCGCGGATGAAGCCCATGCCGCCGTGGAACTGGACGCAGTCGTAGAGCACCTGGTTGACCAGGTCGCCGGCCAGCGCCTTGACCATCGAGACCTGGGCGACGCAGTCCGCACCCTGGGCATCGAGCCATGCCGTGTGATGCACGAGCTGGCGCGCTGCCTCGACCTCGGCGAGCCGCCGGGCCAGGCGCTGGCGGATCGCCTGCTTGTCCCACAGCGGCTTGCCGAAGGCCGCACGATCGTTGACATGCTCGTAGGTGAGCCGGATCGCCTCGCGCGCCTCGGCCATCGCCATGGCGCCGATCACCAGCCGCTCGGTCTGGAAGTTGGCCATGATCGAGTAGAAGCCGCGATTGGGCTCGCCCAGCACGTTCTCGGCGGGGACGCGACAATCCTCGAAGATCAGCTCGGCGGTGTCCGACGAGCGCCAGCCGGTCTTGTCGAGCGCCCGCCCGACTCGGAAACCGGGCGTGCCCTTCTCGACGATGAACATGGTTAGCGCCCGGCTGCCCTTGGCCTCGGGATCGGTGCGCGCCGCGATGAAATAGAGATCGCCGTGGACGCCGTTGGTGATGAACATCTTGGCGCCGTTCAGCACGTAGTCTCCGCCGTCGCGCACCGCGCGGGTGCGCAGGCCGGCGACGTCGGAGCCGGCGCCGGGCTCGGTGACGCCGACGGCGGTGATGGTCGTGCCCGCCATGACGCCCGGCAGGTACTTCTCGAGCTGGCGCCTGGTCCCGAAGCGGACGAGGTGGGGGCTCGCCATGTCGGTATGGACCAGCACGGTGATGGCAAAGCCGCCATGGGTCGAGCGCCCGACCTCCTCGGCCAGCACCACCGAGGCACGCGCATCGAGCCCCGCGCCGCCCAGCGCCTCGGGCACGCGCAGCGAGAACAGGCCGAGCTCGCCCATCTGCTTCAGCACGACGCGCGGCACGAAGCCATCCTCCTCCCACTGCGGGCCGAACGGCTTCACCTGCTCGTCGACGAAGCGGCGCAGCTGACGGCGGATGAGGTCGTGCTCTTCGGTGAAGATCGGATGGGACATGGCGGCGAAATGCTACACTTCGGCCATGTCCCGCGACAAACGCCTGCAGAATCGCTCGATCTACCCCCACTGGTGCACCGACACGGTCCGCTTCTCCGACCAGGATGCCGCCGGCCACGTCAACAACGTGGCGCTGTGCGCCTACATGGAAACCGCCCGCCTCACCTTCATGCGCGACATGGGACTGATGGGCAGCGGCGAAGACGGGACCCGCGGGATCTCGGCCGGCATGACCGTGAGCTTCTTGGCCGAATCGCACTGGCCGGGCCGGGTCGAGCTGGGTACCGGCGTGATGCGCATCGGCACCAGCTCGCTCACCGTCGGATCGGCCGCCTTCAAGGACGATGTCTGCATCGTCGCGGCCGAGATGACCGTGGTCAGGCTGCGCGGCAAGACGCCGCATCCGATCGATGCCGCTTTGCGAACCAAGCTGGAAAAATACGCCCTGTCGGGCTTCTAGAGGATCTTGACCGGCCGCGACCGGCCACTTATTTTTCGCGCCTGCGAGTAAGTCGCATCTGCAAGCTAGGTGGGCACACAGGGATGTACATCTGCATTTGCCGGGCCATTCGGGATCGCGAGGTCGATGCCGCCGTTCGCGCCGGCGCCCGCCGACCAGTCGACGTGTTCCGCGCCTGTGGCAAGAGCCCTCAATGCGGCAGTTGCGCCGGCGACATGCGCGAGCGCATTGCCGAAACCTCCGCGCGCGAGCAGGCAGCCCAGCCAGCTATGCTGGCCGCCGACTGACCCTCTGGCCGGGTCTGCGCGAGCTCCCGCTGCATCATCGTCATGCGCTGGCAGCGCGCCTCATAGGCCCTATCCTGCAAAAGGACCTCACCCTGAGGACCGGCCCGTAGGGCCGCGTCTCGACCAGGGCGAAGTAACCTTCGCCCTTTGGTCGGCGACGCGGCCGGTGCCGCAATCCGGGCTGTTTCACGATTTCCTGTGCGGCCCATCCTTCGAGACGCGCCCTTCGGGCGCTCGTCAGGATGAGGATTTTGCTTGGAGCGACGCCAAGGTCAGCGCCCATATGCGAGCCACCCCAATGGCGCTCATGGACGGTGTGATCGACAAAGAACGCGCCATCGGAGTGGCGCACCCCCAGCGAAGAGCGCCGAGCCGCTCCCCGCGAATGAGCTAACTCGACTCCTTGCCTTCGCCGATCTGCGTCTGCAGGTAGTTCTGCTCGCCGACCTTGTCGACCAAGGAGAGCTCGGTCTCGAGGAAATCGATGTGCTCCTCGGCATCCTCGAGGATGTCGACGACGATCTCGCGG
>NZ_JBFWZI010000004.1:0-15968 GCF_050185545.1 Reyranella sp. | reverse complement strand
CTTGCCTTCGCCGATCTGCGTCTGCAGGTAGTTCTGCTCGCCGACCTTGTCGACCAAGGAGAGCTCGGTCTCGAGGAAATCGATGTGCTCCTCGGCATCCTCGAGGATGTCGACGACGATCTCGCGGCTCACATAGTCCTTGGCCGACTCGCAATGGGTGACGGCGGCCACCAGTGCGGTGCGGGCGGCCTGCTCGAGCTTGAGGTCCGCCTTCAGGCATTCCACGGTGGTCTCGCCGACGCCGATCTTGCCGAGGTCCTGGAGATTCGGCAGGCCCTCCAGCACCAGGATGCGTTCGATCAACTTGTCGGCGTGCTTCATCTCGCCGATCGACTCGTCGTAGATTTTCTTTCCCAGTCGATCGAACCCCCAGTGGTTCAGCATGCGCGCGTGCAGGAAGTACTGGTTGATCGCCGTCAGCTCGTTCTTCAGGAGCTTGTTCAGCTCGGCGATGATCTGCGGGTTTCCCTTCACGGTGTTTCTCCTCGCGATGCCTGTCGCCTAGAGATATTCCGCGGTTACACGCGTGCAACCAAAACGCAATCGTTCGCCAAGAAATTTCGGCGCGAGGATCATTCGCCGAAAAAGCGGGCACAAGCAGGTTTCCAGGCAACCACGCCGCCCGCGACCCGTTGCTGGGTGAGCGGTCGTCCCCTCCTTCCGCGGCAGAAAGAAGCTGTCCCTTGAGGCTGGATTTTCTGCCAAGCTAGTTCGTCGCGCACGCTGGCGTCCCGCCGGCGTGCGCGGCGTTTATTGCCACCACTGCCCGCCCGGAACGAGACCGGGCCAGCTCGAGGATCACGCGTAATGCCTTTGGACAAAGGAAAGAACGGCTTCACCCTCCCGAAGCTCCCCTATGCGGAGGATGCGCTGGCGCCCATCATCTCCGCCCAGACCTTCTCCTTCCACTATGGCAAGCACCACAAGGCCTACATCGACAACCTCAACAACCTGATTGCCGGAACGGCCTATGCCGACATGTCGCTCGAGGACATCGTCAAGAAATCGGCCAAGGACGAGAAGGCCAAGGGCATCTTCAACAACGCCGCCCAGTCGTGGAACCACGACTTCTACTGGCACAGCATGTCCGCCAAGGGCGGAACGCCGGAGGGCAAGATGAAGAAGGCCGTCGAGGACAGCTTCGGCAGCCTCGACGACTTCAAGAAGGCCTTCAAGACGGCCGCCGTCGGCCAGTTCGGCAGCGGCTGGGCGTGGCTAGTCGAAAGCGACGGCAAGCTCGTCATCGAGACGACGGCGAACGCCGACACGCCGCTGGCGCACGGCCGCAAGCCGCTCCTGGTCGCCGACGTGTGGGAGCACGCCTACTATCTCGACTACCAGAACCGCCGTCCCGACCACATCCAGGCGTGGCTCGACAAGCTCGCCAACTGGTCGTTCGCCGAGAAGAACCTCGGTTGAGGCCTTCATTCTCCACCAGGCTGTGCCGCTAGGAGTGGACGCACATCCCCCTCCCCCTATGGCACTGGAACCAGCGCCTAATCGGGGGAGGTGCCCCGTCATACGGGGCGGAGAAGGAAGGCCGCAGACAAGAGGCTGCGGATTCCGACGTCGGAATCCGACAGATCCAGACTGGAGCTTTCCTTCTCCGGCCCTCCGGGCCACCTCCCCCAATTGCTGGCCAGATTACGGGGGCGACACCCAGCACGCCCGGCGGGCACCACGATGGTGAGAAAATCGGGCGGTACCCGCCCCGATTTTCATAGGAGGAAACATGAAAGCTCTGTCC
The DNA here is from genome assembly GCF_050185545.1 of Reyranella sp. Classification (GTDB taxonomy): domain Bacteria; phylum Pseudomonadota; class Alphaproteobacteria; order Reyranellales; family Reyranellaceae; genus Reyranella. The sequence continues at coordinate 14,221 of NZ_JBFWZI010000004.1, read as the reverse complement.
ACGCCCAATCGGGATTGCTGGGAGGAAATTGATCTACCGGTCGTTCGCAGGGGCTGACCGGTGCCAGAGGTGGCGTCGCCAGCGGAGGGCGATCAGCAGGGTGAAGACGATGCCCACCAGGCTAAAAAGGGACCCGGTGAGCGCGAAGCCCAGATGCTCGACCAGGGGACCGGACAGCAGCAGCCCGAGCGCCATGCCATAGACCGCCAGCATGCGTAACCCCATGACCCGGCCGCGGAAGGCCGGCTCGGCGGCCCGGAGCAGCAGGACCGCCATCGGAATCATACAGAAACTCTGCACCAGGCCGGCAACGAACAGGACGCTTTCCCCCCACAGCGCAACCTCGATCCACGAGAACGCCATGTTGAGGGCAAACCATGCGATCGCGCAGGCGAGCATCGTTCGGCCGGCCCGGATGCGCGGTCCGTGCATCGATATGGCCACCGATCCCGTCAAAGCCCCGCTGGCGAAGCAGGCAATCAGCCAGCCAAGCCCCGTCTGGCCGAGACCGTAGATGTCCTTGGCGACATAGGCGAGCAGCGAGCCGACCAGGGGATAGGCGGCAAAGTTGACCAGGAACGCCAGCAGCATCAGGGCGCGCAGGTCGGGTGTCGACCAGACGTAGGCAAAGGCCTCGGCAAGCGCCTTGACTGGTGAGGCGGGCATCGCCTGCTCGCTCACCACGCGAAGACGGCGAATCCCGACCTTCAGCGTGAAAGTAAGACTCGCCAGATAGGTGGCGCACACCACGGCATAGGCCAGGCCCGATCCGAGCGCGGCAACCAGCCCTGCACCGGACAGCGCGCCGACGATGCGCGCCGAATCGGCCGTCGTGCGCGACACGCCCATGGCCCGCATCAGGTAATCCGCCGGCATGGTCTCGCCGACCAGGAGGTTGCGCAGGGTGATGTCGGAGGGCCTGACCAACCCCATCAGCGTGGCCAGCACGAACACCGGCGCGGGCGCGGCCTGGCCGGTCAGGAACAGGAGCATCAGCAGGCCCGCCATCACCGCGTAGCTGGCCCGCATCAGGCATAGGAGATTGCGGTTGCCGATGCGGTCGCCCGCCATGCCGAACAGCGGCGAGATCAGCGTCCCGAGAAACTGCAGAGATCCGAATACCGCGAGGGCCAGCACCGAACCGGTCGACACCAGCACGAACCAGCCGAGAATCACACCTTCCATCTCGAATGCCCAGGAGGCGAGCAGATCGGCCGGCCATTGGAAGCGGAAGCTGGAGACCTTGAACGGTGCCAGCGCCGGGACGCGCGCAATGAGACTCAAGGTCTTGTTCGTTCCTCCCCCGGACGCCGTTGTGTCGCGTCTCGGGGCCGCGCCTACGGTGCGCGCGAACGGTGTCGACTGCAATTATCTCTTGCTCATGCCCCAATCCCACGAATTGCGGGGCTCTCGTGCCCATAGCCCTAAAGGGTGTAGGTTTTAATAGCGTAAATCGGTTTCGATTGTTGACTGCTTGCAGTTGCGTTGCAGGCCCGCTCAGAGCATTGTGGAAATCGGGATGCCGTTAAGCGGTGAGATACACACGACCGGACCGCATGCGGGTTGTTCGCTTTGGAGTCATCCGCAATGGGCAGTGCCGTGAAGAAGACCACCTTTCAATTGGTGATGATCAAGCCGACGCATTATGACGACGACGGCTATCCCATCACTTGGCTGCGATCGCACATCCCGTCAAACACCCTGGCGGCGCTCTATGGGCTGGGCGAGGATTGCCGCTCCCGGAATGTCCTGGGTCCGGATGTCGACATCGTTCTGCGGCCATTCGACGAAACCAATACGCGGGTGCGGGCCGACCGGATCACCGCCGAGGTCAAGCGCAGCGGCGGCAAGGCCCTGATCTGCCTCGTCGGCGTCCAGTCCAACCAGTTCCCGCGCGCCGTCGACCTCGCCCGCCAGTTCATCGCCGCCGGCCTGCCCGTTGCCATGGGCGGCTTCCATGCCGCCGGCTGCCTGTCAATGCTGCCGGTCGTACCGCCCGAGATCCAGGCGGCCATGGACATGGGTGTCACGATCTTTGCCGGCGAGGCCGAGGAAGGCCGCCTCGACGAGATCCTCCAGCATGCCTGGGCCGGCACGCTGAAGCCACTCTACAACTACATGAACGACCTGCCGGGCATCGAGCGCGCCCCTACACCGCGCCTGCCGCCGGCCGCCCTGGCGCGCAACGAGGGCCGCAAATCGAGTTTCGACCTCGGCCGCGGCTGTCCCTTCCAGTGCTCGTTCTGCACCATCATCAACGTCCAGGGCCGCAAGAGCCGCTTCCGTAACGCCGACGACCTCGAGGATATCGTCCGCGAGAACTACAGGCAGGGCATCACGTCGTTCTTCATCACCGACGACAACATGGCCCGCAACCGGCACTGGGAATCGTTCTTCGACCGGCTGATCGAACTCAAGGAGAACGAAGGCATCGCGGTCTCGCTGATCATCCAGGTAGACACCCAGTGCCATCGCATTCCGCGCTTCATCGAGAAGGCGCGCTGGGCTGGCGTCTACCGGGTGTTCATCGGGCTGGAGAACGTCAACCCGGACAATCTGCTGGCGGCCAAGAAGCGCCAGAACAAGATCACCGAGTACCGCAAGATGCTGCAGGCGTGGCACACGAGCGGCGCCTCGACCTGGGCGGGCTATATCCTCGGCTTCCCGGGCGATACGCGCGAGTCGATCCTGCGCGACATGGAGATCATCAAGAAGGAGCTGCCGCTCGACATTCTCGAGCTGTTCATTCTCACCCCGCTGCCCGGCTCGGAGGACCACCAGAAGCTGTGGAAGCAGGGTGTGTGGATGGATCCTGACCTCAACAAGTACGACCTGCATCATCGCGTCGTCCATCATCCCAGGATGAGCGATGCCGAGTTCGAGCAGACCTACCGCGATGCTTGGCGAACCTACTACACGCCCGAGCACATCGAGACGGTGGCGCGCCGTCACGGCTCGATCCCGGGCCGCAATCCGGCCGAGCCGGCCCAGTTCATGACCATGTTCAAGATCATGTTCGAGGCCGAAGGCATCCATCCGCTGGAAGGCGGCATTGTGCGCATGAAGTATCGCCGCGACCGGCGCTACGGCATGCCGATCGAGCCGGTGGGCGTGTTCCACTGGAAGCTGGCGCTGGAATCCTGGAGGAAGCTCAAAATCTATGGCCGGCTCGCCTGGCAGGGCTGGCGCATCGGCCAGAAGATCAGGAACGACCCGAGACGCCACGAGTACATGGATCTCGCCCTCTCGCCGGTGGTCGAGGAGGATCTCGACAAGCTCGCCCTGTTCGCCGACACGGCGGGCGGCGAAGCGGCGCTCAGCAAGCGGCGCGGCGAGGATGTGGCACGCGCCAGGGTCGCCGCCGCCAACAATATCCAGCGCCTGGAAGCCGCAGAATAACCAGGGCAGCGCCGGCTGGCGGCGCTATGCTCCGGCGATGGACGACGGCATCGCGAACAGCGTCTATCGCGACCCGCTGGCGCACTGGTTCGTCACCGAGGCCTACCGCATCGCCGACACCGGCGAACTCGTAGGCGCCGCCGGCGAGCGGCTGGTCGCGGCCGGAATCCCGTTGTGGCGGCTCGCCTATTTCCAGTTCACGCTGCATCCGGAATTCGACGGCAAGGCCTATTTCTGGCGACGCGGCCGCGGCGTCGAGGTCGCCGCAGCGGCGCCCGGGCTCAGGCAACGGACGGAGTATCTCGACAACCCGCTGCCCAGGGTGTTCGAAGAACGCAAGACCATCCGCGTGCACCTCGCCGAGGTCGAGCCGCAAGCGCCGCTCCTGAAGCAGCTCAAGAGCGAGGGCGCGACCGACTACGTTGCCCTGCCGCTCTTGTTCACCACGGGCCATGTCCAGGCGCTCAGCATCGTTTCGGATGCGGCGGGTGGCTTCTCGACGGCGGACCTCGACCGCATGTTCCTCCTGCAGTTCGCCTTCACGCGCATCGTCGAGACCCACTCCCTGCGCGACACTGCGGTGAACCTGCTCGACGCCTATGTCGGCCGCGCGGCGGGACGGCGCATCCTGGCTGGCGAGGTCAAGCGCGGCGACGGCCAGACCATCGAAGCGGTGATCTGGTACAGTGACCTGCGCGGCTTCACGCGTGCCTCCGACACCCTGCCTCGCGACGCCGTCATCACGCTCCTCAACGACTATTTTGGCGCCACCGGCGAGGCCGTGACGGCGGCGGGCGGCGAGATCCTGAAGTTCATGGGCGACGGGATGCTGGCGATGTTTCCCGTCCCGTCGCCGGCCGAGCGGGCGGCCACCGCGACCCGCGCCCTGTGGGCCGCCGCGTCGGCAGCCGAGACCATCGCGACCCTGAACGTGGCGCGCGCCGCCGCCGGCGAGGCCGACGTGCGCTTCGGGTTGGCGCTGCACATCGGCGAGGTGATGTTCGGCAACATCGGCGCCAGCAAGCGGCTCGACTTCACAGTGATCGGTCCCGCCGTCAATTTCGCTTCCCGCCTCGAGAAGCTCTGCGCCGAGCTCAACCTGTCGCTCATCGTCTCGGAGGCAATGGCCCGCCTGCTGCCGCCGAACGCCATCGGCTCGCTTGGCCGTCATGCCCTGAAGGACATCGACGAGTTGCAGGAGGTCTACGGCGTACGCGGAATATCGGCGTGAGGTCTGCCCTCTTCCGGACCGCGGGCGTCCGGCCCGCTCATGAATCATGAGCGGGCGGGACGCCCGCGGTCCGAGAGTTAATGCAGCACCGGCGGCCTGACCTCGTTCAGGCCGTCGGCGTCGGTGGCCGAGATGGTGGTGCGGATCATCGAGCGTTCCCTGGTGTAGTCCCACGGCCGGCCGCGATGGAGCATGGCGCGGTTGTCCCACATCACGGCATCGCCCTGGCGCCATTTGTGGACGTAGACGAACTCGCGCCGCGTCGCCTCGTCGAGCAGCTGAGCCAGCAGCTGGCGGGCGTCTCGATCGTCCATGCCGTCGATCGCGTAGGCGTGGCTGGCGACATAGAGCGCCCGTCGATCGTTCGTCGGGTTTCGCCAGTTGAGACGCCAGCGCACCGGCGGCAGCGCCTTGCGCTCCTCGGCATTGGCAAGGTCGGGGTGAATCTGGTCGCGGCTGTTGGCATAGGAATGGGTCGCCACGGCGTCCTTGAGGCGGGCCTGCAGGTCGGCCGGCAGGCGGTCCCAGGCGAGCCGCGTCGAGGTGAACTCGGTGTCGCCGTCGGCGCCCGGCAGCACGCGGGCAGTCAGCACCGAGGCAAGCGCCGGCGTCTTCTTGAACGAGGAATCGGTGTGCCACAGGGCGTTCGCCTGCGCGACCAGCACCTGGCGATGGTCGGGCGGCACGATCTCGCCTTTCTCGCCGATATTGGTCAGGCGCGAGTAGAAGCTGTTGGCGCCGAGCGAGGCGACCTTGGTGAGTTCCAGGGGCCCAAAGGCACGGCTGTAGGCGACCTGGATGTCGTCGGCGATCGGCTGGTCGCGGAACACCAGCAGCGAATGGGTCTCGAAGGCGGCGCGCACGGCCTTGTAGGCCTCGGCGTCAGTGGCGACGTCCAGCATGCTGACGCCCTTCACCTCGACCCCGAACCCGGGCCCCAGCGGAACCAGCTCCATCACGCTCCTCCTCGACACTTCTTCCCCACCAGCTTATCGCTACGCGACAACTGGCCACTATAGTACGAGTCTTGCATAGATGGCATTGCAGACATCCCGATGGCGTCCCCCAACAACTCGACCGCTCCCCGCCTCGCCTTCGTTTGTGCCCCGACACCGACCGCCCGGGCGGCGCGCGACCGGCTGGTCAGGCGCTATGGCGCGGTAAACCAGGCCCAGGCCGACATCATCGTGGCGCTGGGCGGCGACGGGCTGATGCTGCACGCCCTGCACAGCAACATGCGCCGGCGCACGCCGATCTACGGCATGAACCTCGGCACGGTCGGCTTCCTGCTCAATACCTTCAAGGAGCCGGGCCTGCTGCAGCGCCTTAAGAAGGCGCGCCAGGTTACGCTCACTCCGCTGCGCATGGTTGCAACCAACAATCGCGGCAAGACCGTCGACGTGATCGCGATCAACGAGGTCTCGCTGCTGCGCTCGAGCCGGCAGACCGCCCGTATCGCCGTGGTGGTCGACGGTCGGCCGCGCCTGCCCGATCTCTACTGTGACGGCATCCTGGTGGCGACGCCGGCCGGCTCGACGGCCTACAACCTGTCGGCCCATGGGCCCATCCTGCCACTCGGCGCTGGGCTGCTCGCGCTGACGCCGATCAACGCCTTCCGGCCGCGCCGCTGGCGCGGCGCCCTGCTGCCGCGACACTCCGAGGTCGAGCTCACCGTGCTCGACCCGGGCAAGCGTCCCGTCGCGGCCGCCGCCGACTCCGTCGAGATCCCCAACGTCGTCAAGGTCACGATCACCGAGGCGACCGACATCGCCCTCACCTTGCTGTTCGATCCCGAGCACGATCTCGAGGAGCGCATCCTCAAGGAGCAGTTCAATCCTTGAATAGCCCCCCGATCCCCTTCAGGCCCGAGAAGAAGCGCATCATCGGCCACGAGGGCCTGAAGCCGCTCCTGCTCGCCCTGGTGATCGGCACGATCGGCGGCTTCGTCTTCGACTACCTGCGCATGCCGCTCGCCTGGATGCTGGGCGCCTGCGTGTTCTCGACTGTCGCGGCCTTCTCCGGCCTGCGCATCGGCATGCGCATACGGCTGCGCCAGGGCATGATCATCATCATGGGCGTGCTACTGGGCGCCGGCTTCACGCCCGATCTGGTGCAACGACTCGGCCAGTGGGCCATCAGCCTTGCCGTGCTGACCGGCATGACCATGACCGGCGCGACGCTGAGTTACATGTGGTTCCGCCGCTTCACCAACTGGGACAAGCCGACCTGCTACTTCGCCGCCATGCCGGGCGGGCTGAACGACATGACCATCCTGGGCGGCGCGATGGGCGGCGAGGAACGCGCCATCGCGCTCGCCCACGCGCTGCGCATCCTGACCGTCGTGCTCACCATTCCGGTCTGGTACCGGCTGGTCAACGGCGCGCAGACCAGCGTGCTCACCATGGCGCCCGGCCCGTCCAACTACGACTGGCAGGACTACGCCATCCTCACCGCGTGCGGCATCACGGGCGCCGCTCTCGGCCGGCTGCTGCGCCTGCCGGCGAGCTTCATGATGGGACCGATGATCCTCAGCGCCATCGTTCACCTCTCCGGCGTCACCGATTCGAAGCCGCCTGGCGAGCTGGTCGCCGCCGCCCAGATCGTCATGGGCACCGGCATCGGCTGCCGCTTCGTCGGCGCCGCCATCGACCGGCTGCACAAGGAGATGGCGGCCTCGATCGGCGCCGCGATCCTGCTGATCGTATGCGCCGTCGTGTTCGCCAAGCTCACCGTGGCCATCACCGGCCTCAACCTCGACGCCACGGTGCTGAGCTACGCCCCGGGCGGCTTCGCCGAGATGAGCCTGATCGGGCTGGCGCTCGGCGTCGAGGTCGCCATGGTGGCGACCCACCATCTGTTCCGGCTGTTCCTGATCATCCTGACCGGCCCCTTCGTCTTCCGCTTCGGGATCAGGCGCGAGCGGTGATGCCGCCGTCGACCACCAGCAGGTGGCCATTCACGTAGGCCGCCTCGTCCGAGGCGAGGTAGAGGGCGGCATTGGCGGTGTCCCAGCCGGTGCCCATCTTGCCGGTCGGCGAGGCGCGGTCTCGGATGGCGATCATCTTGTCGTAGGCCTGGTTGTGATCCTTCTCGCCGCGTGCGTACTGCTCGGCCAGGAAGTCGATCATCGGCGTGTGCATAAGGCCGGGCAGGATGGCGTTGCAGCGGATTCCCTTGTCGGCGTACTGCGAGGCGATGGCGAGGGTGAGCGAGTTCACCGCGCCCTTGCTGGCGTTGTAGGCGATATAGGCGATGCCCTTGGGGCTGCGGATCGAGGCGATCGAGCTCACGTTCACGATGGCGCCCTTGCCCTGTTTCTCCATGACCGGCAGCACGTGCTTGGCGGTCAAGAAGAAGCTCTTCACGTTGACGTCGAACACGCGCTGCCATTCGTCCTCGCTGAGCTCGACCGGCCCGCCGGTCGAGCCGATGCCGACATTGTTGTCGAGCACGTCGACGCGGCCCCACTTGGCGAGGCAGGCGTCGACCATCGCCTTGACGTCGGCGTTCTTCGACGCATCGGCCTCGAAAGCCATCGCATCGCCGCCTTCCTTGGCAATCAGGCCGACCGTCTCCTCGGCGGCGGCGCGCTTACGATCGACGCAGAACACCCTGGCGCCCTCGCGCGCGAAAGTGACGGCCGTGCACTTGCCGTTGCCCCAGCCAGGCCCGATCGACCCGGCCCCGACCACGATCGCCACCTTGTCCTTCAATCTGCCGGCCATGCCGCATCCTCCCCGATTCAGCCAACCCTAGCCCGATTCGCCCGGCGCTGCATCGCCGCGACGACTTCGCTTGCGCGCAGTCTGTTATGCTGGCCTCCGTGAACTTCCCCCCGCGCACCACCTCGCGCCTGCTGCTGCGCTCCATCTCCCCGGGCGACTGGCCGGCGATCCATCGCTATATGTCCGACCCGTCGGTCATGGCATGGCTGCCGCGAGACGTGCTCGATGTCGCCGGCGCACGGGCCTTCGCCGAAAAGAATGCCGGCGAGCAGGCCGAGGCGCTGGCGGTGATCGTCGCGGCTTCCGGCGAGCTCGCCGGCCACATGGTGTTCCATCCGTGGATCGTGACGCGCACCCACGAAATCGGCTGGGTGTTCGGCACGCAGCACCAGCGACAAGGCTACGCGACCGAAGCGGCGCGCTCCCTTCTCACTTACGCCTTCGAGATTCTCGGCTGCCATCGCGTCATCGCGACCTGCCAGCCCGAGAACGTCGCCTCCTGGCGCGTGATGGAAAAGCTCGGCATGCGCCGCGAGGGCCACTTCCGCGCCTGCCTCCATCGCCCACCACATGGCTGGTGGGACGAGTACTTCTATGCACTCCTGGCGGAGGAGTATTTTGCGGACACAGGATGCCTGCGCCCTGGTTCGTGACGTTTGCTGATGCTCTTCCGGACCGCGAGCGTCCCGCTCGCTCAAGAATCATGCGCGAGCGAGACGCTCGCGGTCCGGAAGAGCATGATCGGCTTCAAGCCCAGCAACACCAGCCGCGACGTCGTGCCATCGCGCCACAGGCCCTCGTCGGTGACGTCCAGTCGGCGGCCCACCAGGTGCACCACCGTGCGCCGGTCGGCAGTATCGGCGAATCGCAGGATGCCCTTGGCGCGCAACAGGCCTGGGGCGTCCTGCAGCATTGCCAGCACGCTGGCGCGATCGACCGGGTCGGGCCATTCATAGGACCAGCTCGCGAAGTCGGCAGTCGGCACTGCCTCAGACGTGACGCCCCGGTGCTCCAGCCCGAACAGAAGATCGACCGGCACGTCGGCGTGGCGGGCCTCGAGGACCGGCGCCGGCGACTGGCTCGCGAGCCAGCAGCGCAGCTGCGTCAGATCCTGGGCGAGATCGGTCTTGTTCAGCACCAGGAGGTCGGCGGCGGTGAGCTGGCGGGTGATGGTGTCGCCGACGCGGCGGTCGGCGGCGCGCTGGCGCACCTCGCCGCCGTCGACCACGACGATCACGCCGTCGCGCTGCAGGCGCGGCTCGATCACGGCGAGGTCAGCGATGCGGCCGGGATCGGCCACGCCCGACGCCTCGACGACGATGTGGTCGAAGCGCCGCTCGCCCTCGAGCAGTGCAAGCAGCGTCGTCACCAGCGAATCGCCGATGGTGCAGCACAGGCAGCCGTTGGCGAGCGCGATCGTGTCGCCGGCATGCTCCGCAACCAGCCGGCCGTCGATGTCGAGCGCGCCGAAATCGTTGACCATCACCGCGAAGCGCCGTCCGCTGTTGGCGCGCAGAAGTCGATTGAGCAGGGTCGTCTTGCCCGCCCCGAGGAAGCCGCCGATGACGGTGAAGGGGATGCGCTCGCTCACGTCTTGCGCGCTTCGAAGATCCTGCCGCCCAGCATGGTGCCCCACACGCCGACGTCCTTCAGCGCGGCGGGCGCGACGGCCAGCGGATCGTCGTCGAGGATGGCGAAGTCGGCGCGCTTGCCGACATCGATGCTGCCCAGCTCCTCGTCGAGCTTCAGCGTGTACGCCGCCCCCAGGGTGATGGCGCGCAGCGCCTCGGCGACGGAGATCTTCTCGGCCTCGCCCAGGGTGCGGCCCGACGCGGTCAGCCGGTTGACCGCGCACCAGGCGGTGAACAAGGGGCCGATCGGCGTCACCGGCGCATCGCAATGGATGGCGAACGGCACCCCGGTCGCCAGCGCCGTGCCGCAGGCGTCCATGCGCTCGGCGCGCTCCGGGCCCAGCGTGCGGGCGTGGTGGATGTCGCCCCAATAGAAGAGATGGTTGGCGAACAGGTTGGCGCACATGCCGAGCGCCTTCATCCGGCGGAACTGGCCGGCGTCGGCCATCTGCGCGTGCTGCAGGGTGTGGCGATGGTCCCAACGCGGGGCCGTCGCCAGGGCACGCTCGACCGCCTCGATCGCGACCTCCGAGGCTTCGTCGCCGTTGGTGTGGATGTGCACCTGGAATCCGGCCCGGTGCCAGGCGAGCAGGAGGCGATCGATGTCGTCCGGCCCGATGTTCCACACGCCATTGGGCGTGCCGTCGTAGTAGCCAGGCCAGCGCATGCGCGCCGAGAGGCCCTGGATCGAGCCGTCGGTGACGATCTTGACCAGCTGGAAGCGCAGCTTTTCGTTGTTCCGCTTCATCAGCGACTGCAGGCGCGGAATGCCCTGGTCGGGCGGCACCGAGGCGGCGGCGAAGGCCGGCAGCAGGCGCAGCGGGAAGTCGACCGAGGCGCTCGCCTTCAGATAGCCTTCGACCGTGCTGTCCGGCAGCTCGTTGTGCAGGTCGGTGGCGGTGGTGACGCCGGCCAGCTGGGCCACGCGGGCAAAGCGCCACACCGCCTGCTCGTCCGACAGGACCGCCGCCAGCTCGACGCCGGCGGCGCGGTAGGCCATGTACTTGGCCGTCATCTCCTGCAGTTCGCCGGTCGGCTCGCCGCGCTCGTCCTTGACGATGCCGTGCACGTTGGTGCTGCGCGTGATGCCCGCCTTGGCCAGCACAGGCGTGTTGGCGTTGGCGACATGGAAGTTGGAATGGACGATGACGACCGGACGCTCGGTCGAGATCCTGTCGGTGTCCGCGAGGTTCATGCGCCGGCCGCCGAAATAGATCGGATCGAAACCCCAGGCGAGCAGCGGCGCGCCCTTGGGCAGCCCCTTCTCGACGACGCTGAGGGCAGCCACGACCTCGTCGATGCTCTTCAGGCCCTTCGACCGTGAGCCGTCGGGACTGACGCGGTCGAAGTAGCCGACATAGGGGAACTTCCACACGCCGCCCTCGTAGGCGTGGCTGTGGCCCTCGACGAAGCCGGGCAGGATCACCTTGTCGGCGAAGCGCTCGTCGAGCTCGACCTTGCCCCATCCCCGCAGCTCTTCCAGCGTGCCGGCGCCCAGGATGCGCCCGTCGCGCACGGCGACATGGCTGACCGAGGGACGGCCGGGATTCATGGTGAGGATGCGACGGGCCGAATAGACGGTGATACTCATCTCGAAAAACGCGCCTTCCTTGCGAACCGACAGTTGGCGCGCGCAACGACTGCCCGGCACCACGGGCGGCAAGATAACACGCGCGTTGGCGAGCGCCGCTCAGGCGCTTCGACCGCGTTGTTTGCGATATCTCGCTTCCGGGCGTGGTCTCATCGCGGCACACCGAGAAAAGAATGACCCGGCATTTCAGCGTCCGCACCGTACATCGGTCTATTCCTTTTAAATCAACAGGTTAGCGCAGACCCAGGACAATGATGACCATCGTCCGCACCCCCGATCCTGCGTCCGCAGCGGACAAGATCATGTGGGAGCGCGCCACTTGAGGCGGAGTAATCTCCGCCGTGATGGCGCTCATGGGATGTGTGATCGACAAGAAGAGCGCCATCGGAGTGCCGCGCTCCCAGCGGGAAGAGTTTGTTACTTGTTGGTAGCGCGCTACCAGCCAGGAAGTCTCGAGTGATCAGCGACGCGCGGTCGTTGCGGTCGGCGCTTCCTCGCATGGTGGGTGAGCCCGAGGGCGATGCAGTGGCCCAGCTCGCGCGACGGCAGAGCCTCGGTCGCATCGAAGACGATGGCGCGATTGCCCTCGAAACCGGAAGGTATCGGGATAGAGCTGGCGGAATTCGTCGACCAGGCCGCTCTGGCAATGGAAGAAGACCGCGTAGCCGTCGCCGGCCTTGAGTCGATCGATGCGCACGGTCGTGCCGCTGCCGGTCTCCTCCGTGAGATGGCTCGGCTGGCCCCATGTCACCGTCTCGGTGAGCCGGCCGACACCGTCGGTCTGCCTGGCGGTCTCGAGCATCAGCGCGCGCAGCGCCGCCAGTCGCTTGCGCAGGATCGGCGGGTAGGCATCGAAGATCGCCGCCACCCGCGTGTCGGAAAATCGTTTCATCCGGGCGACGCTACCACGGCGAGGTCGGCTCGGCGGCGATCGTGGTCGCGCTCCTGCCCAACTTGTTGCTCTACCGTCCGGTTCGGCGCTACGAACAATCAAAGCTCTGACAAGAGCAGATTTAGGGAGAAGTCCATGCGTCGTCGCGTTTTCATCGGCTCCACTCTCGCCGCAGCGGCGGCCCAATCGGCGGCATTGCGGCCGGCGGCCGCCCAGGAGTGGCCCACCAAGCCGCTGCGCATCGTCATCCCCTATCCGCCAGGCGGACCCTCGGATGTCGCGACGCGCGTCGTCATCGAGCGCGCGGCGCAGATCCTCAAGCAACCTGTCATGTTCGACAACAAGGCGGGCGCATCCGGCATGATCGGCGCCGAGTACCTGAAGAACCAGACGCCGGACAACCACAGCTTCCTCACCACGACCACGGCGATGGTCTGCATCACCCGCCATCTGCAGTCGATCCCGTTCGACCCGGAGAAGGACTTCCGCACCGTGTCGCGCATGGCGACGTCGTGGGGCATCATGGCCATCCATCCCTCGGTGCCGGCGCGCACCCTTGCCGAGTTCGTGGCCTATTGCAAAGCCAACCCGGGCAAGGTCAATTTCGCCTCCTCCGGACTCGCGACCATCACCCATCTGTTCGGCGAGCGGCTGTGCTTCGAGGCCGACATCAAGATGACCCACGTGCCCTATCGCGGCAGCGCCCCGGCCACCAATGCCCTGCTCGCGGGCGAAGTGCAGGTCCAGTTCGACCAGACCTGCCTGCCGTACGTGAAGGCGGGCAAGCTGGTGGGCCTCGCCATGCTGTCGGAGGTGCGCCATCCCGATTTCCCCGAGATCCCGACCCTGATGGAGCAGGGCTACGGCAAGGATGGCGGCGATTCGTGGTTCGGCATCCTGGCGCCGGCCGCCACGCCGCCGGAGGTGGTCGCCCGGTTCGACAAGGCGATCGCCGAGGCCCTGCGCGCACCCGACATCGTCCAGAAGGCGCACACCGGCGGCCTGCGGGTGACCTATCTCGGCCCCGCCGACTTCCGCACCACCATCACCAACGAGACCAGGATGTTCGGCGACATCATCAAGAAAGGGAACATCAAGATTTGAGGGCGCTCATGCTCTTCCGGACCGCGGGCGTCTCGCCCGCTCATGAGAAGAGCGGGCGAGACGCCCGCGGTCCGGAAGAACATGAAGCTCAGGTCCTCTTCCGATCCATGAACATCCGGTCCGTCTCGGCGGCGAGCACACCGCCCAGCAGCAGGCCCCTGTAGAACGGCGCGGCGTCGATCACGGCCTGGGCGTTGAGGCCGATCTGATCGATGCCGGCGCGCCGGATGGCGTCGATCGACGAGGCGAAGACGGTGCCGCCGATGCCCGCCCAGACCAGCGCGCTCATGCACATCGAGCACGGCTCGCCGGTCGTGTAGAGCACGCACCCGGCCCAGCCGCGATTGCCGTGCAGGCGGACGTAGTCGCTCATGCAGGCGATCTCGCCGTGCAGGATTGGATTGGCACGACTGTCGTTGGCGCCGCGGGCGACGATCTCGCCGCTCTCCGCCCGCACGATCACCGCGCCGAAGGGATAGACGGGGTTGCGCCGTGCCTCCTCGATGGCCGCCCGCATCGCGTTCTCGTGCTGGTCGCGGGAGATCGGCGGCAGGGCGGCGCCGGCCGGCCGGGCGCCGGCGACGCAGACCAGGGCTCCGGCGGACAGCACGAGCGCGCGCTTGGTAATCATGTCTTCAACTCCCCATC
>NZ_JBFWZI010000003.1:110054-114171 GCF_050185545.1 Reyranella sp. | reverse complement strand
GTCGGTGAAGGCGCGCTCGCCCATCACGTAGGTGCGCAGAGCGCAGTGGCCCATGTAGCCCGCGTAGTTGATGCCCTTGGGCAACGACTCGAGGACGTCGAGAAACTCGGGGAAGGTCTCCCAGCGCCACTTGATGCCGGCTTTCATGGCGGCGCGGCTGATGTCCTCGGCGCGCTCGAGGTTGCGGATGACGAGGTCGGCCTCGGCCTCGCGGCACGGTGCCAGGGTGAAGCCGCAATTGCCCATGACCACGCTGGTCACGCCCTGGAAGCACGAGCTGGTGCCGATCGGATCCCAGAAGATCTGCGCATCCATGTGGGTGTGGCCGTCGACGAAGCCCGGGGCGACGACGCGGCCTTCCGCGTCCATCGTCTCCCTGGCCGCCGCTCCATTGATGCGGCCGATCTCGACGATCCTGCCATCCTTGACGCCGATGTCGCCGCGATAGCGCGGCAGTCCGGAACCATCGACGATCATGCCGTTCCTGACGACGAGGTCGAATGCCATGTCAGCCCTCCATCCGCCTTGCGAGCCTACGCCCGGCAGACCAGCCCCTCAATCGCTGGCCAGTGCATGGCAGGCCCCCTAGGATCGCGTGTCGAAAGGCAAGGAAAGCATGGAATTCGGCGTTCTTTTCAAGAAGGTGATGCGCAGCCTGAAGTTGTTCGCCGAGCGGCCGGTGCTTCGGCCGACGACGCAGCGCATGGCCGCGGCGGAATGACCGCCGCGGAGGCGGCCCGCTCTCGCAACAACACCTCCCTCGGCGCGCTCTACACAGTCCTGGCCATGCTGGGCTTCGCCGTCATGGACGCGATGAGCAAGTGGGTCGTGGCCGACTATTCGATCGGACAGATGATGTGGATCCGCTACGGCGTGTTCTGCGTCTTTGCCTGGCTGCTCGTGCGTCGCAAGGGACTGCTGGCGATGGCCCGCACCCGACGGCCGTGGTTGCAGGGCGGCCGCTCGATTCTCATTCTCGTCGAGAGTGCCGTGTTCGTGCTGGCGCTGGCCTACCTGCCGCTGGCCGACACCCATGCCCTGGCCTCGACCTCGCCTCTCATCGTGATCGTGTTTGGCGTCATGTTTCTCGGCGAACGTGCCGAACCGGCGCGTTGGCTCGCCGTGGTGGTGGGCTTCCTCGGCATGCTGCTGATCGTGCGGCCCGGCCTGCGCACCCTCGACTGGCCGATGCTGTTGCCCATCATCGGCGCCGTGATGTGGGCGGCCTACCAGGTTCTGGTGCGGCTCTGCACCCGCACGGATTCTGCCGACACGACGTTCGTGTGGACGGCCTTTGCCGGGCTTGCCGCCACGACCCTCGTCGGACCGTGGCAATGGCACTGGCCGGACACGATCGGCTGGACGCTGCTGATCGCCATCGCGCTCCTCAATGCGCTGGCCAGCTACAGCCTGATCCGCGCCTTCGCCATTGCCGAAGCCGGCGCGGTGCAGCCCTACTGCTACACCGCGCTGGTCTGGGTGACGATCCTGGGTCTCGTCGTGTTCGGCGACTTCCCCGACGAATGGACGATCCTGGGCACGGCCATCATCGTCGCGAGCAGCCTCTACACGTGGCATCACGACCGGCGGAACGGGTCGTCTCGGGCTTGAGGCCAGTCCGTTCGAGAGCATCACGGCCAGATCTTGCGTCCATGCGTCAGTACCCTTTGGAATCAATCACTTGCGACTGACGCAAGGGAAGCGGTCGGCGTAGACGAAGCAACAGTTCCCGATCAAGCTATTGCTGGAATATTGCAGAGCATGAAGACGCGAGCCGCCAGCCTCCCAATGTACAATCTACCCGAGATGCGGCCCCTGAACGCCGCCTTTTGGGACGCGTTGGCGGACGAGCTGCGCCACGACGGCTTCGCGAACATTCCATCGGTGCTGACATTTGCCCGCCCTCCCGTGCCGGACAGGATCGAGGACGAGGTCCTGTTCTCCCAGACCTGCGGCTATCCTCTGCAGACCCTCTATCGCGGCCAGTATCGATTGCTCGGCACGCCGAGCTACGACGCGCCGGGTTGTCGCGAGGGAACGCATTGCGCCTTCATCCTCGTGCGAGGCGACTCGCCCTACCGGAAGCCCGAGGATCTGCGGGGCACGTCCTTCGCCCTCAACAGCCGGCATTCCAACTCCGGCATGAACCTGCCCCGCCTGCTGTTCGCCCCTCTTGCCGGCGGCAAGCCGTTCTTTCGGTCCGTCGTCGAGACCGGCTCCCACCCCAACAGCATCGCCCGCGTGACCTCGGGCGAGCTCGACTCCGCGTCCATCGATTGCCTGACCTATACCTTCCTCGAGGATCACCGGCCCGAGGTCGTGGCTTCTCTGCGCATCCTCGCCGAGACGCCCGGGAGCCCGGCGATCCCCTTCGTCACCTCGATCGCCACCCCTGCCGACGAAGCGGCCCGCCTGCAGGCCGGCCTGCTTCGACTCGCCGCCGATCCCGCCCGCCGTCCCGTGCTCGCCGGCTTGCGGCTGCGCAGCATCTCGATGCCGGACCCGGCGGCCTATGCGGCCCTGCTCGACTACGAGCGCAAAGCCGCCGAACTCGGCTATCCCGAGCTCGCGTGACGACATCGCGAGGACGATGACCATGGATCGCTTCGATCTCGGCGCCCACACCAGGAAGATTCGCACGTCGTCCGCGGAGGCTCAGCGCTGGTTCGATCTCGGCCTGAACTGGTGCTTCGGCTTCAACCAGGAAGAGGGCGTGAAGTGCTTTCACAAGGCGCTCGAGCTCGACCCGGACTGCGTCATGGCGCATTGGGGCATCGCCTACGGTTCCGGCCCTTTCTACAACCTCACCTGGCGTGATTACGGCAAGGCCGAAGCCGATCGCTTCACCAAGGTTGCCTTCGAGCATCTCGAGATCGCTCTCGGCCTGAGCGCCGGCGCAGAAGATGCAGAGCGTCATCTGGTCGAGGCGCTGGCCAAGCGCTTCCAGGAACCCCGCGGCGTCAGCCCCGAGCAGTTCGACAGGTGGGACGACGACTACGCGGCCGCGATGCGCCGCATCCACAATGCCTTTCCCGACGACCACGACATCATGGCGCTGTGGTCGAGGCGCTCATCACGCGAACACCCCGGCGCCTGTGGGACGTGAAGACCGGACTCCCCGCGCGCAACGCAGACACGCTGGAAGCGCTCGCTCTCTGCGAGCGCTCGATGGCCATGACCGACAAGGCCGGCCAGCGCCCGCACCTCGCGATCCTCCATCTGCACATCCACGTGATGGAGATGTCGAACCATCCCGAGCACGCGCTCCGATCGGCAAACCTGCTGTCGACGATAGCACCGGATGCCGGGCACATGAATCACATGCCCGGGCATATCTATGTGCTGTGTGGCGACTACGAGAAGGCCAGGCTCGTGAGCGAGCGGGCGATCGAGTCCGACGACCTGTACGCAGACTATGCGGGCTCGCTCAATTTCTACGTCACGGCACGTGGCCACGACCTGCATCTGATGATGCATACCTGCATGCTGCTGGGACAATACTTCCCCGCGCTTGCTGCGGCGGACAAGATCAGGAGCATCATGACCGAGGACATCCTCACCATGAAGGATCGTCCGAAGCTCGTCGTGATGACGGAAGGCTATTACGCGATGAAGATGCACGTGCTCGTCCGGTTCGGGCGCTGGCGCGAGATCGTCGACGAGCCGCCGCCCCGCGATCCGGAGATCTACAGGATCTCGACGGCCATGCATCACTATGCAAGAGGGATCGCCTGCGCGACGCTCCAGGATCCCGCCGCCGCCGACCGCGAACGCATGCTGTTTCGCGATGCCGTGGCCCGCATACCGGCGGACCTGAAGTTCCTGAGCAATCTCGTGCGCGCAACATTGGGCGTGGGCGAAGCCATGCTCGACGGCGAGGTCGAGTACCACAGGGGAAACCATGAACAGGCCTATGCCCATCTGCGCGAGGCCGTGCACCGCGACGACAGTCTCAATTACACCGAGCCGTGGTCCTGGATGCATCCGCCCCGCCACGCGCTGGCCGCGCTGCTGATGGAGCAGGGCCACCTTGCCGAGGCGGAAACCGTCTATCGGGACGATCTTGGCCTCAGCGGGCGGGTCCAGCGCTGCACCCAGCATCCCGACAATGTCTGGT
>NZ_JBFWZI010000003.1:0-109954 GCF_050185545.1 Reyranella sp. | reverse complement strand
CGCCACGCGCTGGCCGCGCTGCTGATGGAGCAGGGCCACCTTGCCGAGGCGGAAACCGTCTATCGGGACGATCTTGGCCTCAGCGGGCGGGTCCAGCGCTGCACCCAGCATCCCGACAATGTCTGGTCGCTTCACGGCCTGGTCGAATGTCTGCGGCGACGCGGCGAGACGGATGAATTGCCGGCGCTCGAAGCGAAGCTTGGCGCGGCTCTGACCAAGGTCGACGTTCCGATTACCTCGTCGTGCATGTGCAGGACCAAGGTCTACCAGGCCAAGGAGTGCTGCTCCTGACGCAACGCCCCTCGCATCTCCAATCCCTCCCCCGTAATCGGCCGTAATCGGGGGAGGTGCCCCGTCATACGGGGCGGAGGGGGAAAGGCATCAGGCGAGACACATGAAATTCTGACGTCGGAACTTCATGAATCTCGACTGAGGCTCTCCCCCTCCGGCCCTACGGGCCACCTCCCCCGAATACGGGGGAGGAAAATGAGATGTGTCCGCTCCGTAGCCGATGACGGAGAAGGAATTGTTGAGCTCACGGCCGGTCTGCCGAGACCAGGGGAAGGCTCCTCAGGCGTTGGCCGGTCAAATTGAAGAGCGCATTAGCCGGCGCCGGTGCGACGGGCGGAACGCCGGGTTCGCCGAGACGGCCCCACACGTCGCTCAGCGCGGCCACTGGCGCAGCGCCACCAGGCCGCCGTCGATCGGCAGCATGAGGCCGGTCACCCAGCGCGCTTCGTCAGAGGCGAGATAGACCGCGCCGTGCGCGACGTCCCAGGCCGTGCCCTCGGTTTTCATCGGCACCATGTTGCGGCGGCGTTCGCGCGCCTCCGTCCCCATGTGCGCCACCATCGGCGTGTGCACGGATCCCACGACGATGCAGTTGGCACGGATGTTCTGGGTCGCATAGTCGGCCGCCACCGACAGGGTGAAGCCATGCAGGCCGGCCTTGGCCGTCGAGTAGGCGACCGCGCCGGGACTGCCCATCAGGCCGAGCGCGCCGGCGATCGACGACACCATGATGATCGATCCGCCGCCGCCCTGCTTCATCTTCGGCAGGCAGTGCCTCGTGCAGAGCATGGTGGTCGTGAGATTGGCCTCGATGACCTTGTGCCAGTCGGCAAGGCTCACCGTCTCGGGCGTACCCGGCGCGCCAATGCCGACATTGTTGTGCAGGATGTCGAGCCGGCCGTACTGCTTCACCGCGAAGTCCGCCATCGCCTCGGCGGCCTCGGGCTTGGCGACGTCGGCGGCGAACACCGCGGCCTCACCGCCCTCGTCCTTGATCTGCCTGGCGAGCTTTTCGGCCCGCTCGGCGCTGCGATTGACCAGGATGACCTTGGCGCCCTCCCGCGCGAACAGAACGGCCGTGGCCATGCCGTTGCCGACGCCCTCGCCGCGCGGCGCCGCGCCCGTCACCACTGCCACCTTGCCCTTCAAGCGGTCCGCCATGGCCTCTCTCCCCATCGAATGCTATTTGCTCGCACCACCCACCTTAGCGGGGAGCCTCGCGCCATGACCAGCAACTCCACGACCTACGAAGGCGGCTGCACCTGCCGGCAGGTGCGATATCGCATGACGGCAAAGCCGCTGTTCGTGCATTGCTGCCACTGCCGCTGGTGCCAGCGCGAGACCGGCACCGCGTTCGCGCTCAACGCCATGATCGAGGCCGACCGCGTCGAGCTGCTGAGCGGCGAGCCGGAGCCGGTGATGACGCCGTCGGCGAGCGGCCGCGGCCAGAAGATCTGGCGCTGTCCGACATGCCGCATCGCGGTCTGGAGCAACTATGGCGGCGCCGGCGACGCCGTGCGCTTCGTGCGCGTCGGCTCGCTCGACGAGCCCGACCGCCTGCCGCCCGACATCCACATCTTCACCTCGTCCAAGCAGCCCTGGGTGGTGCTGCCCGAAGGCGCGCCGGCAGTCACCGAATACTACGACACCAAGAAGACCTGGCCCGCGGAGAGCCTGGCGCGCCGCGAGGCGTTGCGCGCCAAACGGAGCTAGTCAGATCGGCTGGCCGGCGGCGTCGAGCAATAACGTCTTCACGAGCCGGCCATTCGAATCATAGTGCCATTGCTTGACCGACCAACCGCCATCGTCACGCCGATTGACAGGCTTGTCGTCGGTGTCGAAGCAGCGTTCTTCGATGCGCAGCCCACGCTTGTCGTAAATGGTCCTGACGATGCTTCGTCCTGCGGTGTTCATCACCGGCCTTCGCTCGGGATCGAGAAAACGCATGACAACCACCCGGCCGAGAGAATCATACTCGTTTACCCGGATTGCATAGCCATATTTATTCGGCGCCGCCGCTCCATCACTGTCGAAATACACATACTCGACCGCGTTATCATGCCGATCGAACTTTGCGCGCCATCCCGCATAACCGTCACCGGAGGCGATCGGTTTCCCAGCTTCGTCGAAGTACTCCTCCCTGATCTGATTGTCGCGTTCATCGAATGTCAGGATGACCCTCGCATATCCGCTTGCAGTCCGGGCGGGCTGCGACTTGTCGTCGAAAACGCGAGTCTCGATCTTGTTACCGCGAGCGTCATAGACCAGCTTGATTCTATGGTACCCATCGACGGAAATCGGCTTGCCCATTTCGTCGAAGTAAGCCTCGTCGACGATCTTGTCCTGTGTGCCGAACTTGGCCCGACGCTCGGAATATTTCTCGTTGGAGCGGGTCCGCTTCCCGTTCTCGTCCCGGTAGATCACTCTAATGATATTTCCACGCGGGTCGAGCTCGACCGCTATGCTGGCGTAGCCGGACCTGGTGACCGTCGGGTTTCCCGCCGTATCATAGTAGGCGTATCCGACACCTTTATTGTTGCTGTCGAACGACGTGACGATCTTGGCGTAGCCCTCCGCGGATAGCGTCGGCTTTCCCGCTTCATCGAAGTATTCCTGCTCGACCAGATTGCCGCGAGGGTCATGGGTTTTCATCGTACCGGCATAGCCGTCCGCCAATCGAACGGGATTTCGGTCTTTGTCGTAATAGCTCTCCCTGACCACGCGTCCCTGCGCGCTATGGACGAAGGCGATACTGGCGTAGCCGGCTTTTGCCACCGTCGGCTTTCCTTCCGCATCGAAGTAGGCGACTCTTACCTTCTCGCCCTCTCTGTCATAGTCCGTGAGCGCCTTGGCGTAGCGCTCGTTGGACAGGGTCGGGTTTGCCTGCTCGTCAAGACAGGCCTCTTCGACAACTCTACCGGCGCTGTCGTAATCCTTGACGACCTTGGCGCAACCTTCTTTCGACCGGGTAGCCTTTCCTCGCTCGTCGAAGTAGGCCTCTTCCCGGACGTTGTGTCGCTGATCATGGACAAGAATCTTCTTTGCATATCCGTTTTTGGAGAGGGTCGGCTTCCCCGCCGGGTCGAAATAGGCAAACTCGGTGGCCAGGCGATGGTCGCCATAGGCTGCCGTGAACTTCGCATAACCCTCCTTGCTTCGCGTCGGTTTCCCGTCCCGGTCGAAGTAGCTAATCTCCATTATATTGCCAGACTCGTCGTACTTTCTGACGGCGCTGGCATAGCCGTCGCTCGATAGCACAGGCTGGTTGGCCAGGTCGAAGAATGCCGACTTGGTTCGCCGGCCCCGCTGGTCACGTTCCATCACGAGCCGGGCGTGGCCCTTCTTGTTCAGCGTGGGCTGCCCCGCCTCATCGAGATAGGCGCGCTCCAGTTCCGCGCCACCAGGGCCATACGCCAGCGTCATCGCCGCGTAGCCCTCGTTGTTCAGCGTCGGATGGCCCGTTTCATCGAAGTACTCCTCCCTGACCTGATTGCCGCGGGTGTCGTAGGTGAGCACCCAGCGCGCAACGCCTTGCGGGCCGCGAACCGGCCGGCCGTTCTCGTCGAACAGGGAGAACTCCACGGGTCGAGCCGCTTCATCGCGCCGGACGCGCATTTCGGTAAACCCGGCTTCGGTTCGCATCGGCTTGTCGCTGCGCCCGAGGGACACGACGCTGACAATCAGGCCGTCGGAGCCGCGTTCCGTTCGATGGCCATAGGCTCCGCCGAAGAAGCGTTTCGGCTCTCCGTCTGCATTTGTGTACCGTTCCAGTTTCTCCAGGCCGCGGTTAGGCCCGTCCTCGAAACGCTCGTAGTTGATGGTCGTCGCCGTCAACCCCAGCGACCCGAACTGGAAGAGGAGGCCGCTCTCAGCGCGAAAATCAGCCGTGAGTCCCCCCTTGGTGCCGGGGTACTCCAAGCTGAAAACGACACGGTTCGTCGCATGCAGGGTTTGCCTGATGACCCTGTCCTTGCTATCGCGCTCCCACACGACGCTGCATACCCGCATCGGACTATCCCAGGAGCCGGGAACGTCCATACCGACCGCGTCCGACATTCCCCGGGCTGCACAGTTGCCGCTGCCGTCGACGACATCCATGCGGACAACCGGTCCGAGTCGCCCCTGTCGAACGATCCGGAATGTCCGGGCGCGATGGGCAACATCGTCGGGATGCACGGCGCCGACGCCCTCGAACGCCCCCCATCGCTTCGCATAGGCGTTGTAATGCCGCGCGTGATCGCGGAAGTAGAAATCCCAGACGACAAGGCCGCCGACAAGCAGAAGCAGCCCTGCCGCAAGCGCTGCCGCCCTGGTCAACAGCCGGCGCCGACGCATCTGCGCGTCGGCTGCCGCCGAGGCCTCGATGAACGCGATCACGCTCGCGCCGAGGTCCGACCGCCGGCTCGCGAGAAGTGTCTTGCCCTCGGCAAGGGGGCGGCCGCCCGGCAGGAGTCGGCTGGCGTCCCGCTTGTCTGCCTCCCACAGGACCGCCGCCGTCTCCAGCCGTGCCTTGCAACGCAGGAACTCGCGATCCTGATCGACCCAGCGGCGCAGCAGCGTCCAATGGCGGATCAGCGCTTCATGCGTCACCTCGGCCGTATCCACGCCGCTTGCCGGATCGCGCGTCGTCACCACCAAGCGCGCATCGGCCAGACGCCGGATCACCGAAAGGGCGGTTTCATTGCCGACCGGGAGGACTGCACGCTGTCGCGTATCCTCCGTCTTCTCGCCGGGTCGCACCATCTGAAGCAGCATGCGTCGTGCGGCATCCTTCTGCTCGGCGCTGAGCTTCTCGTACTCGGCGTCGGCACGGGCGGCGATGGCACCCTGGACGCCGCCCATATGCTCGTAGGCGTCGTGATGCAGGGTGTTGCCGCGACGCTGCTCCCACAATGCCGCCAGCACGAACTCGAGAAGCGGCAAGCTGCCGGGCTCGTCGCCGACGTCGTCGAGAAGACGGTCGACCAGGCCGCTTTCGAAGTGCAGGCCGACCTTCTCGGCCGGTTCGGTGATCGAGCGCTCAAGCTCCTGCGGCGTCATCGGCCCGAGGTTGACCTGCGCCCCCTGGAGACGGTCGGCGAAGGATCGATCCGAGAGGGCTTGGCCAAAAAAATCGCCGCGCAGGGTGAGCACGACGGTGACCGGCCCGCGCGACGACGCATCGAGTATCTCGGCGAGAAACCGCCGCCGCGCGCCGTCGTCCGCGGTCAGGGTATAGAGCTCCTCCCACTGGTCGACGAACAGCAGCAGCCGGTCGGTCCCAGGCTGCGTCTTGAGAGCGTCCGCCACCACGTCGCACAAGGCGACGGACCCATCGGCAAAATGCTCGGCCAGCTTGTTGATCTCGGCCAGACGCTCGACGCGCGTCATCTGCGGTTCGAGCAGTGGCACGAACGCGGCGGCAAGGCTGTGGAGCGGCCGGTCCGACGGAACCAGTGTCGCGATCTCCCAGACCCGGCCGCCGGCCGTCTTGCGGCGCAGTCGAGGGATCAGCCCAGCACGGACGACGGACGACTTGCCGATGCCGGATGCGCCCACGACAGCAACCAGGGAGGAACGGTCGACGGTCTCGACGAGCTTGTCGGTGAACGCCTCGCGGCCGCAAAAGAAAGCGGCATCCTCCTCGCGGAACCAGCGCAAGCCGCGGTAGGGGCAGATCGCCGCCCTGACGGCGGCGCTCTTTTGCACACCGGCGGAAACCGGCGGCTGACCGCGAATTGCCGCGCACAGGATTTCGAGTGCGGTTTCATCCGCGATATTCGCCGACAGGTCGACCCAGGTATTGAGCCTGAGAAAACCGAGCGCTGGATCGGCCCGTGTCAGCAACACCGGGATGACCGGAAAGCCGGGTTCGCGTCCCTGCCGGTCGAGCGCCAGATCGCTCTCCCGCTGCTGCCACGACCCGAGGCCTTCGACACCGAGGAAAACCGCCACGGACTTGCACGACGCGAGCGTGCGCTCCAAGGCCTGCGGCCATGGCTGTCCGGGTACCATATACCAGCGATCGAGAAACACGCTGAGGCCGCGCCCGGTCAGTGCGCGGGCAACCGCTTCCACGGAAGCGTGGTCGCGCCAGTGATAGCTGAAGAAGACGTCGAAGCCGCCCATGGTGGTTGGCCTGCCCATCGGTCGTATGCAGTTACAATTCTACCACCGCCCTGAGCGAGCGGCTAACGAGCGATCGTTAGGCGGCTCAAAACGCTGCGGCGAAAAGCTGCCGAGCGCTCCGTCGATGAACTTGGCGGCGCAGCGGCGCCACCGTGCCATCATTGACGCCACGGGGATGCGCCAACTACATCGCCTATGCCGGTTGTGCTTCACTCCAAAGCGATCAGCTCTAGAAGCTGCTGAGATCGGCGACGGCGCCGGCGATCATCCGCGTGCCGATCGCCATCAGCAGGATGTCATTGGCCACACGGACGTACTCGTAACCCACCGGAAGCGGTGAAAGCTGGCCCAGCAGGACCGGCGGCAGGGGATAGTAGGCAATGCCCCCGGGAAGCGGCTGGCCGATCGCCCACACTTTCTTCGCCTGGCCAGGCGGCATGCAGCCGTTGCCCTTCTTGGCCAGGCCGGGCGGGCAGTTCCCGGCAACATACTGGGTTCGATAGTAGGAATAGATGGCGTTGCGATCCCGATCGATGACGACGACGTTGCCTCGCTGCGGTCCGCCGGGCGATGCGCCCGGACCACCTCGTCCCTGGCCGGGAGGCCCCTTGTCGACCTGACCGGGCGGGCCCTTGTCGACCTGGCCGGGCGGGCCACCGCCGCGACCATGGCCGGGTTGCGCCAAGGCGGGCATCGCCATGAGGGACACCACGACAAGGGACGTGAGGGCAACGGATTTGTTGATCATGGGATCGGCCTCCGTATCGTGTCGCATCGGACGCCACGATTGTGGCGGCTCGGGGGTGAACGCCTACAGGCGGCTGAGGTCGGCGACCAGCGCGGCAACGACCCGCGTGCCGATGCCCACCACCAGAAGATCATTCTCGACGCGCACGTAATGATAGCCCGCCGGCGAGGGCGAGAGCTTGGCGATCAGCGCCGGCGGCGGCGCTTCGCCCTTGACGCCGTCAGCGAGCGGCTGGTCGAGCCGCCACTGCGGCTTGCCCGGGCTCGGCGCCAGGCACGCGTTGCTCATCCTGACCAGCGGCAGGGGGCAGCGGCCCGCCGCAATCTCGGCGCGGTAGTAGGCGTAGACAGCTTCGCGATCCCGTTGCGGCACCGTCATATTGAGCGTCGGCAAGGGCGCCTGCGGCGTCGGTGACGCCGGCTTGGCCGGAGGCGCGGGTTTAGCCGGTGGCGCGGGGTTGGCCGGGCGATTGGCGGGCGCCTGCGCGAGAGACGGCAGCGCCGACAGGGCGCCCGCGAGCACCAACAGGGCAACCGATACCGCACGCATGATCAGGCCTTCCGGTAGTCCGGAAGCCTGGCGGCGAGCCACTTCGCCAGGGAGGCATTAACGGCCGCCGGCTTTTCCTGTGCCATCCAGTGACCGGACTGCACGACGACCTCCGTCAGGTCGGCGCAATCGCGACGCATCGGCTCGGGCAGCTTCGAGGTCATGGTCTCGCAGGTCGTGTCGTAGGCACCGTGCAGGAACAGCACCGGCATGGCGAGCTTGCCGTCGTTCACCGACCGCTTGGCGTAGGCGCCGTTGGCCTCGTGATTCATGTACCAGGAGTCCGGGCCGAAGAAGCCGTTGCGGGTCAGCGCCGCCGCATAGGCCTCGAGATCCTGCTCGGTCAGCACGTCGGCATCGCGCGGCACGTCGGGACAGGCGCCGCCGCCGAACCACCCACCGGCCGCACGCACCATGGAGGTCGGCGCCGGTTTGCCGACGCGCGCCGGATCGCCCTTGCGGAACAGCGCCTTCACCACGTTGCGGATATTGCCCTCGAAGGTCTTGCACGCCTTGTCGAAATTCTCGCGATAGAAGAACTGGTAATCCCACTGCCCGGCCGGGAACTTGTCCGCGGGATAGACCGAGCGGTCGACCAGCGGCACCACGGTGTCGAGCGTGAACCCCGAGGCGAGGTAGGGTACGCAGAGGCTTGCCACGCCGACCGTCTTGTCGGGATGATGGGAAGCGACGTTCCACACCACGGGGCTGCCCCAGTCGTGGCCGATCCACACTGCCCTGTCGCGGCCGAGTGACGCCAGCAGCTCGAGCATGTCGGCGACGATCAGTTCTTGGGCGAAATCCTCGTGGCGCGTGTAGGTATCGGAGCGACCATAGCCGCGCATGTCGGGCGCGACGCAGCGGAAGCCCAACGCCGCAAACGCCGGCAACTGATGGCGCCACGAGCGCGAGAGCTCGGGCCAGCCGTGGCAGAAGATCAGCAGCGGCCCCGCTTCCGCTCCGCAGGCGAGGTAGCCCGTCGTGTGGCGCGCGGACTTGACGGTGTGTTCGGTGATCGGGAATGTCATGGCGAGGGGAGATTCACATGGAAATCGACACCGGCACAACCGAACTCTTGTGCAGCGTCAGGGACGGCGTGGCGCTGATCACGCTCAACCGGCCCGAGGCGCGCAACGCCATGTCGGACAAATTGACACCGGCGCTGCGCACCCAGATCCGCGAGCGCGGCGAGGACCCGAACGTCGGAGCCCTCCTGATCACCGGCGCCGGCACCGCCTTCTGCAGCGGCGGCGACGTCAAGGGCATGGGCGGTCGCGGACCTCGCGGGCAGATGAGCTTCGAGGAGCGCCTGGGCGACCTGCGCTGGCGCCAGGCGGCGCTGACCGGCGCGCTGGTGGCCTTGCGCAAGCCCACCATCGCGGCCCTGCCCGGGGCGGCGGCCGGCGCCGGCCTCGCGATCGCACTGGCCTGCGACATCCGCATCGCCGCCAGATCGGCATTCGTCAGCACCGGCTATGCGCGCGTGGCCCTGTCGGGCGATTACGGAATCGCCTGGCTGCTCACGCGCACCATCGGCTCGGCGCGGGCGCGCGAGCTGATGTTCACCGCCGAGCGCGTCGATGCCGAGCGCTGTGAGCGCATCGGCCTGGTCAACCGGGTGGTGGCCGACGACAAGCTGCAGGCCGAGGCCTTCGCGCTTGCCAAGTCGCTGGCCGAAGGCCCGCGCGTGGCGCTGCGCAACATGAAGGACAATCTCGACGACGCCTTGCACATCGACTATCCGACCGCACTGTTCCGCGAGGCCGAGCGCCTCGTGCAAGCGTCGCGCACGGAGGACCACAAGGAAGCCGTGCGGGCGTTCGTCGAGAAGCGGAAGCCGATGTTCGTCGGGAAATGATCTCATTCTCATCCCCAGCTCCGCTGGGGAGGTATCGGCGTCTTACGCCGACGGAGGGGTCATGAGTCTTCCGGACCGCGGGCGTCCCGCCCCCTCATGCTCATGATCATGACGTGAGCGGGCGGGACGCCCGCGGTCCGGAAGAGCATGAGCATGACCCCTCCGTCGCGTACGACGCGACACCTCCCCGGCTTCGCGGGGAGCACTCATGAAACCCGCACCGCCCGCTTGCCGCGGTTGTTGCCTTCGAACAGGCCGATCAGCGCCTGCGGCGCCTTGTCGAGGCCGTCGACGATGTCGACGATGGCCTTGATGCGGCCGTCGGCGACCCACTGCGCCAGGCGCGCCTCGGCCGGCGCGCGCTGGTCGAAGAAATCCATCACGACGAAGCCTTCCATCCTGAGGCGCTTGGTGACGACCAGGCCGGGCACCGCCATCGGTCCGGGCGCGGGCTTCTCGACGTCGTATTGCGAGACGTTGCCGCAGCAGACGATGCGGCCACGCAGGTTCATCAGCGACAGCGCCGCCTCGAGCACCGGCCCGCCTGTGTTGTCGAAGTAGACATCGACGCCGCCGGGGCAGACGGCCGCCAGGGCGCGGCGCACCCCGCCCGCCTTGTAGTCGACCGCCGCGTCGAAGCCGAGCTCGCGCACCAGCCAGTCGCACTTGTCCTGGCCGCCCGCTGTGCCGACGACGCGACAGCCGGCGAGCCTGGCGATCTGGCCCACCATCGTGCCGACGGCGCCCGCCGCGGCGGAGACCAGCACCGTGTCGCCGGGCTTGGGCTTGCCGATCTCGAGCAGGCCGAAATAGGCGGTGAGCCCGGTGATGCTGAGCGGCCCGACCAGATGCTCGAGCGGCGCCTGGGTCGTCCGCCTGGTGACGCGCCGCGCCGGCAGCGCGGCGTAATCCTGCCAGCCCCAGTCGCCCTCGACGATATCGCCGGGCTTCAGCCCGCCCGACTTCGAGTCGACCACCTCGCCGATGGCGAAGCCGCTCATCACCTGGCCGGGTTCGAGCGCATCGCGGTAGGTCTTGCCCATCATCCAGGCGCGGTTGGCCGGGTCGAGCGACAGCAGGCGCGTGCGCACCAGCACCTCGCCGTCGCGCGGCACCGGGATCGCCGTCTCGGTCCATTGGAAAGTGTCGGCGCCGATCTTTCCCTGAGGCTGCCGGGCGTAAAGCCATTGACGATTCATGGGATCAATCCTGGTAGCGCGCCGCGCGCTTCTGAAGGTTGGACATGACGGCTTCGATCTGGTTGGGCGATCCGATCAGCTTCTGCTGTTCGACCGATTCGGCCAGCAGGCCGGTCCTGGCGTCGGTCGCCACCGCGTCATTGAGTAGCCGCTTGGCGGCGCGAACGGCATCGGGACTCTTGCCCGCGATGTCGCGCGCCGTCGCCAGCGCCGACGCCCGCGGATCCTCGACGAGCCTGGTCACGAAGCCCAGCCGCTCGGCCTCCGTCCCGTCGAACACCCGGCCAGTGTAGGTGAGCTCGCGCACCACGTCCTCGCGCGCCAGATGGCGCATGAGCTGCGTGCCGGCGAGGTCGGGAACCAGGCCCCACTTGATCTCCATCACCGAGAAGCGCGTGTCGGCCGTGGCGTAGCGGATGTCGGCGCCGAGCGCGATCTGGAAGCCGCCGCCGAAGGCCACGCCATGCACCGCAGCAATCACTGGCACCGGCAGGTCGCGCCACAGCCAGGCGCATTGCTGCGGGCGGTTGGCGATGCCGTGCGTGCGCACCGTGAGGTCGCGCGCACCGGGCACGCCCGAGCCGTTGTCCTTCATGGCGGCGAAGCTGCCCATGTCGAGACCGGCGCAGAAGGCGCGGCCCTCGCCGGACAGCACCACGGCGCGCAGGCCCTTCATCCTGGCAAGCTCGGCGCCGGCCTCGACGATGCCTTCGAACATCGCGGGATCGAGCGCGTTCATCTTGTCGGCGCGGATCAGCCGGACGTCGGCGACACCGTCGGCGAAATCGATCGAGACCCTGTCCTTCATTTCTCGTTCTCCCCGTTCAGTCCCGTGTTCAGCCATTCCCGCAGGCGGCGCTTGACCTCGTCCCGCGAGACCGGCGTGCCGGGCTTCGGCCACATCAGCACCGCGATGCCGCGCTGCACGTCGGCATAGGTGCAATCGTCGGGCAGGCGATCGAGCAATGCCCTGACTTCCGCCTTCACATCCGTCATCGCGTCACCATTATCCATACGGCTTGCCCGATATAGACCGTGCCGATCACCAGGATCACCCGTCGGGTCCAGTGATAGAACTGCTTGTCGGACATACGGTCGAGGAAGCGCCGCGACAAGGTCGTTCCGAGAGTGGCAAACACGGAGGCGTAGCCGATCACCAGCCATTGCCCGAGATCCCGGCCGGCCGGGTCGGCGATCAGGCCGGCGAAATAGGTGACCTTGGTGAGATGGCCCAGCACCTGGGCCGCCGCCTTGGTCGAGATGTTGACCTGCCGCGTCATGCCGGTCCGGACGTAGAAAATGTCGAGGATCGGCCCGGTCACCCCCGACACCAGCTGCATGGCGCCGCCGATCACGCCGGCCACGAAGGCCTGGCCGCCGCGCTCGATATTCGGCGCGATGCGGTGCGGCACCGACAGCGCCACGAACGGCGTCAGGCCGAGCACCATCAGCACCATCGCCTTGTCGGGCACGAAGTCGAGCGACGAGAACGCCACGAGCGACGCGCCCGAGCCGAGGCCGAAATTGAGCACCACGCGCCAGTTGACGTGATGCCGCCACAGCCAGGCCCGCCAACCGTTGGCGGCAATCTGGATGACGCCGTGGAACACCATGGCGACCGGCACCGGCAGCAGCACCAGCAGGAAGCCGATCAGCAGCATGCCGCCCGCCATGCCGAAAATGCCGGAAATGAACGACGTCGCGACGGCCACGGCCGCCAGGGCCAGCATAACGGGAAGCGAGAACATCCGCTCGCGGCGTAACCCAGGGGGCGGCGGGTGTCGAGCGACGCCTCTCTTTTTCCTCCCCAGCGTCTTCGCTGGGGAGGAAGATGAGAATATTCCCATTCTCCGGCGGGTCTGCTCTAACCGCTCGTACGGAGTGCCCCAATGCCCGACGCCGATCTGCTGTTCATGCCCGCTACCAAGGCGGCCGCCCTGATTCGCGCCCGCAAGCTCTCACCCGTCGAGTATGTCGACGTCGTCCTGGCGGCGGTCGAGCGCGCCCAGCCGAAGCTCAACTGCTTTCGCCAGGTGCTGGGCGAGGAGGCACGGCGCGCCGCACGCAAGGCCGAGGAAGCGGTGATGCGCGGCGAGACGCTCGGTCCGCTGCACGGCGTGCCGGTGAGCGTGAAGGACCTGATCGACGTCGCCGGCGCGCACACGCGGCACGGCTCGGCGATCTTCGAGGACAATGTCGCCAAGGCCGACGACGTGCTGGTGCAGCGCCTGCGCGCCGCCGGCGCCATCGTCATAGGCAAGTCGACGACGCCGGAGTTCGGCGTGAAAGGCCTGACCGACGGCCCCTCCTTCGGCGTGACGCGCAATCCGTGGAACCTCGAGCGCACGCCCGGCGGCTCGAGCGGCGGCGGCGCAGCGGCGGTCGCCTCCGGCCTGGGCCCGATCGCGCTCGGCACCGACGGCGCCGGCTCGATCCGCGGCCCGGCCTCGTGCAGCGGCCTGGTCGGGCTGAAGGCCACGCTCGGCGCGGTGCCGGCCGACACGACGCGCGATGCCTTCGGCAACAACGTCTATGCCGGGCCGATCACGCGCACCGTCACCGATGCCGCGATCATGCATGCCGTGCTGACGGGGCCGAGCGGCAAGGATCCGTGGAGCCAGGGCGGCGAGGACAAGCGCCGGCTGTCGCCGGCGCTGACCGGCGAGGATTTGTCGGCCATCCGCATCGGCTACGTCGAGCGCACCGCCAACCCGCGGGTCGCAGCCGACGTGCGCGCCAACACGCGTCAGGCGCTCGAGGCCTGGCAGGCGATGGGCGCCGAGGTCGAGGAGGTCACCGATCGCGTCGACTGGATCGAGTTCGAGGGCCGCGTGCTCTACCAAGCCAACTTCGCGGTCTTCTGCGCGCAATACCTGCCGAAGTGGCAGAACCAGATGGACCCGGTGACGCTCGCCTTCATGGAGCGCGGCAGCAGGTTCAGCCTGGCCGATTTCCGCAACGCCCAGTTCGCCCGCACCGGCCTGTTCCGCGCCATCCAGGCGCTGATCGAGCGCTACGACTTCCTGGTGATGCCGACCAATTCGCGAACTGCGCTCGATGTCACGCATGACGCCGCCAACGACGAGGTCGTGGTCGACGGCGAGAAATGCGGCATCACCCGGCAGGGCTGGACCTCCTATCAGTATCCTTTCAACCTGACCGGCCATCCCGCCCTCGCCGTGCCGTCGGGCTTCGGCACCGACGGGCTGCCGACCTCGGTGCAGATCGTCGGCCGCTGGGGCGCGGAGACCGACGTGCTGCGGCTCGGCGCCCTGCTCGAGCGAGCGCGCCCATGGGCCCAGCACCGGCCGATAAATTTCTGACGCGGCGAACCCTTCCTGCCGTGAGGCGCCTCTCATGAACGTGGCCATCACACAGGAGGCGTCGTTCATGTCGTTCAAACGCAATATCCCGGGCTGGGAGCGGGTCGTGCGAGCCGCCCTCGGCGGCGGACTGCTCGCGATCGTCTCGATCGTTCCGCTGACAGGCCTCGCTGGCTGGGCCGTCGGATTGGGCGGCGCCGGCATGGTGCTGTCGTCGCTGATGGGCTTCTGCCCTGCCTGTGCGCTCGCCGGCCGTCGCCTGCCCGAGGCACCATGAGCAGCCTCTCGCGCATCGACACGACGCTGGTCGTCGCCGCCAAGGCCGGCGATGCGGCGGCGATCGACCGGTTGCTCGCCGTCTCGCAGCCCGACCTCCTGCGCTTCGCGCGCCGCACCTGCGCGACGACCGAGGACGCCGAGGACGCGGTCCAGACCGCGCTGTGGCAGCTCCATCGCCGGATCGGCACGTTGCGCGTGATCGCCGCATTCGCGAGCTGGCTGTTCCGTATAGTCGAACGCGAGTGCCGCCGCCTGCTCGGTCTGAGACGGCCGACCGTCCCGATCGACCAGGTGGCGGGATCGATGCTGGCGATCAATCCGGTTCCGGTCGGCCTGCAGCGCGACCTCGGCGCCATGATCGCTGCCCTGCCCGCCCTCTACCGCGAGGTTCTGGTCCTGCGCGACATCGAGGAATTCACCACGCCGGAAGCCGCCGCCGAGCTCGGCATCTCGGTCGACGCGGTGAAGAGCCGCCTGCACCGCGCCCGCCGCCTGTTGCGCGAAAAGCTTCTGGACGCGGGGTACTGGAGGTCATGAGCGACTATCAGAATCGCGCCGACCTCGGCCGCGTCCCCGAGCTGCTGGCGCTGGCGCCGGTCGAAGGCAAAGCCTTCCTCGCCTTCAACCACAGCGTCGAGCGTGGCGATGGCGCCATCCCGCGCAAGTACCGCGAGCTGATCGCGCTCGGCGTCGCCTTCACGACGCAATGCGCGTACTGCATCGACACCCACACCCGCCAGGCGCTCGAAGCCGGCGCGTCGAAAGAGGAAATCGCCGAAGCAGCCTTCGTCGCCGCGGCGGTGCGCGCCGGCGGAACGCTGGCGCACGCCCTGTTGAGCCTGCGGCTTGCCGACAGATAGTCGACGTTCGGCTTGCGCTCGCCTGCCCCGTCATCGGCTACGGAGCGGACACGTCTCGAATCCCTCCCCAGCCTTACGTAGTCTTACGGGGGAGGTGCCCCCGAAGGGGGCGGAGGGGGAAGGCCTCAGACGAGATCGATGAGATTCCGTGCCGGATTCAGAGACATCTTCATTGGGGCTTTCCCCCTCCGCCCCGTAAAACGGGGCACCTCCCCCGATTACGGGGGAGGAAAATGCAAGAGCACGGGAGAAGCACACAAGCTGGGTTGATCGGGCCGACGGAAGGCCACTATCTTGACCTGCATCCTCGGGAGGCCAAGATGCGCCGCCGCAAACTGCTCGCTCTGTCCGCCGGAACGCTCGCAGCGCCGGCCCTGATCACCCGGCCCGCTCGCGCCGCCGTCGAGACGCGCGAGCAGCACGGCTATCGCATCCGCACCTACAGTGTGCGGCCCGGCTCGGGCTCGCGCGATGTCGCCTGCAATGCCGACGGCACGGTGTGGTTCTGCGGCCAGCGTGACGGCACGCTCAATCTGCTCGATCCGCGTGACGGCAGCCTGAAGGCGGTCAATCTCGGGCCGGGCGCGGCACCGCACGGCGTGGTCGTCGGTCCCGACGGTGCGGCCTGGGTCACCGAAGGCGGCCAGAACTCGATCGCCCGCGTCGATTCCAGGGACCATCGCGTCCAGCTCTGGAAGCTGAATGGCGGGCCGTCCTACGCCAACCTCAACACGCTGGTATTCGACAAGCAGGGCATCCTCTGGTTCACCGGTCAGGGCGGCGTGATCGGCCGCTTCGAGCCGGCCAGCGAGAAGATGCAGGTGTGGGACGCGCCGCGCGGCTACGGCCCCTACGGCATCGCGCTCACGCCGCAGGGAACGGTCTGGTACGTCTCGCTCGCCGGCAACTACTTGGCGGAGATCGATCGTTCGACCGGCGCGCCGCGCATCGTCGAGCCGCCGACGCCGAAGCAGGGCGCGCGCCGCGTATGGTCGGACAGAAGCGGCCGTCTGTGGATCAGCGAATGGAACAGCGGCAACGTCTCCATGCACGATCCGGCTACAGGCGGCTGGAAGGCGTGGAAGTTGCCCGGCGAGCGGCCGCGCTGCTATTCGGTCTATGTCGATGACCGCGACGCGGTGTGGCTGAACGATTTCGCCGCCAACGCCATCGTGCGCTTCGATCCGAAGACAGAGACCTTCCTCTCGTTCCCGTCGGACAAGTCGGGTGCAAACGTGCGCCAGATTGCGGGCCGCCCGGGCGAAACGTGGGCCGGCGAAACGGGCACCAACCGGATCGTCGTCATCGACAAGCCGCAAGCCTGAGCACATGCGCTTCTGGATAGTGGCGGCCGCGTTCATGGTCGCCGCAGGCGGCGTGCGCGCCCAGCCGTGCAACATGGCCGCCTTCGAGCCGTGCCAAGCCTGCCATGTGCTGACGCGCGACGCCGGCCAGAAGCCCGGCCCGCAGCTCGCCGGTCTGATCGGCCGGCCGGTGGCCGGTGATCCTGCCTTCGACTATTCGCCGGCGCTGCGCAGCGCGCGCGACAAGGGCGATGTCTGGACGCGAGAGCGTCTCGAGGACTTCCTGACCGATCCGGAGGCAATGTATCCAGGTCAATGGATGGGCAGCCCGCCGATCCGCGATGCCAGGCAGCGCACAGATCTGCTGTGTGTTCTCGGCGGACGTTAGCTTGACCGGGCACATTCCGCCCGCTGGTTCCGGCCGGGCGGAGTGCTCTAGAACGAGGTATGACCTTGCTCCCTCCTGCCGTTGCGCCGATCGTCCTGCTGCTCGTCTCCAACGTTTTCATGACGTTTGCCTGGTACGGACACCTCAAGTTCACCGATCGGCCGCTCTGGCTGGTGGTGGTGGCGAGCTGGGGCATTGCCTTCATCGAATACTGCTTCGCCGTTCCGGCCAATCGCTGGGGGCACGCGGTCTATTCGGCAGCCGAGCTCAAGACCATGCAGGAGGTGATCACGCTCACCGTGTTCGCCGCCTTCTCGGTGTTCTATCTCGGTGAGCGCATCAACCTCAATCACGCTGTCGGCTTCGCCCTGATCTGTGCCGGTGCGTTCTTCGTGTTCCGCGGTCCCCTGCCGGGCTGGCCCTGAAGATAATCACAGGTCGCCTCCGAGACTTGGCTGCTAGAACGCGCGGGATGAACGAGTTCCGTCCTGCGTAAGGGTCCTTGGGGAGACTGGCGATTGACCGGAGCGGGCAGGCGGCGATGGCGCGAATGGTTCAGGCGTGAAGGCCTGGCGCTGATCGTCGTCCTGCTGATCGCCGCCCTGCTGCGGCTCTGGCGACTCGAGGACAACGGCTTCGGCACTGCATACTACGCCGCCGGCGTGCGCAGCATGCTGCAGGGCGCGGGCCTGTTCTTCTACAACGCCTTCGACCCGGCGGGCTTCATCTCGCTCGACAAGCCGCCGGTCGCCTTCTGGATTCAGACGGCCTTTGCAGGGTTGCTGGGCTATGACGGCTGGGCGATCCATCTGCCGCAGGCGCTGGCCGGCACTGCCTCGGTATGGCTCATCCATCGCCTGGTGCGTCGCGCGTTCGGCGTGCCGGCTGGCCTTGCAGCGGCGCTGCTGCTCGCCCTGTCGCCGATCGCCGTCGCTGTCGACCGGTCCAACAACACCGACTCCTGGCTGGCGCTTTTCTTGCTGCTTGCCGCCGTCTTGGCCCTGCGCGGCCGTGGCCTGGCGCTCGTAGCCTCGATGGTCCTGCTGGGCATCGCCTTCAACGTAAAAATGCTGGCCGCCCTGGTGTGTGCGCCGGCGCTGCTCGCCGCCTGGCTTCTCTCGACGAAGCTCGATTGGCGGCGCCGCCTGGGATGGATGGCCGCCAGTGGGGCAGTTCTCATCGTCATCTCATTCTCGTGGGCTGCCGCCTTCGACCTCACGCCCGAAGATCGCCGGCCCTATGTCGGCAGCAGCCACGACAACTCGATGCTCGAGCTGATCGTGAGGCACAATGCGCTCGAGCGCTTCGTACGCCCCGAGCGACCGACGACGGGTGCCCCGTCGCTGCCGGCAGCGCGCTTCGTGGCCTACGACAACGTGCCGGTCGGGCCTTTGCGGCTCGCACAGCCGACGCTGGCGCCACAGTTCGCCTGGATGCTGCCTCTGGCCGTGATCGGTGTCGTGCTCGGTTGGCGCCGGCGGCGGGCAGCCATCGCCCTGTGGGCGGTATGGGCGATCGCCTACGGCGTGGTGTACAGCGCCGCCGGCGGGATCTTCCATGCCTACTACCTGTCGACCCTGGCGCCGCCCCTGGCCGCGCTCGCCGGGATCGGCGGCTTCGAGCTGTGGCGGCGAGGACCACGGCATCTCGCCGTCGGTCTCGCCGTCACGGCACTCTGGCAGGGCTACGTGGCCGGCTCGGCCCTCGGCTGGGATTCGTGGTGGCTTGCCTGCCCGGTGCTCGCCCTGCTCGTCGGGGTGGCGACGCTGTGGCGCGACAAGCGACCGCCGGCCCTGATCGGCGCGCTCCTGCTGCTGATCCTGCCGACGGCCTGGATGCTGAGCGCCCTGTTCGCCCCGGGCAATCTCACCCTGCCGTCGGCAAGCCTGGTGCGCTGGCTCGGCCGGGACGACGGCCGTGGTCCCATCCTGTCGCGCGACTGGCGTGCCCTGACGGACGACCCCAGGCTGGCGGCCTTCCTGCGGGACAATCGCGGCAAGGCGCGGTTCCTGCTCGCCGCTCCCAATGCCCTGCTCGCCGCGCCGGTGATCGTGCGGACCGGCCAGCCGGTCATGGCGTTCGGCGGCTTCTCCGGCACCGATCCGGTGATGGGCATCGATGCCTTCGCGAGGCTCGTCGAGCGAGGCGAGGTGCGGTACGCGGTCCTGGGCAGCACGCGACGGCAAGGCGAGTTCGAGCGCTGGGTCGTGGCGCATGGCCGGCCGGTCGATCCCGCGGCCTGGCGCTCGCTGCCGCCGGAGCCGCGGCGTACCATCATCCTGTTCGACCTCACCGCCCGGTAGTCGGCGCCACCCTGCCGTCTGGCCGGCAGGCCGCTGCGGGTCGCGCGGAACCGCTCGCCCACTCGTCGGTGACGCCGTTTGAGCCACCCCGTGAGGCTGGCTATGGTTGGTCCGTTGAGCATTGCGACCAAATCGTAATGGTACCGACAAAACCGGTTTGCCAGCAGGGAGGTATGTGGGCATGGCAACGATCGTTCTGGCGCATGGCGCCTGGTCGGCGGCGTGGGCGTGGAAGAAGATGCGGCCGCTGCTGCGCGCTGCCGGGCACGAGTTCTTCTCGCCGACCTACACCGGTCTCGGCGAGCGCGCCCATCTGGCGCACCACGAGATCGACCTGTCGACCCACATCCACGACGTGACAGCGGTGCTCGAATTCGAGGATCTGCGCGACGTCACCCTGCTCGGCCACTCCTATGGCGGCATGGTGGCGACCGGCGTCGCCGACGCGGCGCGCGATCGCATCTCCCGGCTCGTCTACATCGACGCCTTCGCGCCGCGCGACGGCGAGAGCCTGTTCGACCTGGTTGGCCCCAAGGCCGAAGCCAACATGCGTGCCGGTGCGATGAAGGACGGCGCCGGCTGGAAGCTCCCGATCAACCCCATGCCGCCCGATACCGCGCCGGATGATGTCGCCTGGGCAAGCCCGCGCCGCCGGCCGCAACCGATCAAGACCTTCGAGCAGAAGCTGCGGCTCGTCTCGAAAGAGGCGCCGCCGCCGCGTCATTACATCTATGCCAAGCGCAACGGACCGGGCGACGTGTTCCGCCAGTTCGGCGAGCGCGCCAGGAGCGAGCCAGGCTGGAAGTACTACGAGATGGATTGCAGCCACAATCCGCATATCACCTGCCCCGAAGCGCTGATGGCGCAGCTCTCCGACATCATGGCCAGCAAATGACCGGCGTCCTCGCCCATTCCATCCTCGAACAGCTCGGCCGCGACCGGCGCGCCGACGATTCGCTCGCCTTCACCGGCGGCGGCGATCCGGTTTTCGCCACGCCGTGGCGCGTCGCCGAAGCGGGCTCGGCGGCATTGGGCGCGGTCGGGCTTGCGGTATCGGACCTGTGGCGGCTCAGGACCGGCAAGCCGCAGGCCGTGACGATCGACCGCCACGCCGCTGCAGCCTCGCTGCGTTCCAACACCTACGTGCTGCAGGACGGCAAGAAGCCGGTGTCGTGGGACCCCCTGGCTGGCCACTATCCGACGCGCGACGGCCGGGTGATGTTCCTGCACACCAACCATCCGCACCATCGTGCCGGCGCGCTGCGCATCGCCGGCGCTGCGGCGGAGACGCGCGAGGCGCTGGCCGCCGCGGTCGCCAGGTGGGACGGCCTCGCCATCGAGGCGGCGATCGCCGAGGGCAACTGCGTCGGCGGACTGGTGCGCAGCCGCGCCGAATGGAACGACCATCCGCATGGCATCGCCATCGCCGGCCTGCCGCTTATCGACATCGTCAAGATCGGCGACGCCCCGCCGCGCCCCCTGCCGAGGGGCGAGCGGCCGTTGAGCGGCGTGCGCGCCTTCGATCTCACGCGCGTGCTGGCCGGTCCGACCAGTGGCCGCGTGCTCGCCGAGAACGGCGCCGACGTCCTGCACGTCGCCGCTCCTCACCTGCCGTATCAGACCGAGATCCTGATGGACACCGGCCACGGCAAGCGCTGCACCTGGATCGATCTCAGAGAGCCCGCCGGTGTGGAAACGATGACGGCGCTGCTGCGCGAGGCCGATGTCTTCACCCAAGGCTATCGTCCGGGCACGCTCGCGGCGCGCGGTTTCTCGCCGGAGCGTGTCGCCGGGCTCCGACCCGGCATCGTCTGCGTCAGCATCTGCGCCTACGGCCATGCCGGCCCGTGGGCCGACCGGCGCGGCTTCGATTCGATCGTGCAGAACGTCACCGGCCTCTCCGCGACCCAGGGCACGCTCGCCAGGCCGCGCAATCTGCCGGTGCAGGCGCTCGACTACATCGCGGGCTATCTCGGCGCGCTGGGCGCCATGATCGGGCTGGCGCGGCGGATCGAGCAAGGCGGCTCGTGGCTGGTGCGCGTGTCCTTGGTCCAGGTCGCACACTGGCTGGCGAGCCTCGGTACGGTCGAGGCCGACAAGGGCATGGCAGAGCTCGGCGAGCCCGAGCTCGCGCGCTACCTGATGGAGAGCGACGGTCCGTTCGGAAGGTTGCGCCATCTCAAGCCGGTCGTGCAGCTCAGCGAGACGCAGCCCTTCTATGCACGGCCGCCGGAGCCGCTCGGCAGCTCGCCGGCGCGCTGGGCGTGAGTTAGCTAACTTGATTAGCTAATATCGAACCATGCCCGTCTACACGATCCATACTGCCAAGACGAACCTGTCCAAGCTCATCGCGCGCGCGGAAGCCGGCGAGGAGGTCGTGCTGGCGCGCGGCAAGGCTCCCATCGCGCGGATCGTGCCCATAGCAACGGCCAAGCCACCCAAGCGAAAGTTCGGCGCCCTGAAGGGGAAGATCCGGATTGGCCCGGAATTTTTGAACCACTCCCCGAGGATGGACCGAGGATGGGCTGAAGCGTTGGGAGTGACGCATGCGGCTTTTGCTCGATACGAATGCCTTTCTCTGGTGGCTCGCTGGACATCGCTCGATATCCAAGCGAGTCCGTAGCGAGTTCGATACAGCCGGAGCCGACGTCTTCGTAAGCGCCGCGTCGGCATGGGAAATCGCGACCAAGCATTGGCTCGGCAAGGTTCCCGAAGCCCAGCTCGTGGCAAGGAATGTTCTAGCCATCATTGAGAGCCAGCAATTTACGGCTCTGGCGGCGTCGGTGCTCCACGGTCAGACTGCCGGAGCCTTGGCCGGCAATCATCGCGATCCTTTTGATCGCTTGTTGATCGCGCAGGCGCTGGTCGAGAACCTCACGTTGGTATCGAGCAAGCACACGTTCGATTCCTATGGCATACAGCGTTGAAGCTCTGGGAATAGAACCCGCCATCATCGCGAAGCGCTTGGTGCGACGACGGAGAACTCGTGCTCGTCCGGACCGCGGGCGTCCCGCCCGTTCATACTCATGATCATGAGCGGGCGGGACGCCCGCGGTCCGGAAGATCATGATCCCTCCGCCCGCCTGCGCGAAGACGAAGCGGCTTCGCTTCGGCGCAGGCAGGTCGGCGAAGACGCCGACGCCTCCCCAGCAAAGCTGGGGAGGCGCATGATCATCAAGCCGCCTGCAGGGTCGGCAGAGGCGACATCAGCGCGTCGATGAAGCGCCGGCAAAATTGCTCGGCGTTGGTGCGATGGACCTTGGCGTTGAGCGCGGCGTGGCGAGCGCGGCGTTCGTCGAGTGACATGGTGAGCGCCAGATGCATGGCATCGGCGATCGCATCACCGTCGAACGGATTGACAATCAGCGCCTCGGTGAGCTCCTGCGCCGCCCCGGCGAAGCGCGACAGCACAAGGACGCCCGGGTCCTCTTCCGGCTGGGCGGCGACGAACTCCTTGGCGACGAGATTCATACCGTCGCGCAGAGGCGTGACCACGCCGATGCGGCCGATCCGGTAAAGGCCCGCCAGGGTCGAGCGTGGCGCGGGACGCGTCGAGTAGCGCAGCGGGGTCCAGTCGAAATCCGAAAACCGTCCGTTGACGCGGCCAGTCAGCCGGTCGAGCTCGGCACGCAGCTTGCGGTACTCGTCGACTTCCTCGCGCGAGCGCGGGCAGATCTGCAGGAAATGGATCCTGCGGCGATGCTCGGGATGGCGCTCGAGAAGAATTCCATAAGCCTCGAACCGGTTGGGCAAACCCTTGGAGTAATCCATGCGATCGACGCCAATGGCGAGCACACGACCGGCCATGCTGTTGGCCACGCGCGCGACCAGCTTGTCGCCGGCCGACCGCCTGGCCTCCTGTCCGAACGCTTCGGCGTCGATGCCGATCGGATTGGCGAATGCGCGCATGCGCCGGCCGTTCAGGCGAACCCATTCGCCGTCGATCGTGGCGCCGAGCAGTCGATGCGCGCAGTCGCGGAAGTCGCGCGCATGCTCCTCGGTCTGGAAGCCGACGACGTCGTACGCGCAGAGATCGGTCACCAGCTCGCGCGCCACCGGAATGGCCTCGAGCACCGATGGCGGCACGAACGGCACGTGCAGGAAGAAGCCC
This sequence comes from Reyranella sp., assembly GCF_050185545.1. Lineage (GTDB taxonomy): Bacteria > Pseudomonadota > Alphaproteobacteria > Reyranellales > Reyranellaceae > Reyranella. The sequence continues at coordinate 86,633 of NZ_JBFWZI010000003.1, read as the reverse complement.
ATCGGGCCGGCGAAGCCGTGCCGGCGCAGGATGCGTCCGAACGGCAGGAGGTGGTAATCGTGTGCCCACACCATGTCGTCCGCCTGCAGCACCTGGCTCAGCGCCGACGCGAAGGTGGCGTTGACGGCGAGATAGCCGGCGTAGTCCTCGCGCCGGAAATGCATCAGGCCGAGACGAAAATGCAGCAGCGGCCACAGTGCGCCGTTGGCGAAGCCGACGTAGAAGGCACGGTGGGCTTCGGCCGTGAGGTCGATCGTGGCGTAGTTGACGCCGCGTGCCTCGACCAAGGCGGGCTGCGCGGCAGGCTCGCCCGACAGCCGGCCGCTCCAGCCGAACCACATCGATCCGGGGATCATCAGATCGCGCAAGGCAACCGCCAGGCCGCCCGCGGCGGCGCTGCGCGCCTTGGGGATGGGCACCCGGTTCGAGACGATTACGAGGCGTGCCATAGTCCTTCCTCCCAACTTCGCGACAGGCGCATGGCCGACAGGATCAGCCCGACCTGCGAGTAGGTTTGCGGGAAGTTTCCCCACAGCTCGCCGGTGCGCGGATCGATATCCTCCGAAAGCAGCCCGACGTGATTGCGCCGAGCCAAAAGGTTATTGAAGAGCTCGAGCGCCTCCTGTCGCCGGCCGACGCTGACCAGCGCATCGATGTACCAGAACGTACAGAGCAGAAAGGCGTTGGACGGCGCGCCGAAATCATCGGCCTCGCGATAGCGCATCAGGAAGCCGTTCTTCATGAGCCGCTTCGACACGCAATCGATGGTCGCATGGAAGCGCGGATCATCGGACCCCAACAGGCCGATCTCGGGCAGCACGAGCGAGGAAGCATCGAGCATGTCGCGGTCGAGCACGCCGGACAGCCAGCCTTCCTGCGTCGTGCCGCGCTGCAGCACCTCCTGGCGCAATACGCCGGCCTGCGCCAGCCACTGGCGGGATTCGGCGTCGACTCCCACGCGCCTGGCGATCAATCCCAGCCTGTGCTGGGCGGCCCAGCACATCGCCGCAGAGAAGGTATGCACTTCCTCGCGCTCCCGGTACTCCCAAAGGCCCGCGTCGGGGGTCAACGCCGCCCGGTGCGCCTCGTTCCCGACCGTGCACAGCTGACGGTAGAGGGTGAGGTCGCCTTGGCGCGGCAGGCGTTCATCCCAAAACATCTGAGCCGCCGTGAGGACCATCGATCCGTAGGTATCGTTCTGACGCTGGATGACGGCGGCGTTGCCGATACGCACCGGACCGTTTCCGCGATAGCCGGGCAGCGAATCGATGATCCGCTCGGTGGTATCGATTCCGGGCGCAATTGGAAACAACGGCAGAATGGCGTCGGCCTCGCCGCGCGCGCCATCCTCGACGATGTCGACGATGAAGCGCACGTATCCTTCCATGGTGCGCGTAGCCGACAGGCGGTTGAGGGCGGTCACGGTGAAGAACGCATCGCGCAACCAGGCGAAGCGATAGTCCCAGGTACGCGGCGTGTCGGGCGCCTCGGGCACCGACGTGGTGAGGGCGGCCAGGACCGCGCCGGTGTCCTCGTAGCTGCACATCTTCAGGGTGATGGCCGCCCGGATGACCGCCTGCTGCCAATCGAACGGCACGTTGAGATCGCGCACCCAGGTATGCCAATAGGCTTCGGTCTCGGCGAGAAAGTTGCGCGCCACCGAATCAGGGCTTTCCGGCAGGCTCTCGTCGGCGCCGACGATCAGCGTGACTGGCCGGTCGAGCGAGAACTCCGTCTCATGCAGGATATGGTTTACCGACGCGTCGGTGGTCAGCCGCACCACCGAGGTGTCGCTGAAGAAGCGGACGTGATTGCTGCCGGTGGTGAGCTGCGCCTTGCGCGCCCCGTAGTCGAAAGTCGGGCGGATCCTGATGCGCAGCCGCGGGCGCCCTTCCACGGGCTCCAGTCGGCGGATCAACATGGGCGGCCGGAACATGCGGCCAAATCGCCGGAAGCGCGGCGCGAAGTCGATGATCCGCAGCGATCCGGCGGCGCCTTCGATCGTGGTCTCGAGGATGGCGGTGTTGCGCAGGTAGCGCTGCTGGCCGTCCCTGGCGCCGGCGACGATGACATCCATGAACCCGCCCTGCGGATCGCTTCCGCCGAGCAGTGCGTTGAATACGGGATCGCCGTCGAGCCGTCCCAGCCCGTGCCAGACGTGCCGGCCGTTGCGGTCGATCAGGCTCGCAATCGAGCAGTTGCCGACGACACCGAGATCGAGGCTGCTCATGGTGCCGCCCCCACCGAGGAAGCGCCGCCGGTCGACGCGGTTCGGCCGCCCATGATATCGACGCTGCGCTGCAGCCAGGCGCGCACCGCTGCCGGCTGCCCACCGAACACCTCCGCCACGCGTAACCCCTCGCCGCCCAGCCGCTTCGCCGCGTCCATTCCCGCCTCGTCCGTGAAATCGTCGCCGACAAAAATGGGGCGGCGACCACGAAAAGGCGCATGGGCCATCAGTCGCTCGACGGCACGGCCTTTCGATGTCGTGCGCGGCCCGATCTCGACGGCCTTGCGCGCCGGGATCAGACGGAATTTCGGGTGATCGTCGGGAACCAGAGCGCGCGCCAACCGCCAGACGTCCTTCTCGCGATCCGGCACCAGCCGGTAGTGGATGGCGACGCCATGCGGCTTGGCCTCGACCAGCAGCCCGGGCCATCTTTCCGCTGCAGCAGCAAGCGACTCGCGCCAGCTTCGCGGCACTGCTGCATTGAACTGGAAGTCCTCGCGCGTGCCGTCATCCAGCCGTAACGAAACTCCGTGCTCGCCGGCCGCCGCGGCGGCGAACGGCTTCAGAAGATTGTCGGTCATGGCGAGCGATCGCCCCGTGACGATCGCCACGGCGCCGCCCAGCAGCGCATGCAGAGTTGACAGCAACACCGGAAGGCCGGGCGGCACGACCACCTCGTCCGGTGTCGCTGCGATCTCGATCAGCGTGCCGTCGAGATCCAGGAACAGGGCGGTGGTGCGGTCGAGGTCCGGTGGCGTCATCCTGTTCCCACTTTGCAGTAACGAAACTTGCGCGACCACGGCCCCGCCAGGCGAAGGGCCGCGCTCGGCGCGCCTTTCCATTAACGCTGCAAATCAAAAAAGGTTCCGGCGAGTGGCGTGGACGGGCCACCCTTCCTGCCAGAAACCTCACAGCCTGTGAAGGCGACACTTCCCCCCTCCTCCCCGTCTTCGGGAGAGGAGCCGAGTAGTGCGCACTCCGTAGCGGCTTCGCCGCGGAACGATCATCGTACTAAAGACGCTCCGACGCTCAGCGCAAGGGGCCCATTGGCTCCCAGAACGATTTGCCCGACTCGAATGCCGCGGCAGCGGGCGATATGCCGGCGTCGCGCAGGCTGCGCGCGTCCATTGCCGCCAAGTGACGACGAGCAACGACGCTTTCCCGCCAAAGTTTCAAGCGCGCGACGATACGCTGGCGGATGGTCGGGAGCCGCGAGGCCGGCGACAGGAGGGCGTCGGACTGCCCGTCGATGCGATACCGCGATTGATAGCTCATCTGAACGCTCCTTGGGCTTGGTGACCCGAAGGTGATTGCGAACGACCCTGCGCTCAATTGCATGGCAGGTAATGGCGCCCCTTATGCAATTCGGGCGGCCGACAGCGGCATTCATGCTATCAATTCGACAGTCACTGCTGCTCCGAGGTTCCCGCCATGCTGTCTAGCCAACGCGCGCTGTTCGATATTCCGCGCGAAGTCTGCTTCCTGAATGCCGCCGCCTGGAGCCCGCTGCCGCTAGCCGTCCAGGAAGCCGGCCGCATCGGCGTCGGCCGCAAGGGCCAGCCCTGGAAGCTCGATGCCAGATTCATGGCCGAGCAGCACGAGCGGGCGCGCAGGGCGGCGGCCGCGCTGATCGGCGCCGAGCCAGTCGATATCGCACTGATCCCGTCGGTCGGCTACGGCGTGTCGACGGCCGGCAAAGTTCTCGACGTACCGCGTGGCAGCCGCGTGCTGGTCCTGGAAAACGATCACACCTCGCCGGTGCTGGAATGGATGAGTCGCGCCGCCGCGGGCGGCTTCACGGTCGAGCCGGTGGCGCAGCCGGCCGACGGCGATTGGACCTCCGCCGTGCTCGAGGCGATGGCCCGCCAGGGTGCCGCACCGCTCGCCCTGGTGTCGGTGTCCTCGGTTCACTGGTCGGACGGCGGGGCGCTCGACCTGCCGCGCATCGCGGCCGCCGGCAAGGCCCAGGGCGCGGCGCTGCTGATCGATGCGACTCACGATGCCGGCGTTCGTCGCATCGACGTCAAGACGCTCGACCCGGATTTCCTGATCTTCCCGACCTACAAATGGGTGCTCGGCCCCTATGGTCGCGCCTTCATGTACGTCGCCAGGCGCCATCAGGATGGCGTGCCGCTCGAGCAGACCGCACCGGCGCGCAAGGGCGTGTCGGCCGAAGCCAAGATCTATTTCCGCGATCTCGCCTATGCCGACGGCGCACGGCGCTACGACATGGGCGAGCGCGACCATTTCATCACCTTGGAGATGGCCGCCGTCGGCATGGAGATGATGGCCGGCTGGGGCAACGACCCGATCGTCGAGCGCCTGTCGATGCTGACCGATCGCCTGGCCGACGGGCTCGCCAACTCGGGCGTGCGCGTGCTCGATCGCAAGCTGCGCGCACCGCACCTGCTGTGCCTGGCTTTTCCCAAGGGCATGTCCGACGATCTGCCACAGAAGCTCGCCGCCGAGAACGTCTATGCCGCGCCGCGGCTCGGCCGGCTGCGCATCAGCCCGCACGTCTACAACGACGAGGAGGATGTCGACCGTTTCGTCGAGGTCTTCAAGCGCGTAGCGCTCTGATCGGCTCCAAGGCCAACGATTGATGCAGGCCCGCCTGGCCGTCGATATCGGCGGCACCTTCACCGACGTCGTCCTCGAAACAGCCACGGGAGCCCACGCCGTCAAGGTGCTCACCACGACCGATGCCCCGGCGCGCGGCGTGCTCGACGGCGTGCGCACCATCCTCGCCGAGGCGAAATGCAAGGCGGCCGACGTCGGCCTGGTGGTGCACGGCACGACGCTGGCCACCAACGCGCTGATCGAGCGCAAGGGTGCGCTCACCGCCCTGGTCACCACGGCGGGCTTCCGCGATTCGCTCGAGATCGCCTGGGAGCACCGCTTCGAGCAGTACGACATCTACATGGAGCGGCCAGCGCCGCTGGTGCCGCGCGACCTGCGCTTCGGCGTGCCCGAGCGCGTGGCAGCCGATGGCGCGGTGCTGATGGCGCTCGACGAGGCGGCCGTGCGTACCGTTGCCGCCGAGTTGCGCACCCGCAGGGTCGAGGCGGTGGCGGTCTGCTTCCTGCACAGCTTCACCAACGAAGCGCATGAACGGCGCGCCAGCGAGATCCTGGCCGAGGAACTGCCCGGGGTGGCGATCTCGCTGTCGTGCGAGGTCTGTCCCGAGATCCGCGAGTACGAGCGGACGTCGACCACGATCGCCAACGCCTACGTCCTGCCGCGCATGGCGGGCTACCTCGGCGCGCTGGAGTCAGATCTCGGGAAGGAAGGAATCGCCGGGCCCTTGCTGCTGATGATGTCGTCGGGCGGCATCACGACGGTCGACACGGCACGCCGCTACCCGGTGCGCCTGGTCGAATCCGGCCCGGCCGGCGGCGCCATCCTGGCCCTCACCGTGGCCGCGGAGAACGCGCTTGCCAAGGCCGTCGCCTTCGACATGGGCGGCACGACGGCCAAGCTCACCCTGCTCGAAGATCTTTGCCTGCAGCGATCGCGCCAGTTCGAAGTCGCGCGCGCCTATCGCTTCGTGCAGGGCAGCGGCCTGCCGGTGCGAATCCCCGTCATCGAGCTGGTCGAGATCGGAGCCGGCGGCGGCTCGATCGCCCGGCTCGATGCGCTGGGCCGCCTCCAGGTCGGCCCCGAGTCGGCCGGCAGCATGCCCGGCCCGGCGAGCTACGGCCGCGGCGGAACATCGCCGACCGTCACCGATGCCGACACGGTGCTGGGCCGTCTCGATCCGACGCGCTTTGCCGGCGGCGCCATCGCGCTGCATCGCGACAAGGCGGCCGCAGCGCTGAAGCCGATCGCCGAGCATCTGCGCACGGATGCCGAGGGCGCGGCTGCGGGCGTCGCCGAGATCGTCGACGAGACCATGGCGAGTGCCGCCCGCGTGCACGCCGTCGAGAACGGCAAGGACACCGCCGATCGCACCCTGATCGCCTTCGGTGGCGCAGCGCCGCTGCATGCGGCGCGCCTCGCCCGCAAGCTCGGCATGAAGCGCGTGGTCGTACCGGTGGGCGCCGGCGTCGGCTCGGCCTTCGGCTTCCTGCGCGCGCCGATCGCTTACGAGGTGGTACGCACGCGTCACGTCCGACTCGACCTGTTCGACGCCAGGATGCTGAACGAGCTGTTTGCCACGATGCGCGCCGAGGCCGAGCAGGTGGTCCGGCCGGCCGCCCCGGGCGAGACGCTGGTGGAAACGCGGCAGGCGTTCATGCGCTATCGCGGCCAGGGCCACGAGATCGCCGTCGCCCTGCCCAACCTGCCGTTCGGTGCGGAGGCGGCGCGCGAGCTGCACCGCCGCTTCGAGGCGACCTACGAGAGCGTGTTCGGTCGCGCCATTCCCAGGCTCGAGGTCGAGGCGCTGACCTGGACGCTCTCGATCGCGACAGACCGGCCTCTACCCTCGCCCGCCGCCTCTGCAAAGGCGGTGCAGGCGCCCGCTCCAAGCGGTCGGCGCGATGTCCTCGACCCGGCCTCGGGACGCCACGATTCGGCGGCGCTTTACGAACGCGGCGCGCTGCGGCCGGGCATGGCAGTCGACGGCCCCGCCCTGATCGTCGAGGATGGCACCACCACCGTCGTGCCGCTTGGCTTCACGGCCCGGATCAACGGCGTGGGCCAGATCGTGCTGGAGGATGCGACATGAGCACACCCACCGACATCCGCCTGCAGGTGATGTGGAATCGGCTGCTCTCGGTCGTCGAGGAGCAGGCGCGCGCCCTGGTGCGCACCGCGTTCTCGACCAGCGCCCGCGAGGCCGGCGACATCTCGGCCGGCGTGTTCGATCTCGAGGGACGGATGCTGGCGCAGGCCGTCACGGGAACACCGGGCCACGTCAACTCGATGGCGCGCAGCGTCATCCACTTCATCCGCGAGTTCCCGGTCGAAACGATGAAGCCGGGCGATGCCTACGTCACCAACGATCCGTGGAAGGGCACCGGCCACCTCTACGACATCGTCGTCACTTCGCCCGCCTTCCATGACGGCAAGCTGGTGGCGCTGTTCTCCTGCACCACGCACGTCGTCGACATCGGCGGGCTCGGCCAGTCGCCCGACGGCCGCCAGGTCTTCCACGAAGGCCTGTTCCTGCCTCTACTGCCACTGATGCGCGAGGGGCGGATGGACGAAAGCGTCATGCGCATCATCCGCGCCAACGTGCGCGAGCCGGTGCAGGTCGAAGGCGACATCCACGCCCTGATCGGTTGCAACGGCATCGGCGAGAAGCGCCTCAGCGACATGATGGCCGAGCACGGCATCGATACGCTCGACGAGCTCGGCAGGCACATCATCGAAAAAAGCCGCGCCGGGATGGTGGCGGCGATCGGCAAGCTGCCGCGCGGCACCTGGAAAGGCCATATGCGGATCGACGGCTACGATGCGCCCATCGACCTGCACGCCGCCGTCACCATCCATGCCGACCACATCTCGGTCGACTACGCCGGCACCTCGGGCTCGTCGATCTACGGCATCAACTCGCCCATGTGCTACACCGAGGCCTACACCGCCTTCGGCATCAAGTGCGTGGTGGCGCCCGACATCCCCAACAACGCCGGCACGCTCGATTCCATTCTCGTGACGGCACCCGAGAACACCATCGTCAATGCCCTGTGGCCGGCGGCGGTCAATGCGCGCAGCACGATCGGCCACATGATGCCCGACGTCTGCTTCGCGGCCCTGCACCAGGCGATCCCGGGCCGCGTGCCCGCCGAGGGTACCAGCAACCTGTGGAACCTGAAGCTCGGCGCCGGCCACGGCATGACCGGCACGATCGGCAACAGCCGGCCCTTCATGGTCACCACCTTCCACTCAGGCGGCGCCGGCGCGCGGCCGCGGCTCGACGGCCTGTCGGCCACACCCTTCCCGTCCGGTGTGCGCAACGTGCCGGTCGAAATCACCGAGACCATCGCGCCGATCGTCATCTGGAAGAAGGAGTACCGCGCCGACTCGGGCGGTGCCGGCCGCCATCGCGGCGGCCTCGGCCAAGTGATGGAGGTCGAGCATCGCGAGGGCGCGCCGTTCGGCATCTTCGCCACCTTCGAGCGCGTCAAGTTCGCCGCCCGCGGACGCGACGGCGGCAAGCCGGGCGGCAATGGCCGCCTCTCGCTCGCCTCCGGCCAGGAGCTGAAGCCCAAAGGCTTCCAGACCATCCCTGCCGGCGAACGTCTGGTCGTGGAGATGCCCGGCGGCGGCGGCTTCGGCGACCCGAAAGAGCGGGACCGCGATCTTGTCGCGCGCGATGTGCGGTTGGGATTGGTCAGCGAGGAGCAGGCGAAAGCCGTGTACGGCGCCGATGGCGAATGAACTCATGCTCTTCCGGACCGCGGGCGTCCCGCCCGCTCATGATCCTGACGGGCGGGACGCCCGCGGTCCGGAAGAGCATGAACTTTCGTGGCGAAGACGCTAGTCTCGCGCCGCTCAACACAAAGACGAGGAAACCGAGATGTGGCAGCCCAACGAGCGTTATCCTGACCCTTCCGTGCGCGTGCTCGACGCGTCGTTCGCACAGTACCGCCTGCCGCTGGCCTCGGTCGAACGCCTGTACACCGGCTGCCGATGGGCAGAAGGGCCGGTGTATTTCGGTGACGGGCGCTGTGTGCTGTGGAGCGACATCCCGAACAACCGCGTGCTGCGCTGGGACGAGGAGACCGGCGCCGTCTCGATCTTTCGCAAGCCGTCCAACAACGCCAACGGGCACACGCGAGACCGCCGCGGCCGGCTGATCGCCTGTGAGCACGATGCGCGCCGTGTCGTGCGCTTCGAGTATGACGGCGCCATCACGGTGCTGGCCGATTCGCACGACGGCAAGCCGCTCAACTCTCCCAACGACGTCGTCGTGAAGTCGGACGGCTCGGTGTGGTTCACCGATCCGATGTTCGGCATCCTCGGCTACTACGAGGGGCACAAGGCCGAGAGCGAGAACAAGCCGGCCGTCTACCGTCTCGACGCGACAACCGGCAAGCTGACGGTGATGGCCGACGACATCCCGGGTCCCAATGGCCTCGCCTTCTCGCCCGACGAAAAGAAGCTCTATGTCGTCGCCTCGCGCGCCGAGCCTCATCGCACCATCCTGTCCTACGATCTCCCGGCCGACGGCACCAGGCTCGGCAAGGGCAGTGTGCTGATCGATGCCGGACCGGGCGGTTCGCCCGACGGCTTCCGCGTCGACATCCACGGCAATCTGTGGTGCGGCTGGGGCATGGGTTCGGCAGAGCTCGACGGCGTGCGCGTGTTCAATTCCTCCGGCAAGCCGATCGGCCATATCGAGCTGCCCGAACGCTGTGCCAACCTGTGCTTCGGCGGCCGCTACCGCAATCGGCTGTTCATGGCGGCCAGCCATTCCCTGTACGCCCTCTACGTCAACACCCAGGGCGTGGCGGGCGGCTGACGTACATCACCCAACGCAGTCAGCTTACCGTGTACGACATCGATTCGCGTTACGCGTGGCGGCGGCTCGCCGCCAGCGTCGCATTGAGCACGATCGGCGGCATCGGCATGTGGTTCCTCGCGGTCGCCCTGCCGGCCGTACAAGCCGATCTCGGCGTCAGCCGGGCCGACATCTCGTTCGGCTATACGATGAACATGCTGGGCTTCTTTGCCGGCGGTGTCGTGGCCGGCCGCATGGTCGATCGCCGCGGAATCGTCATGACGTCGATCGCCAGTGCCATCGGACTGGCGGCAGGATTTGCGCTGGCGCCGATGACCTCGTCACTGATCCTGTTCTCAACCGCCCAGGTCCTGATCGGCTTCAGCGCCGCCGCCACCTTTGCGCCCCTGGTCGCCGACGTCTCGCACTGGTTCGAGAAACGGCGCGGCCTCGCCGTCGCCATCGCCGCCTCCGGCAACTACATCGCCGGCACGATCTGGCCGCCCATCGTCGAGCTGCTGATCCAGGATCACGGCTGGCGCTTTGCCTATCTCGCCGCGGCGCTGTTCTGCCTGGTGGCGATGATTCCCCTTGCGCTCGCCCTGGGCCGGCGGCCGCCCGATCACGAGGAAGCGCGCGCCACCGCCGTGGCCACGCATTCGCGCGACGCGCTCGGCCTGTCACCCAACGCGCTGCAGGTCCTGCTGATCGTGGCCGGCGTCGCCTGCTGCGTCGCCATGTCGATGCCGCAGGTCCATATCGTCGCCTACTGCGCCGACCTGGGGTTCGGGGTCGCCCGCGGCGCCGAGATGCTGTCGCTGATGCTGGGCTTCGGCATCGTGAGCCGAGTGGCCACGGGCTGGATCGCCGATCGGGTCGGCGGGGTCATGACCCTGCTGGCCGGCTCGACCCTGCAGTGCGTCGCCCTCGTCGTCTATCTCTTCGCCGACGGGCTCACCTCGCTCTACCTGGCGTCGATCCTGTTCGGGCTGTTCCAGGGCGGAATCGTGCCGTCCTACGCCATCATCATCCGCGAGTATTTCCCGCCTCGCGAAGCGGCGACCCGCGTCGGGCTCACGGTGTCGTCGACCATTGTCGGCATGGCGCTGGGCGGCTGGATGGGCGGCGTCTTGTTCGACGTGACGGGCTCCTACCAGGCCGCCTTCCTGAACGGCATCGCCTGGAATGTCCTGAACGCGGTCATCGCCGCCTGGCTGCTGATGCGCCAGAGCCGGCACGCCGCCACCGCCTGAGGGAGCTATCATGCGCATCACGGCAATCCGCGACATCGTCTCGCCGATCCGTTCCAACATCGCCAACGCCTACATCGACTTCAGCCAGATGACGGCGAGCGTGGTCGCGATCGAGACCGACCTCGTCGTCGAAGGCCGCAAGGTCGTCGGCTACGGCTTCAACTCCAACGGCCGCTATGCCCAGCATGGCCTGCTGAACGAGCGCTTCATCCCGCGGTTGGCACAGGCCAGGCCCGACTCCCTGCTAGACAGCGAGGGCCTGCTCGACCCGGCCCGGTGCTGGGCGGCGATGATGGCCAACGAGAAGCCGGGCGGACACGGCGAGCGCTCGGTGTCGGTGGGCGTGCTCGATATGGCGCTGTGGGATGCCGTCGCCAAGGCCAGGCGCGTGCCGCTGTGGAAGCTGCTGGCCGATCGCTACAACGGCGGCCGGTACGACGACAAGGCGTGGGTTTACGCCGCCGGCGGCTACTACTATCCCGGCAAGGACCTGGCCGGCCTGCAGGACGAGATGAGGCACTATCTCGATCTCGGCTACAGCTGCGTTAAGATGAAAGTCGGCGGCGTGCCGCTCGCCGAGGATCTGGCGCGCATCGAAGCGGTGCTGAAGATCGTCGGCTCTGGCGAATGCCTCGCGGTCGACGTCAACGGCAAGTTCGACCTGCCGACGGCCATCGCCTTCGGCAAGGCGATCGAAGGCTTCGGCCTGCGCTGGTACGAGGAGCCGCTCGATCCGCTCGACTATCTGGCGCATGCCGCGCTCGCCACCCAGTACGCGCCGCCGCTTGCCACCGGCGAGAACCTGTTCTCCATGCAGGACGCCCGCAACCTGATCCGCCATGGCGGCCTCAGGCCGGATCGCGACATCCTGCAATACGATCCGGCGCTGTCGTACGGGCTGGTCGAGTACCTTCGCACTCTCGACATGCTGAAAGCCAATGGCTGGTCGCCACGGCGCTGCGTGCCGCATGGTGGTCACCAGTTCGCGCTGAACATCGCCGTCGGCCTGCAGTGCGGCGGCAACGAATCCTACCCGCAAGTCTTCGCGCCGTTCGGCGGCTTCGCCGACGATTGCGCCGTGGTCGACAGTCGCGTCGCCCTGCCCGACATCCCGGGCATCGGCTTCGAGCGGAAGGCCGACCTGTGGGCCGTCATGAAGGACGTGTAGCGACCTCGCTACGGCATATTCCGTTCCGCCGTAATCAGCCAAACAGACTGTACCCAGGTGATTTCATCAATTGGGGAGTCGCTCCTGGCCCTTCGGCGCGGGTGTTGCTGCGGCCGCCGTCATGCGTCTGGTAGCGATCGTCCTGCGGGATGCCCTCGCACGATGCCACAAGTATAGCGATGAGCGCCCCTACCAGCTGCAGGCACGAGCCCTTCATGCTCGGAAGTTTTCCCAACCGCCGCCGCGTCCGCCGGTGCCGCCGGTGTAGCCGGTCGTGGTGCAGCCAGCCGTCAGCGCAGCCAGAAGAAGTGCAGCGAACGCAGCACCCAGAATCGATCGTGTCATGTGGCGTCGACGATGCCACCCGCTCATTCCGGCTTCAACAACCCTGACTTCACAAGTTCGCCAACGCCTGCCTCCTGATCCTTCATATATGCTGCGAACTCTTCCCGACTCGACGGCCTTACCATGGCGCCGAGCTCGACGAGCTTTTGCGACACGGTCTCTTCCTTGAGGGCAGCGACGACGGCACCGTTCAGGATATCGAGGATCGGTGTCGCCGTTCCGGCGCGGGCGAACAGGCCGGCCGTGGTGCCGCCGTCGAACGGCTGACTGCCGATGTCTCGGAGGCTTGGCACGTCCGGCAACTGGCTGATGCGATCCGGACCGAGCACCAGCAGGGCCTTGAGCTTGCCAGCCTTGATGTGCGGCAGCGATGTCGTGAGCTGGTCCGTGTAGAGGTCGGTCTGGCCAGCCATCAGGTCGGCAAGTCCCGGCGCCGACCCCTTGTAGGGAATGACGTTGAACTGAACCTTCTCGTTCACCTGCAAGCGCAGGATGCAGAGATGGTTGGCCGTGCCGTTTCCGGCATGGCCGATGGTCACCGTGCCGGGCTTGGCCCTGGCCTCCGCCAGGACAGCCTTCATGTCGGCGAAGCGGCCATCGCTCCTGGCGACCAACACCATCGGTACCGTGGTCAGCAGGCTGATCGGCGCGAACAGCGGCACCAACGGCGGTTTGCCGGCAAGATAGGGTGCCACCCACTGCACGGTGAAGCTGCCCATCACGACGGTGTAGCCGTCGGCCGGCGCGTTGGCGGCCGCCTCCGTGCCGACGATCCCGCCGGCGCCCGGCCGGTTGTCGGCCACCACGGTCTGGCCCAGGCGACGCCCCATCGCTTCGCCGACGAGACGCGAGGTGACGTCGTAGTTGCCGCCCGGGGGAAAAGGAATGACCCAGCGAACCGGCCGGCTTGGAAAGGTCTGCGCCCCTGCCGACATGCTGATCGATGCTGTCGCCGATGCCGCACCGATCAAGCCCGCGCCCAGGATTAGCCTACGTCGCATCTTCATCCCCTCCCACACTGCACGGGTACAAGCTTGCCGCTACAACGCGGCCTTCCGATAGGGCTCAATTCCGAATGGCGATCACTCGGGCGAACAAGCGGCAGACAAACCTTGAATCAGCGTTTACATGCCGCCGCCATCCCGCCCTATTTGGAGCGCACGTGGCGAATTGCCTGCCGCTGCGGTCGCGGTTGTTCGCCGGCACTGCCTTGGAGAGTAATCCATGCCCACACGTCGTACCGTGCTGTCGATGATGAGCGCCGCGATGGTCGGTGGCGCCATCGGTTCGTTCAGCGTCCTGGCAGAGATCCGGGCCGTGGCGCAGCCGCGCATGCGAATCGGCCTGAAAGGGTATGACCCGGTGGCCTACTTCACCCTGTCGACGCCAACGCCGGGGGTTGCCCAGTACGAGTACGTCTACGATGGCGTGCTCTATCGCTTCGCCAACGCCCACCACCGCGACCTGTTCGCGGCCAACCCGGACAAGTACGCGCCGCAGTTCGGCGGTTCATGCGCCATGAACCTGGCGGGAGGTGTCCGCCGGGAAGCCGACCCGACCATCTGGATCATCTCCAATGGAAAGCTCTATGTCTTTGCCGGGACTGGGGGCCAGACGCGGTTCCGCGAGGATAGTGCGGCAGCGGGCCGTGCCGCCGAGAACTGGAATGCGCTGAAGGATTCGCCGATCCAGTAGGAGCTCAGTTCAAACCGGCCTTGCGCAGGCTGTCCTCGACCCGCCGCTGCAGGGCGGGGTTCTGGAAGCGCGAGCCGAAGGTGGAAAGGTCGAAGTAGGGGTTCTTGCGCTTCGCCCGTTCGACCGAATCCCTGGCATCGGCGGTCCGGCCAAGCTCGGCATAGGCCGCCGCCAGGGGGAAATCGAGCAACGGATAGGTCGGGTGACGCGCCCGCGCCGCCTCGAGCAGGCGTACGGCGTCGCTGTAACGGCGGCTCAACAGATAGGCGATGCCGAGGTTGAGAGAGGCCTCGGGGCCGACGTTGACCTTGAGGCGCTGTGCCAGCTCGGCTGCCGCGATCGACTCTTCGATGTGCCCGGTCCACAGCAGCACGGCCGCCCGCGCCGCCAGTACATCGGCGTCGCTCGGATTGATCTGCAGCGCCCGTTCCGACTCCGCGAGCCCAAGGTCGTACTTCGAGATCGCCGTGTAGGCGCGCGCCAGCACGCTATGGGCGAGAACCGACTCCTCGTCGAGCTCGATCGCCTTCCGGGCCAGCCGAATGGCCGTTTCGATATCGCCTTGCGCGAACTCGGACCAGCCGAAGGCGGCGCGCTGGAAATAGGCGTCGGCCAGCTCGGCATAGGCCTCGGCATATCCGGGCGCCATGGCCGTCGCCCGTTCCAGCATCTCGCGCGCCATACGATTGCCGGCGCGCGATGCCTCGTTGGTGAGCGCGCGCGACCGCAGCATCAGGTCGTAGGCATCGAGATTGTCGGTCGCCTTGCGCAGGCTCTTTTGCAGGGCGATCTGCTGCAGGCTGGTGGCCAGCGTGCCGGCGACGCGGCGGGCGATGCGCTCCTGGACGGCGAAGATGTCGCTCAGCTCGTCGTCGTACTGCTCGGACCACAGCTGGGTGCTGTTGGCGGTGTCGGTCAGCTGAACGGTGACGCGCACGCGCTGTCCCATCCGGCGCACCGTTCCGCTGACGAGATAGCGCGCGTTCAACGCCTTGCCGATCTCGGCCGGCGGCAGCTCCTTGTTGCGGAAAGGCAGCACCGCACTGTAGGCGATCACAGTCAGGTCCTTGAAGCGGCCGAGCGCGTGCGTGACATCCTCGGTCAGGCCGTCGGAGAAGTAATCCTGGTTGGCGTCCCCGCTCTGGTTGGCGAAGACGAGGACGGCGACCGAGAGGCCGGGCTCCGCCGCCATGCGGCTGCTGGCCGCCACGGCCTCGTCGGCCGGTGTGCCGCGGCCCGCGAAGTAGGCGATCGTGCCGCCGAGCGCCAGCGCTGCGACGAAAACGGCGAGCGTGGCGAGGAGAACGCGACGCGACGACGACGGCCCAGGAGCCGCGGCCGTTGCCGGTCCCGACTCCGACAATGCCGTGCCATCGAGCATATAGATCGGCACCGGACGATCGATGTTCTTGAGCGCCCGCGAACCCAGGAAGCGGAAGGGCAAGGCGAGCTTGTCGCGCACCTGCTCGAAGACGCTGGCCGACAGCACGATGGAGCCGGGCTCGGCCAGCGCGTGCAGGCGCGCCGCCACATTGACGGTATCGCCGAACACGTCCTCGTCCGAGACGATGACGTCGCCCAGATGCAGGCCGATGCGGAAGGCCTGGCGCCGCTCGACCGGCAGATCGGCATTACGCTCGCTCATGCCGCGCTGCAGCTCGACCGCCGAGCGCGTCGCCTCGACCGCGCTGGCAAACTCCACGAACACCCCGTCGCCGACGGTCTTCACGATGCGGCCGCGAAATCGCTCGACGACCGGTCCGACCAGCTCGGCAAGATGCGCCCGCAGATCGAGGAGCGTCTGTTCCTCGGCCGCGCGCATCATGCGACTGTAGCCATCGATGTCGGCGAACAGGATCGTCGCCAACCGCCGATTCGGGGCCGGATCGGCCATCGCCCGCCCGTCAGCCGGCGGCGGTACGCTGGGCCGCCGGACGGGCGGACAGGCGGGCGACATAGTCGTCGAACACCTTCCTGCCCTTGAGGTTCGGCGCACCGAACATCATGGCCCAGCGAATCTCCGCGCCGACATAGACGTCGGCGGCACTGAACATGTCGCCGAGCAGCCACGGGCCGGGTTCGAGCGCCTTCTCGAGCGTCGCCACCACGTCGTCGTAGCTGCCCCAACCGACCGCCGACTTCCGCTCGACCGGCGGCCGATTCAGCATGCGATCGAGCAGGGCGGGCTCGACGCAGCCGGCGCCGAAGAACAGCCATCGATAATAGGTGCCGCGCCGCGCATCGCCCGGCGGCGGAGCCATGCCGGCCGCAGGAAACGTGTCGGCGATGTAGGCGATGATGGCCGCTGTCTCGGTCACCACGACGCCGCGATGAACGATGGTCGGCAGCTTGCCCATCGGGTTCAGCGCGAGGAACGCCGGCGTCTTGCTCTCGCCCTTCTCGAGATCGATCGGCACGATGCGATACGGTGCGCCCGCCTCCTCGAGCATCCAGTGCACGATCTGCGCGCGCGAGCGCGGGTTGTGATAGAAGACGATCTCGTCCGCCATGTCCGGGAAACTCCTCGGCAACGAAAAACGCCGCCTGCTTACACCCGCCCGGTGGGCCTGTCAGGTCGTCCAATCCCTCATATATGCACGGCCTTCATCGCCGCTTCGGGATAGCGCGACCCGGCGGCAGCGCCGGGCGGGATCGCCTTCGAGAGACGCGCGACATCGTCCGCCGTCAGGGTGACCGAGAGCGCGGCGAGGTTCTCGTCGACCCGCTCGCTGCGCTTGGTGCCCGGAATCGGCACGATGTCGCGGCCTTGCGCCAGAAGCCAGGCAAGCGCCACCTGGCCCGGCTTGCAGTGCTTGTCTTTCGCGACGGCTTCGATGGCCGCGACCTGCTGCAGGTTGCGAGCGAGATTGTCCGCAGCGAAGCGCGGATGGCGGCCGCGGCCGTCGCCTTCGGGGATGTCGGACGCCTGTCTCACCGCACCGGTCAACAGGCTGCGGCCGAGCGGCGAATAGGCGACGAAGGAGATGCCGAGTGCCCGCGTCGTCGCCAGCGTCTCCTCGGCATGAACGCGATAGAGCAGCGAGTACTCGCTCTGCACGGCGGCGATCGGATGAGTCTCGTGGGCGCGGCGGATCGTGTCCGGACCGGCTTCGCTCAGGCCGATCGCCCGCACCTTGCCGGCCTTCACCAGTTCGCCCATCGCGCCGACCGTGTCTTCGATCGGCACCGACGGATCCACCCGGTGCTGGAAGTAGACATCGATCACGTCGACGCCGAGCCGCTTCAGGCTGGCCTCGCAGGCCGCCTTCACGTAGGCCGGGCTGCCATCGACGCCGTTGGCACCGCCCGGCCTCTGCGTCTGGCCGAACTTGGTCGCCAGCACCACCTTGCCGCGCCGGCCACCGGCGAGCGCCTTGCCGAGCAGGGTCTCGTTGTGACCCCAGCCGTACATGTCGGAACTGTCGAGGAAGGTGACGCCGTGATCGATGGCATGATGAACCACTCGGATCCCGTCCGCGTCATCGCTCCTGCCGTAGGCGCCGGACAAGGACATGCAGCCGAGGCCGATCGGCGCAACGGCGATCCCGCTGCCGCCGAGCGTGCGGGCCTTGGAGGATATGGCATCGGTCATCGAGAACCTCGCATGGGCTGTCAGAGATGGAATCGTCGGAAGGGGGATGATCAGGCCCAAAATCGCCCGTCATTTCAAGCCGGGGCCAAGCCAGAGGACCCCGACGACGCTCAGGGCCATCGCATATGACAAAGAAAGCCGTCTTCCCGACCGGACTCGAGCGTGCCGTCAGGTAGCCGCCTGTCGGATTTCGAACGCCGTTTGGGTTGACCGTATTCGTGCCATTCCCGAAGCTGACACCAAGGGAGGGATCGACGTGTCGGGGAGCGATCAGACCTACGATTTCATCGTGACGGGTGCCGGCTCGGCGGGCTGCGCCGTCGCCGGCCGGCTGAGCGAGGACGGCCGCTTCCGCGTGCTGCTGCTCGAGGCGGGACCGCGCGACACCTATCCCTGGATCCATGTCCCGCTGGGATACCACAAGACGTTCACCAATCCGCGCATCAACTGGATGTTCGACAGCGAACCCGAGGTCGAGCTCAACAACCGCGTCATGTACCAGCCGCGCGGCAAGGTGCTGGGCGGCACCAGCTCGATCAACGGCATGGTCTACATGCGCGGCAATGCCGCCGACTACGACGAATGGCGGCAGCGCGGCTGCGAGGGCTGGGACTACGATTCGGTGCTGCCCTACTTCAAGCGCGCCGAGGACCAGGAGCGCGGCGCCAACCAGTTCCACGGCGTCGGCGGCCCCCTCAAGGTCAGCGACCATCGCTGGAAGCCGGCGCTGGCGCAGGCCATGCACGACGCCGCGGTGCAAGCCGGCATCCCGGCCAATCCCGACTTCAACGGCGCCACCCAGGAAGGTGTCGGCTACTACCAGACCACGATCGGCAAGGCGCGGCGCTGGTCAAGCGCCAAGGCCTATCTCAGCGGCGCCCGCCAGCGCCGTAACCTGACCATCGCCACCGAGGCGCATGCGACCCGCGTGCTGATCGAGAACGGTCGCGCCGTCGGCGTCGAGTACAGGACGCGTGGCGGACTGCAGTCGGCGCGGGCGGCCCGCGAGGTCATCGTTTCCGGCGGCGTCTACGGCTCGCCTCAGCTGTTGCTGCTGTCCGGCCTCGGGCCGGGCGCCCATCTCCAGCAGCACGGGATCACCGTCGTGCGCGACATGCCGGGCGTCGGCTCCCACCTGCACGACCATTTCAACACCTACGTCGCCTATCGCTGCACGCGACCGGAGACGATGAACGACCTTGCCAACAGCTGGATGCGCCAGGTCGTGGCCGCAGCACAGTACGCGATGGGCCGCACCGGGCCGCTGTCGAGCATGGGCCTGTTCGTCGGCGCGCTGGTGCGCAGCGACCGGCGGCTCGAACGTCCCGATCTGCAGATCAACATGTTCGCCTGGGCGATCAAGGACCGCTCGCGTCACGGCGTCGTGCCGCAGCCGTTCTCCGCCTTCGGGCTCAGCCCGGTGCATCTGCGGCCCGACGGCCGCGGCACCGTGCGACTCAAGAGTCCCGATCCGCTGGCGGCGCCCGAAATCCGCTTCAACTTCCTGAAGAGCAGCTACGACTACGAGGCGCTGATCCAGGGCATGCGCATCTGCCGCGAGATCGCGAGCCAAGCGGCCCTGAAGCCCTACATCGTCGAGGAGGTGCTGCCCGGGCCGCAGGTCACCGGCGAGGCCGAGCTCAAGGCCGACATCCGCGCCCGCGGCGTCTCCAACCTGCATCCGGTCGGCACCTGCCGCATGGGCCGCGAGACCGACTCGGTGGTCGATTCGCAGCTGCGCGTGCACGGCATCGCGGGACTCCGCGTCGCCGACGCCTCGATCATGCCGGTCATTGTCGCCGGCAACACCAACGCCCCCTCGATCATGATCGGCGAGAAATGCGCCGACATGGTGCGCCAGGCGGCGGCTGCCTGAACGCGACGTTCATGCCCTCCTCCCCAGCTTCGCTGGGGAGGTGTAGGCGTCTTCGCCGACGGAGGGGTCATGATTCAGCGGACCGCGGGCGTCTCGCCCGCTCATACAGCGCATGAGCGGGCGAGACGCCCGCGATCCGGAAGACCATGTCCCCTCCGCCTGCCTGCGCGAAGCCGAAGCGGCTTCGCTTCGGCGAAGGCAGGTCCGCGAAGACGCGGACACCTCCCCAACTGCGTCGGGGAGGAGCATGATCAACGCACCCCGCGAAAGAATGCGCGTACGTCGTGGATGAACAGCGCGGGCTGCTCGAAGGCGGCGAAGTGGCCGCCCTTCGGCATCTCGGACCAGTGGCGGATGTCGGTGTAGCGCTCCTCCATCCAGCGCCGCACCGGCGTCACGATCTCCCTGGGGAATACGGCGACGCCGGTCGGCACCGTGATGGTCTGCGCGGCCCGCCGCTTCGGGCCAAAGCTTTCCCAGTAGAGCCGCGCCGAAGAAGCCGCCGTCGCGGTGACCCACTAGAGCATGACATTGTCCAACAGCTCGTCGCGGCCGAGCACGTTCTCGGGATGGCCGTTGCAGTCGGTCCACGCCCAGAACTTCTCCAGGATCCACGCTGCCTGACCAACCGGCGAATCGGTGAGGCCATAGCCAAGCGTCTGCGGCCGGGTCGATTGCTGCTTGGAATAGCCTGAGTCCCATTCGGCGTAGTATTCGGCGCCCTTGAGCGCCCGGACCTCTTCCGCCGTCGGCTGGCCGTCGACCTTGGGCCGCGACCCCATGGCGAGCGTGATGTGGATGCCGGCGCAATGCTCGGGGTCCTGCGCCCCGAGCGAGCTCGTCACCGCCGATCCCCAGTCGCCGCCTTGCGCGCCGTAGCGCGCGTAGCCCAGCCGCGCCATCAGCCTTGCCCAGGTCGCCGCGATTCTGTCGACGCCCCAGCCGGTGGTCGTGGGCTTCGACGAGAAGCCGAAGCCCGGCAGGGACGGGCAGATCACGTGGAATGCATCGGCGGCGTCGCCGCCATGCGCCGCCGGATCGACCAGCGGCTCGATCACCTTGTGGAACTCGACGATCGAGCCCGGCCAGCCATGCGTGATGATCAGCGGCAGTGCATCGGCGCGGGGCGAACGCATGTGCACGAAATGGATGTCGAGCCCGTCGATCTCGGTCTTGAACTGCGCGAAGCGATTGAGCCCGGCCTCGCGCTGGCGCCAATCGTATCGCTCCGCCCAATAGCGGCAGACATCCTGGATCCAGTCGAGCGGCGCTCCCTGGCTCCAGTCGTCGACCAGCTCGGCTTCAGGCCATCGCGTGCGGCGAAGGCGTTCCTTCAGATCGACGAGGATGTCGTCGCCAATGGCAATGCGAAAGGGCCGGATGTCACTGCTCATGGGCGCTCCGCGGTTCATGGGGTGTCGAGGGTCCCTCGCTTCGCCGGCGGAGACAATGGCGTTCGACGCCTACAAGGAGGTTGTCATCCTTCGCAAAGCGAGGGACGCTCGTCGCACTCGAGGAGGATGCCCGTGTCGACCGTTGCCGCCGTCAAGACCGCTGCTCGTGCTTTCGATTTGCGCCCCCTGCCCGGCGGCCTCGGGGCCGAGATCTGCGGCCTCGTCGTGTCGGCAGTCGACGATGCGACGTTTCCGGCGATCTACGCGGCCTTCCTCGCCCACCAGCTCCTGCTGTTCCGCGACCAGGATCTGCCGCCCGGCGACCAGGTCGCCTTCGCCCGCCGCTTCGGCGAGGTCCAGGTTCACGTCATGAACCAGTACCATGCCAGCACCCATCCCGAGCTCTATACGCTGTCGAACGTCGGGCCCGACGGCCGGCCCACCGGCAAGCATCCCGACAAGGGGACGATGGCGTGGCACACCGACGGATCGTGGCAGCGCCGCACGACGAAGTGCACCATGCTCTATGCCGAGGTGATCCCGAGCCGCGGCGGCGGCACCGCCTTCGCCGACATGTACTCGGCCTACGAGACGCTGTCGCCGGACGAGCAGCGCCACCTCGAGACGCTGCGCGCCATCCACAACCTCGATTTTTCGCGCACCCGCCGGCACGGCGAGGATCCGATGACCGAGGCCCAGCGCAAGGCGGTACCGCCGGTCGATCATCCGGTGGTGCGCGTCCATCCCGAAACCGGCCGCAAGACGATCTATCTCGGCGACCACGCCGAAAGCATCGTCGGCATGGGCTACGATGAAGGGCGCCGGCTGATCGAGGATCTCAACCAGCGCATCGTCGGCCTCTGCCGCCTCTACATCCACAGCTGGCGGCCTCGCGACCTGATGCTGTGGGACAATCGCTGCCTGCTGCACAAGGCCGGCAGCTACGACACCGCCACCGAGCCGCGCATCATCCGCCGCTGCACCGTGCTTGGCGAGGCGGCGTAGAGCCTTCCACTCCCAGCTGCGCTGGGAAGGGAAGCGTCACGGTCTCATCGGCGGGAG
This sequence comes from Reyranella sp., assembly GCF_050185545.1. Classification (GTDB taxonomy): domain Bacteria; phylum Pseudomonadota; class Alphaproteobacteria; order Reyranellales; family Reyranellaceae; genus Reyranella. The sequence continues at coordinate 64,631 of NZ_JBFWZI010000003.1, read as the reverse complement.
CGCGCCACTCCGATGGCGCTCTTCTTGGTGATTACACATCCCATGAGCGCCATCGGAGTGGCGCGCTCCCGGCAAAGACTCCTCCATCGCCGGGTTATGTTTCATCCTCGATTGCCGGGATTTCGGGGAACGCCACCATGTAGGTTTCAAGTGGCATCTGCGCGACGGCTACCCTGTTGGTGATCCTGATCACCTGCGGCTGATCGACGAATGCCTGCCGCATCCGTTGGCGAAGCTGACGAACCGCATCACGGTCGGCGCACATCACGCATAGCAGGCGCAGCTCGCCATCGGCCTCGGGCAATACCCGGTCGGCGTTGATCGATCCGATGTCGTAGTGGTGTTCCTGCAGGAACTCGATGACGGGCAGCGCTTCGCGTGCCACCGCAGCCCGGACCAATGGACGGTTCATGGATCGCCTAGATGACCTTTCCTGCACGCAACCTGGCGATCTCGGCGTCGCTGTAGCCCAGCTCCGCCAGCACCTCGTTGTTGTGCGCGCCGAGCTCGGGCGCGATGCCCGGGCTGGCCGGTGTCTCGGAGAACTGCCAGGGCGTGCCGTGCACCTTGAGCTTCCTGCCGAACTTGGGATAGTCGACCTCGGTCACGTAGCCGTTGGCGATCACATCGGGGTCGTTCGACGCTTCCAGCAGGGTGTTGATCGGTGCCGACACGATGTCGGCACCGCGCAGCCTCGCCACCCAGTCCTCGCGCGTGCCGGTGGCGAACAGCTCGTCGAGCAGGGCCAGCAGCCCGTTCCTCCTGGCGTCATTGTCGATGATCACGCCGAGATGCTCGAAGCCCGCCTCCTTGAGCCGCGGCAGGAAGCCCAGCGCACCCATCGCATCCTTCCAGTTGTCGGGGCCGGTGAGCTGGAACACCAGTGGCTTGCCGTCGCGATCGTTGAAGCTCGCGCTGATGCCGGGCCGCTCGGCGGTGCCGGTGACGCGCGCCTGGCCGGTCACCGGATTGCGGTTGCGCCACATCGTCGTGGTGAAGGTCCAACCCATCAGGCGGACCAACGAACCCAGCAAGGACAGCTCGATCTTCTGGCCGATGCCGGTTGCCCGGGCGTGCGTCAGCGCCGCCAGCGCGCCGCCGAAGGCCAGCATGGCAGTGCTTTCGTCGGCCACCGAGGCAATGCCGGTGCGCATCTTCTGGCCGGGCATGGAATAGGCCTCGGCGATGCCGCCAAGCGCCTGAGCCATCGAATCGGTGCCCGGGAGATGGCCGTTGGGCCCGCGCGTGCCGTAGCCCGAGATCGAGACGTAGACCAGCCTGGGATTGATCTTCTTCAGCTCCTCGTAGCCGAAGCCGTTCTTCTCGGCGGCGCCGGGACGGAAGTTCTGGCCGAAGATGTCGGCGCGGGCCACCAGCTTGTGCAGGATGGCGCGGCCCTCGGCGGACTTGAGATTGAGCGTGACGCTCTTCACGCCGCGATTGTTGGTCTCGAAGAAGGTGCTGGGCATGCCCGGCAGCACCGTCATGCGGCGCGAGGGATCGCCGCCTTCCGGCACCTCGATCTTGATCACGTCGGCGCCGAGGTCGGCCATCAGCATGTAGGGCACCGTGCCCGCCTGCGCCGTCGAGCAGGACACGACCTTGACGCCTTGCAACGGGCCGAACGGCTGACGCGACATCGCTACTCTCCCTTCTCGAACCGACTATGAACCATCAAACAGGTGGCAGGCCACGGCGTGGCCCGGCGTGACGTCGCGAAGCACCGGCTCCTCGGCCGAGCAGCGCGCCATGGCATAGGGGCAGCGCGTGTGGAAGCGGCAGCCGCTCGGCGGATCGAGCGGCGACGGCACCTCGCCCTTGAGCTCGACCTCATCCTCCTGCCGCCCCGGCCACGCCACCAGAACGGCAGAGAACAGCGCCCGCGTGTAGGGATGGCGCACGTCGTCGAACAAGGCAATGGTGGGTGCGCGCTCGACGATCTTGCCGAGATACATCACCACCGTGTTGTCGGCCATGTGCCGCACCGTGGCGAGATCGTGCGCAACCAGGAGGTAGGCCACCTTGTCCTGAGCCTGGATGTCCTTCAGGAGGTTCATCATCTGGGCGCGGATCGACACGTCGAGCGCCGAGACCGGCTCGTCGAGCACGATCAGCTTGGGACGCGAGGCGAGCGCCGCCGCGAGCGCCACGCGCTGGCGCTGCCCGCCGCTGAACTCGTGCGGGTATTGCTGCGACTGTTCGGGACGAAGGCCGACCTGCCGCAGGAGCTCGTGCACCCGCTCGTCGATTTTCGCCCGGTCGTTCCAGCCATTGACGATCAGCGCCTCGGCGATGATGCGGCCCGCCTTCATGCGCGGGTTCAGCGACGACCAGGGATCCTGGAACACCGCCTGCACCTTGGCGCGATAGGCAGCCAGTTCGGCACCGCGCAAACCGTGGATCGGCTCGCCCTCCAGCAGGATACGGCCCTCGGTGGGCTCCTCCAGATTGAGGATCATGCGCGAGGTCGTGGTCTTGCCGCAGCCCGATTCGCCCACCAGGCCCAGCGTCTCGCCGGCGCGGATTTCGAAGGAGACGCCGTCGACCGCCTTGACGTGGCCGAGCGTGCGGGCAAGCAGGATGCCCTTGGTGAAGGCGAAGTGCTTGCGCACGCCCTCGACCTGCAGCAGCGGCTTCTCCCCGTTCGACATCGACCCGGCATTCATGCGGACAGAAACCTCCAGAAACCGCGCAGGCGCCAGTTGATCGGCCGATCAGGCGGGGAAGCCGAGAGTGCCGCGAATCGACTCGGCCGTCGACGCGCAGAAGCCGCCGCACGAGCCCGGCGGCTCATCGTATGCCGGTCAACACCGCGTCGGGCAACCATGTGACGAGCTTCGGGAAGTACAGCAAAAACCCCACCACCAGCAGTTGGAGGCCGACGAACGGCCAGATGCCGAGATACATGTGCCTGAGCGTGATCTCGGGCGGGGCGATGCCGCGCAGGTAGAAGATCGACGGCGCCATCGGCGGCGTCAGGTAGCCGGTCTGCAGCATGACGAGGAAGAGAACACAGAACCAGACCTTGTCGAATCCCGCCGCCTCGATCAGCGGCGCCGTGATCGGCACCACCATCAGGATGATCACCAGGGGCTCCAGCATGAAGCCGGCGAGGAACACGATGAACATGACCAGGAACATCAGGCCCCATCGTCCGACACTGAATTCGTTGAGGAACCCCTGCAGCATCTCCAGTCCGCCCGAGCCGACGAAGACGGCGGCGAACATCTGCCCGCAGGCCACGATGGTCAGGATCATCGCCGTGATGCGCACGGTGCGCATGGTCGAGTCGACCAGCACCGGCCAGGACAGCCGCCGGTAGGTGATCGCCAGCAGCACGGTGCCGAGCGCGCCGGTCGCCGATGCCTCTGTCGGCGTGGCAATGCCCGCCATCATCGAGCCGAGGACAGCGACGATCACCACCACCGGCGGGACCAGGACCTTGCCGCTCAGGACCAGCTTGGCCGCGAGCGACGGCTCGTCGGCTGCCTTCGGGATGCGCGGACCGAAATCCGGACGGATGATGCACACGGTGACGATATAGAGGATGTAGGCGATCGCCAGCATGAAGCCCGGAATGAACATGCCGAGCAGGATGTTGCCGACCGAGGCATTGGCGACCGGGCCGATGACGACGGCCAGCACCGACGGCGGGATGATGGTGCCGAGCGAGCCGCCGGCGCAGATCGTGCCGGAGATCAGGCTCTTCGAATAGCCGTACTTCAGCATGGCGGGGATCGCCAGCAGGCCGACGACGGTCTCCGTCGCGCCGACGACGCCGCTGGTCGCCGCGAAGATCACGCACATGATGACGGTGCCGACGGCCATGCCGCCGGGCACGCGCCGCGTCCACATGTGGATGGCATCGAACAGGCGCGAGGCGATGCCCGAGGCCTCGAACATGGCGCCCATAAAGATGAACAGCGGCACCGCCGCGAGCACCTGCGCGGTCGCCACCTCCTCGATCTTCTGGATGAACTGGTACTGCAGGCCGACGAGCCCGAACGAATGGAGCCCGAACACCACCGCCAGCGCCATCATGGTGAGCGCCACCGGGAAGCCAGTCAGGATCACCGCGATGAGGGCCGGGAACATCCACAGCGCGCTCATCGGGCGGCCCCCAAGTTGGCACCGATGGCGGTTCCTCCCGCCCGGCGGCATGGCAGGGACGGAGCCGCTTCAGACTCCATGGACATCGCCCGTCTCGTCGCCGCCGTCGAGCGGCCTGCCCATCAGCGAGGCGGCGCGCTTGATGATCTCGGCCGCGATCTGCAGGGTGAAGATTGCAAAGCCGACCAGGAGAATCAGCTTGAACGGCCAGACGATCGGGTTCCAGCCGCCCGAGCCCGAGCGCTCGCCGCTCTGGTACGCCGTCATGAAGTGATCGAACAGGCCCAGGGTGACCCACGCGACCGTCGGCAGGATGATCGCGGTCAGCCCGACCAGATCGAAGATCCGGATGCGCGGCTTGGTGCGACGGTCGTACAGCAGGTCGACGCGAACATGGCTGTCCGTCGACATGGCATAGGCGATCGACAGCACGAACGAGGCGCCCATCAACCAGGTGTTGAGATCGTTGCCCCAGATCGTCGGTGCATTGAAGAGATAGCGCAGCACGACATCGTAAAGCATCAGGATGACCAGGACGATCACCAGTGCGGCGGCGATCGCCCCGAATAAACGGCTGACGCCATCGACAACTCGAACCAGGCCGCGCATCGACCGATCGGTTTCGCGACTACCTGAACTCGGATCGATACTCGGCAGACGGCTTCCACCGCGCCATGAAGGCGCGCTGCGATTCGACCACCTTCTTGAACCAGCCGCCATCCGCCGCCATGTACTTGTCCTCCCATTCGCGCGTCGCCTTGGCCACGCCATCGATGTAGGCTTGGTCGACGCGGATGAACTCGACGCCCTCGCTCTTCAGCTTGGCGAGCGCGTCGGCATCCATGAGATTGATGTTCATCCACGATTCGATGGTGGAGAGCTTGGCGGCAGCCTCGATCTGCTTCTTCGTGGTGGCGTCGAAGCCGTCCCACAACGCCTTGTCGAAGACGCATTCCAGCACCGCGCCCGGCTGGTGGACGCCGGGCAGGATCGCGTACTTGGCGACCTTGTGGAAGCCGAGGGGGAGGTTGATGCCGGGCGTGGCCCATTCGATGGCGTCGACGACGCCACGTTCGAGCGCCGGATAGACCTCGCCACCCGGCAGGATGACGGTCGAGGCGCCGAGGTTGTTGGCAATCTCGGCCCAGGCGCCCGACGTCCGGAGCTTGAGCCCCTTCAGGTCCTCGAGCTTGCGGATGGGCTTGCGCGAAACCATGTGAATCTCGTCGGAGTGCGAGCCGCAGGGCAGCGCCACCACGCCGAACTTCTCCATGCGCCACTGCCGCCACAGGTCGATGCCGCCGCCGACATAGATCCAGTGCAGCAGCGCTTCGGCCGGCGGCGAGCCGACATAGCCGCCGAACACGGCCGCTGTTTTGTCGAGGCCCCAATCGTAGCCGGGCCAGGAGTGGCCGGCCTGCGCCACCTTCTTCTGCACCGATTCCGTGATCTTGAGCGGACTGCCGATGGTGCCGGCCGGAAAGACCTGGAACTTGACCTTGCCGCCGGTCAGCGAATCGACCTGCTTGGAAAAGCCTTGGGCGAACTGCTCCAGATGCACGCCGCCCGGCCATGACGTGGCGGTACGGACGTTTTGCTGGGCGCTGGCTGTGCCGATGCCGAAGACCAGCGCCGCCGCCGCAACAGCCGCGGTCGCACAGCGGGATGCCGTCATGAAACCCTCCCTCGACTTTTCTTGTGGATCACGGATGAAACGCTGCCGGACGCCGGGAACGCGATGCTCCCGGCGGCGAGAGTGCAACCTGCGCATACCCTTGGCAAGAATGGACGCACCGGCGACACGGCCTTCAGCTTTGCGTCACGCGCCAGCAGTCCGCCGTATGCTCCTCGTTCACCTGCACCGTTCCCGGATAGGCGTCCAGGCAACGCTGCTCGGCGAGCGGACAGCGCGAGGCAAAGCGGCAGCCTGCCGGAAGGTCCATCAGAGACGGCGGCTGGCCCTCGATCGTGGCCAGCCGGCCGATCGGACCGTGCATCTTCGGCACCGAAGCGATCAGGGCGCGCGTGTAAGGATGGGCGGGCGACTCGAAGATCTGCCGCACCGGTCCGCATTCGACGATACGGCCAGCATACATCACGGCGACGCGATCGCACATGCGGCCGACGACACCGAAATCGTGGGTGATGAACAGGATCGCCATGCCGTTGTCGGCCTGCAGGCGCTTGAGCAGCTTCAGGTACTGGAGCTGGATCGTGACGTCGAGCGCGGTGGTCGGCTCGTCGGCGATCAGCACCTCGGGCTGCCCGGTGATGGCGATGGCGCCGACCACGCGCTGCTTCATGCCGCCGCTCATCTGGTGCGGATACTGGCCGAGGCGCTGCTCGGGCGCGGCGATCTCGACGCCGCGCAAGGCGGCGACGGCCTCACGCGCCAGCTCCTCACCCGGCGCGCGCCGGCGGCGCAGGATCGCCTCGCGCAGCTGATCGCCGATCGAGAACACTGGGTTGAGAGAGGTCTGCGGATCCTGCAGCACCATCGAGAGGCGCCGGCCGCGGATCTCGCGCATCTCGGCCGGCGTGCACTCGAGGATGTTCTCGCCGCCCAGCAGCACCTCGCCCTTGATCGTGCGCGCCCCGCCCTTGGGCAGCAGGCGCATCAGCGAGAGCGCGGTCAGGCTCTTGCCGCAGCCCGATTCGCCGACCAGCCCCAGCACCTCGCCGCGGCGCAGGTGGAAGCTCACGCCGTCGACCGCCCTGACCACGCCACGACGCAGGAAGAAATGCGTGTGCAGGTCGCGTACCTCGAGAACGATGTCGCCTGTCAACGCCCGGCCGCTCACAATTGGCGCAGTCGAGGGTCGAGCCGGTCGCGCAGCCAGTCGCCGAACAGGTTGACCGAGAGGACCAGCAGGGTGATGGCGATGCCCGGGATCAGCGCCACCCACCAGGCGTCGGCGATGCGGCCGCGACCCTCCGAGATCATCAGGCCCCAGGTCGGGGTCGGCGGCGGGATGCCGGCGCCGAGGAAGCTCAGCGACGCCTCGGCGATGATGACGACGCCGATGTTGAGCGTGACCAGAACCATGAAGGTGTTGACCACGTTCGGCAGGATGTGGGTCAGCATGATGCGCAGGGAGGAGCAGCCGCGCACCTTGGCCAGCGCCACGAAGTCGCGCTGGCGCAAGGTCAGCACCTCGCCTCGGATGACGCGGGCGAAGCTCGCCCACAAGAGCAGGCTGATCGCCAGGACCAGCGTCCCCAGCCCCTGCCCCATGGTGACCGCGAGCAGCAGCGCGAACAGGATGGCCGGGAAGGTGAAGGCGGCGTCGACCAGACGCATCAGGATGCTGTCGACGGTGCCACCGACATAGCCCGCCACGATGCCGACGACGAGCCCAACGCCGCCGCCCGCGGTCAGCGCCAGCAGCGCCACGATCAGGCTGACCCGCGCGCCGTAGATCAGCCGGCTCAGGAGATCGCGGCCGAAGGCGTCGGTTCCGAGCAGGTACTTGTCGCTGCCGCCCGTCATCCAGGCCGGCGGCAGCAGCTTGTCGCGCAAGGTCTGGTCGATCGGCGAATACGGCGCGAGCAGCGGCGCGAACACGGCCATGATCACGATCACGGAGATGATGGCGATCGGGATCCACGGCGCCCGCGAGGTCCGTCGCACGCCGGCGCTGCTGCCGAGCCGCAGCCGCCAGCGCCACCAGTTCGATGCCTGCGGCCGTTCAAGCAAGGCCATGGCGCGCTCCCTCCTCCCCAGCTTCGCTGGGGAGGTGTCGCGTCATAGGCGACGGAGGGGTCATGAATCTCATGGCTGGGAGCGCGCCACTCCCGTGGCGCTCATGCGATGTGTGATCGACAAGAAGAGCGCCACGAGAGTGGCGCGCTCCCAGCAAAGATTCATGACCCCTCCGTCGGCGAAGACGCTGACACCTCCCCAGCGAAGCTGGGGAGGAACATGAATATATCTACGCAAGGCGGATCCTCGGATCGACGTAGGCGTAGAGGATGTCGACGCCGAGATTGATGGACAGGATCAGGATCGACTTCAGGATGATCACCGCCTGCAGCAGCGGAAAGTCGCGGTAGATCACCGCCTCGTAGGTCAGACGGCCGATGCCGGGCCAGGCGAACACCGTCTCCGTGACGATGGCGCCGGTGATCAGGTTGCCGACGAAGACGCCCCACAGGGTGAGCACCGGGATCAGCGCGTTGCGCAGGCAATGCTTCCAGATCACGACCGCCTCGCTCAACCCCTTGATGCGGGCGAGCTTGACGAACTCGCTCTCCATCACGTCGAGCATGGCCGAGCGCGTGATGCGCATGAAGCCCGCCACCAGGAACGTGCCCAGCGTGATCACCGGCAGCACGAAATGGGCCGGCCCACCCATTCGGCCCGATGGCAGCCAACCCAGCTCGACGCTGAACACGAAGATCAGCAGCACGCCAAGCCAGAAGCTCGGCACGGCAACCCCGAGCACCGCCACCGTGCCGGCGGCGCGGTCGAGCCATCCGCCGCGATTGAGCGCCGCCAGCACGCCGAGCGGGATGCCGAGTGCCATGCCGAGCAGGATCGCCCATGGCATCAGCACAAGCGTGTTGGGCAGCCGGTCGAAGAAGGCCTCGACCGCAGGCTGCTTCATGCGGATCGAGTTGCCGAGATCGCCGTGGATCGCGTTGCCGACGAAGATCGCGAACTGCTCGAAGATCGAGCCGTCGAGCCCGAGCGTCTGGATCAGCGCCTCCCGGTCTTCCGCGGTTGCATCCTCGGGCAGCATCAGGTCGACCGGGTTGCCGGTCATCCGGCCGAGGAAGAAGACGATCGTCGCCACGAGGCAGAGCAGGACCACGCCTTGCAGCAGCCGGCGGGCGATGTAGCGCTTCATGGCCTGCCCATGGGCGGCGCTTCGCTCACTTCTTCCAGGGCTTCTCGTCGGGGCGCGGGATGCGCTCGAACACGTCGCCCAGCTCGTGCCGGCCCGGAATGGCCTCGAACTGCCCGACCTTCTTGGTGTTGATGGCGTAGTAGCCCATGCCTTCCAGAATCGGCACCACGGTCCACGAATTGGAGGCGATCTCGACCATGCGATCGGTCAGGGCCGTCCGCTTGGTGCGGTCGAGCTCAGCCAGGAGGGCGCGGTAGGTCTTGACGAAGTCCTGACAGGTCTCGGCGCAATTGTCCTTGTCGCCGAACAGACGCTGGGTGCTGTCGGGCGAGAAGGCGCCGTTATAGCGCCACGGCGCATCGGGCCGACCGGCGGTGCGGTACATCGAGGCCCAGCCCGTCAGCTGCGCCTGGTCGCCGCGCTCGAGTGGCGGGAAGGAGCCCCATTCGTAGTGCTTCAGCGTCACCTTGATGCCGATCTTGGTCCACATGTCGGCGATCGCGGTGCCGATATCGATCATGAACTGCGTGCCCGGCAGCGCGGTGTTGGCGAACTTGAGCTCGAAGCCGTTGGGATAGCCCTCCTCCGCGAGAATCTTCTTGGCCTGCGCCGGATCGTAGCGAAAAGCCTCGGCCGCCCACTTCTCCCAGCGCGGCGCGCTGAGGAAATCGGTGTAGGCGAACGTCGCGAACGGATAGGGCATCCGCGCCTTGCCGTTCATGACGTGCTCGATCACCTGCTTGCGATCGATCGCCAGGGACAATGCCTGGCGCACGCGCGGCTTGGCGATCGGCTGGTCCTTCAACTCGGGCTTCCAGGTGCCGTAGAATTGAAAGATCGCCTGCATCGTGCCCGGCACCGACAGCACCTCGAGCCCGGCGCGGGCGGCGCCGAGCATGGTCTCGGGCCCTATCGAGGCGATCGCCGCTTCGCCGGTGCGCACCATGGCAACGCGGGTGCTCTCCTCCGGCACCAGCAGGACGTGGAGATCCTTGAAATGCGGCCGGCCGCGCCAGTGCGGCGTGGTCACCGCGGTGAACTCGATGCGATCACCCGGCACGTTGCGGACGAACTTCCACGGGCCGCTGCCGATCGGCTTCTTGCGGAACTCCTCTTCGCCGACCTTCTCGATGTAGGCCTTGGGCATGATGGCGCCTTCCGGCGCGACGGCGCGCGACAGGCCGGCCGGCAGGCCGATCTGCGGGCTGCTGGTATTGACCTTCACCGTCATGTCATCGACGACCTCGATGCTCTTGATGCTGCGCCGCATGCTCGCCGCCGCGGCGGCGAGCGATCCCGGCCCCATCTGGCGCTCGAGGCTGAACTTGACGTCGTGGGCGGTAAGCTTGTCGCCATTGTGGAACGTCTGGCCCGGCCGGATGAAGAACGTCCAGGTCAGGCCGTCGGGCGACAGTTCCCAGCGCTCGGCCACGCCCGGCCCGACACCGCCTTTGGCGACGTCGAAGCCGACCAGGGAATCGTACATCGCGGCCTGGTAGACGGCGTTGCCGGGGCGACCCTCGAGGATCGGGTCCAGCGTCTGGGCGCCCAGCGATTCGACGGCGAATACGAGAGTGCCCTTCTGGTCCTGGGCATGGAGCGGCGACAGGGCGCCGACGATCACGGCAGCGGCCCACGCCGCCACCTTGGTGGCTTGCCGGAACATGGATCCTCCTCCCAGAGGGGTCACGGCGCCTTGGTTGTTCTCTGCGCGCCGTGCACGGCTGCTGAACTATCCGTTGCGCCTTGAAATCTTGTCAATAGCGGCGGTCCACGGTCGGCGCAGGGACCGTCCACGTGCGAAATCCGTGACCATGCGGTGACCGGCGAACCTTTTCCCGCCCCAGGCGTTCAGACGCCGCTGACACAGCATTAAATGTCAGCCTCCACAACGAGGATACTTTCCATGGCGACCGTTACGATCGAGGGCACCGACTACACTTATGACCTGGCGATGATCGGCAGCGACGCCCTTGCCGACACCCTGATCGGAAACGACGACCTCGTTCGTTACTTCATCGACGGACTTGGGCTGAACGACAAACTGACCGGTGCCGGCAACGACGACATCCTGGTCGGCGGCTTCGGGTCCGACACCCTGAAGGGCCGCGCCGGCGACGACATCCTGATCGGCGACCATCTCACGGCGACCGGCCAGATCGTCGGCGATTTTCACCGGGACGACGACGACTGGGAAGACGACGACGATGACGGGCATCATGCGGGAGCAGTCAGCCCGCCGGGCGCCAACGCCAACTGGAAGGCCTGGGAGAACTACGAGAACCGCCTGAAGGAGTTCTTCGATCATCTCGATCCGACGCTCACCTACAAGCTGAACGGCGTCGTGATGACGGCGGAGGAGCTGTCGGCCGCCTGGGCTGCCTACAACGACGACCTGACGATCGACGACGTGCATGTGATCACCGGCAAGAAGATCGAGAACACCAACGGCAACGACACGGCGAACCACGACATCACCGACAATCTCGCCCTGTGGGCGGACCTCACCGACAGCGACGAGGACCAGACCGAGGCGGCCGCTTTCCTCGATTTCGGCACCGTCCAGGTCTTCCACCCCGGTGACCACGTCGTGGTGATCGACACGGCTGTCTTTTCCGGCCCGTCGAGCAACTACACGCTGCTGGTCGGTCCGGACAGCGTGCTGGTGCGCGACAATGTCGGTAGCGACGGCCTCGATGCCCTGCTCGGCGTCGAGCGCATGGAGTTCGCCGATGTGACGCTCCATACCGACTGGTTCTCCGGCGTCGCCTCGCTGCCCGGGCACCAGCTCGACGACCTCACCGACATGTACATCGCCTATTTTGACCGCGCTCCCGACGCGCTCGGTCTGTGCTATTGGGCGAGCCGGCTGGCCGACGGCATGAGCCTGCTGGAGATCGCCAAGAGCTTCTTCGTCCAGCCCGAGACCTTGGCCACCTTCCCGGCGAGCCAGTCGACCGTCGCATTCGTCACGCATGTCTACAACAACATGCTCGGACGGGACCCCGACGCGCCCGGGCTGAACTATTGGGTGCACGATCTGGAAACCGGCGCCATTGGCCGCGACTACTTCATGGTGGCGGTGATCTACGGCGCCCAAGCCTCGACCGGCAGTGCAGCCGACGCTCAGTACCTCGCCAACAAGCACGCCATTGGCGAGGATTTCGCCATCAATGCCGGATTGAGCGAGGTTGCCTGGGCGCAGGCCGTCATGCAGGGCGTCGACGGCTCGGCAGCCAGCGTCGCCGCCGCCCATGCGCAGGTCGATAACTACTCGGCCACGGCGAGCGCCGGCGGCCACCTGGTCGTCGAGCTGATTGGCGTCGCCGGGTAGTCCTCACCTCCAACGCGACTCACTACTGGGAGCGCGCCACTCCGTGGCGCTCATGCGGACCGCGGGCGTCCCGCACGCTCATGACGATGAGCGGGCGGGACGCCCGCGGTCCAGAAGTGCATGAGCGCCACGGAGTGGTGCGCTCCCGGCACGCTCGTCTGTCGGGCTCCGGCGCACCTTCAAAGAGAAGGCTCAGATCGCCTCGGCACCGAACGTCGCGCACCAATGGGCGTGACGTTCCTTGGCGACTCTATCGCGGACGAACGCCAGCGCCTCGTCGTCCAGGCGCTCGACTTCCTCGAGCACGAAGCTCGCCGCACCGCTCGCGTTCCACGCCGCCTGCAACGTGCGGTGCGGACTGGTTCCCAGGCGCAGCGCGAACCAGAGCCGGTTCTGGATCGTCGCAAGGTTGCAGGCCCATCCGATCCACCGTCGACCGCTCGCCAAGCAGCGCACAGCATAGATGCCGCCGATCACCTTGCGCTCCTTGTAAGCGGCAATGGCCGCCTTCTTCTCCCTGGGCGTCACGTTACCGACCTCCGGTTCAACTGGTTTGCTGCACATTATTATCCGGATATTATTGACGCAAGCAGTTTCATCCGGATAAATAATTGTCATGTTGAATCCCCAGGCCAAGACCTGCACCGCATTCGACAGGTTTCAGCGAATTGCACAGGGGTCGCTGGCCGACGTCGCCCTCGCCGTGAGGACGGCCCTGTTGGAAAACCCGGACGCGTCGATCCTCGTCTTCGACGACGTGACGGGTTCGGTGATCGACCTCGATGTCCGGGGTACCGCGGCCGAAATCGTGAGCCGTCTCGCCGGACCGGCACCGGCGGCCCAACCAAGTGACCAAGGCGGGGAATCGCCACCAGCCAGCCGCAGTCGCGGCAGGCCGCGTCTCGGCGTCGTCGCCCGGGAGGTCACCCTCCTGCCCCGCCATTGGCAATGGCTGGCGCAACAGCGGGGGGGCGCGTCCGCCGCCCTGCGGCGCCTGGTCGACGAGGCGCGACGTATCGATCACGGCCGAACGCAGGTCCGCGCCAACCGGGAACGTGCCTATCGCTTCATGTCGGCCTTGGCAGGCAACCTTGCAGGGTTCGAGGAGGCGACACGGGCCCTGTTCGCCGGCGAGCGCGAACGCTTCGAGCAATGCACGGCTTCCTGGCCCGCCGATGTCCGGACGCAGGCCCATCGGCTGGCCTGGAGCGAGCTGCCCGCGATGGACGGCAGCGGCGACGAAGGCTGACAAACTCCGCCCCCGTGAGAATGCCTTGGGGCGCTCGCCTCTTTGTTGGGAGCGCGCCACTGATGGCGGACTGGACCGCGGGCATCCCGCCCGCTCATGGCGCGGCTCGGCTCGGGCGCCGGTCTGCCGCGCCCCTGCCGAACGCGCCCTCATCATGCTCATGAGCGGCCGGGACGCCCGCGGTCCGCATGAGCGTCATCTTGGCGGAGTTTACTCCGCCATCAGTGGCGCGGTCCCAGCGATAGGCGCCGTCTTCCCAGGCGAATAAGCCCAACAGTGTGAGATGGTCCAACTCTCGTTTTTGGGTTCAAAGCGCCGACGTGAACTCGGGGGCCGCATTGCATTCCCCGGGGCCGACTCCTATCGTTGCGTCAACGGAGGGCGCGCTCGTCGCCCGGAAAAATGGGAGAAGGACAGCCATGCGTCCCCTCGGCGTCGTGCTGTCGATATTCTGGGTGGCCTTCGTCGGCTTCGGATCCTGGTACGGCCTGACGCTGGGCTCGCCCTATCTCGATTGGCTCGTGCGCCTCGTTTCGGTACCGGTCGACAAGGTGCCCAAAACCGCGCCGATCAGCGGGTTCGGCCTCTATTGGCAGCTGATCGATCCGGCACCGCTGTTCATGCTGATGCTCCTGCCAGTCATCGTCGCCTGGCTCCTCGCGGCTCTCGCCTCGTGGTTCGTGGACTGACCGCCTCGCCCATCGCGGCGAGTTGAGGACAAGGCGATTGGTTAGAGTAGCCGGCCCGCTCGCCCGCCTCGCTTCGAAAGTAAATCGTAACGTCGACGCGAATTGGCTCTCGACCGAGCGCCTGCTCGGGGGGCACATTCCGCATCGAAACCGCAACATCGAGTGATCAACGTGTCGACTCCCCTCTCCGATTTCGCGCTCGCAGTCGCAAGCCTCGTCAACCCGGCAAACGGCGGCTACACCGCCTACACCTATGAAACGGTCGGCCTCACGACCCCCACCAAGGAGCCGATTGCAACTCTGACGGGAACAGAGCACCCCACCATCTACACCGACTGCTCGGGCTGGGTGAACTACGCGCTGAACACCGTGGCGCCGATCCATCAGGCGGTCGAATTGGCTGCCCGGCTGATCCCCTACTTCAATCCGGGCAACCAGCCGGCGCTCGACGAAAGCGCCTGGCCGTGGTCGCGAGCCGACGTGCTGTCCTACTTCTTCGGCGAGATGGCGGACGGCAGCAACGGGTTCGTCTCCGTGTCGGACTTCGCGACGCTTCAAGCCGGCGACCTGATCGCCTACGGGACGGGGATCTACACCAATCCAACGCATTCGAGCACGGCCCCGCCGCCGAGCTCGGGCTCGGCGCTGATCCCGACCCAGGACACCGGCCACACCATGATCGTGGTTGGTACACCCTCCCTGGCGCCGCAATCCGAATGGGGTACGACACAGAGCAACGGGCTGGCCCCGAACGTGGCCAACGTCTACGCCGTGCAGGTCGTCGACAGCAGCGACATCCTGCACTTCGACGATTCGCGGAAGTATGCGCCAGTCGAGGACAATCCTCCGAACCTGCCTGCCGGCATTCCGCAGTCCAGCCTGGTGTCCGGCGGGGTGGGGATCGGCACGCTGTGGTTCTCGACCGACGCAAGCGGCACGCCCCTGCAGTTCCGCTTCGATCTCGGCGACCCCTGGTTCGCGAATACCCTGGCAGGCGTCCAGAATGGCGACGCCGCCGTCCTGATCAACGCCGGGCGGCTCACCAGCACCATCGAGTTGTCGGGCAGCATGCTCGACCCCAACGGCAACCTGATCGTCACGGCGTTCGCCGATGCGGCACCGGTGCTGAACGGCGTGGCCTACAATACCCAGATCGAGACCGTGACCGGTACCGGAGGCCTCTACGTCCAGGGTGAAGGCACGATCCAGCTCGGCGCCGGCAACAGCTTCACGGGCGGCGTCAGCATCGCCAATGCGGCGGTGTCGCTTGCCGGCGCCGACGCGGCAGGAAGCGGCATCGTCACCTTCGTCGACGCGTTCGACTCGACCCTGGTGCTGCAGAACGCCGCCGCCGTGCCGTCCGCCACCCTGCTGGGTTTCTCGGCAGGCGACTCCATCGGCCTTCCCTACGATCCGTTCACGCCTCTCGATCACGCGGTGTGGATCCAGGCCGGCGGCGCGGGCGGAACGCTCGCCATCGCGAATGGGGCGGGTACGCCGATCGCCAAGCTCAGCCTGAACGGCATCTACTCGAGCAGCCAGTTCATCGTGAACGGCGACGCCGACGGCAACACGGTGGTGACGACGACGGCCACGTCGCCGATCACCGTCCACGACGATGCCTACATCGTCCTGCAAGGCCAGTCGCTCTCGATCGCCGCCGCGTCGGGTGTGCTGACGAACGACCAGAACGTGCCGTCGGCGTCGCTGGTCGGCAACGTGGCGCATGGCGCTTTGCAGCTCGCGGCAGACGGCGGATTCTCCTACACGCCCACCGCCGGATTCACCGGCGCCGACACGTTCTCCTACGACGCCAACAACGACGGGTCGGCCGACGCGCAGGCGCAGATCTACGTCGTTCCCGTGTTGACGGGCACCACGACGACGCTGAACCTGCTCGCGCTCAGCACCCAGCAGCTGGTCGCAGCGACCTACGACGCCTATTTCGGCCGCGCCCCCGATGCCAACGGGTTCGCCTTCTGGGTCGGCCAGTTCAATGCTGGCCAGGGCAGCGTCGCCACCGTGCTCGGCAACATCGCGAGCTCTTTCGCCATCAGCAGCGAGGCCGAGGCCCTCTATCCTTTTCTCGCCGATCCCCAGGACGCCACGCCGGCGCAGATCGGCGCCTTCATCGACAGTGTCTACGACAATCTCTTCAATCGCCTGTCCGACGCGGGAGGGCTGGCGTATTGGACGAGCCAGGTCCAGGAGACCCTGGCGTCGGGCGGCTTCGTCGGATCGGTCCTGGTCGACATCATGGCCGGCGCCCAGAACAGCACGGCAGGCCAGGACATCTCGACCTTGATGAACCGGATCGCGGTCGGCCTGGAGTACGTCCACGACCAGCAGCTATACGGTTCGCCCTGGTCTGCGGCGAACGATGCAGCGGACGCAACCGCCCTGCTGCAGAACGTGACGTCCGATCAGCAATCTCTCCTGCTCGGCATCGCGCAGGCGCAGAACCTCGTGCTGGGCGATTTGAGCTGAGGTCTCTTCGTTTCCTCCCCCGTAATCGGGGGAGGTGGCCCGTATACGGACAAGGAACGCCTCGGTCGAGCTCCATCTGATTCCGACGTCGGAGTCAGAGACATCTCGAGTGTGGCCTTCCCCCTTCGCCCCGTATGACGGGGCACCTCCCCCGATTACGGGTCCCGATTACGGGGGAGGCACGCAAGACGAGAACGTGCCCCTCGCCCAGGCGCAGGCGGCCGCCATCGCCGCGTCGGCACCGCCGACGATGCCGACCCAGAACAGGAAACCGTGGTTCATTCCGGCGCAGCGCACGATCTCGACCGGCACCCCCGCCTCGCGCAGTCGCTCGCCGTAACGCTCCGCCTCGTCGCGCAGCGGATCGTACTGGGCGCTGACGACATAGGCCGGAGGCAGCCGGGCGAGGCTCGCCGCGCGCAGCGGCGAGGCGAGTGGGTTGTCGGCCTCGGCGGGATCGCCGAGATAGTGGTTCCAGAACCATTCCATGGTGCCGCGGGTCAGCCCGTATCCTTCGGCGTTCTCGACATAGGAGGGCGTGCCCGGCGTGTGGTAGTCGGTCACCGGGTAGAGCAGCATCTGGCCGCACAGCATCGGGCCGCCCTCGTCGCGCAGGCGGAGCGCCGTGACGGCCGCCATGTTCCCGCCGGCGCTGTCGCCGGCAACCATGATGCGCGACGGATCGGCGCCGAGCTTGGCGGCATGCGCGGCCAGCCAGCGCGTCGCTGCCAGGCAATCGTCGGGACCGGCCGGAAACTTGTGCTCGGGTGCGAGGCGATAGTCGACCGAGGCCACCACGCATCCGATCCCGGCCGCGAGATTGCGGCACATGCCGTCATGCGTATCGAGGCTGCACAGCACGAAGCCGCTGCCGTGAAAGAACACCAGCAGGGGGAACGGCCCCTTGCCGTGCGGCGTGTACAGGCGCACGCCGAGCGGGCCACCCGGTCCATCGATGCTGTGCATCGCAACGCCGGCCACCTCGGCCGGCGTCGCCATCGCCGCGATGCGCGCCTCGTAGAGCCGCCGCGCTTCGGCGACCGGCAGCGTATGGGTCGCCGGCACGCCGCTGCCGCGATCGAGCAGCATCTGGATTTGCGGATCGACAGGCATGACCTTCTTCCCTTCTCCCTCGTTGCGGCAGCTTCTAGCGGCTCGACGCGCGGTTGACCACGAACAGCAGGGCGAGCGGCGCGGTCGCGAGCGGCACCAGGGTCAACAGGTGAAAGGCGTTGATGTAGCCGATCATGCTGGCCTGGCGCTGGATCTCCGAGGCCAAGCGGGCAAGCACGTCGCGGCCACCCGGATCGCCGAACATCGCGATCCATGGCCCCAGGAGATCACGGGTGAACAGCGTCACCGAGCTCGCGAGGCTGACGCTGGCCTCGGCCGTCGAATGGGCGAACACGACCAGCGTCAGCGAGACGAAGATGCTGCTGCCCAGCATGCGGATCAGCGAGAACAGGGCATTGCCCTGGGTCATCAGCGGAACCGGCAAGGTCGAGAAGGAGAGCACGGCCATCGGCGTATAGCAGAGCCCGAATCCGAAGCCGTGCAGGATGTTGCTCCACATCACGTCCTGGGTGGTGAGCGTTATTCCCAGAGAGCCCATCCACAGTCCGGCGACCGCCTGGATGCCGAGACCCAGGCACAGGCAAAGCCGCGGGTTGAAGCGCGTCAGCTGGGCGACGACGCAGAACGAGGCCAGATTGCCGAGCCCGCGCGCGGCGACGAGATAGCCGATCATCGCCTCCGGATAGCCCATCAGCTCCTGCAGCAGGGGCGGAAACAGCACCATGGGCGTGTACTGCAGCATGCCCATGACCAGCACGAGAGCGGTGCCGACGACGAAGTTGCGATCCCTGAACAAGGCGGGCTGGAAGATCGGCGCAGGCGCCGTCGCCATGTGGATCGCGAACATGATCGAGAACACGACGGCGGCGATGCACTCGGCGATGATCTCGGGCGACTGGAACCAGTCGTTGCGCTGGCCGCGATCGAACATCAGCTGGGCGCCGGCGATCGCCAGGCCGATGAACACGAAGCCGACAAGGTCGAAGCGCGGCGCCGTCCCTTTCTCGCGATCCGTGAGCGCGAGGATCACCGTGAGCGCGGCGATCGCGCCCAGCGGCAGGATGAGGAAGAACGTCCAGCGCCAGCTCAGAAGCTCCGACACCAGGCCGCCGAAGGTCGGCCCGAGGATCGGCCCCATCACGCCGCCAACGCCCCACATCATGATGATGAAGGGATGCTGGCTGCGATGAAAGCTGGCCAGCAGGATGGTCTGGCCCATGGGAAAGATCGGCGCGCCGAACGCGCCCTGCGCCACGCGCAGCGCCAGCATGGTCTCGAGCGAATCGACGAGCCCGCACAGCATCGAGGCACCGGTGAACCCGACCACGGAGCAGACCATCAGGGTGCGCCAGCCCAGCGTGGCGGCGAGCCAGCCGGTCAACGGCGTGGCGATGGCCGTGGCCACCAGATTGAAAGTCAGCACCCAGGAAATCTGGTCCTGGGTGGCGGACAGTGCGCCCTTGAGCTGGGGCAGGATGACGGTGACGCTGGTTGCCGTCAGCCCGAACAGGATCGTCGTGAACTGCACCGACAGCAGAATCAGCCACTGTCGTGCCGAGAGCGATCCCATGGCGGTACGTTAGGGCGGTCACGCCCCGCGGCAACGGGCGAAAATCGGCTGCGAAACGGCGGTTTGCCACTCGGCTCCGGCGTGCGCTGCAACATCGCGCCCTGCAATCAATTCTATTACAGTAAAATGGCGTAGAGCTTGCGTGTCGGGATGGGTGTCGCGGCGCTCCCGAAACGGGCATGAGGCGGAAGCATGTTACGCATTCCAAGACGTCATGGGCACTTCGTATTCGGCGTCATTCAGGCAGGGCTGACATCGGCGGTCGCCGCCGCGATCGCCTGTGCGCCCTTCCTCGCCGAGTCGACCTTCCTGGAACATTGGCTCGTGTCCTGGACGATCGCCTGGGCGACCATGATCCCCGTTGTCCTCCTCGCCGCACCCGCGATCCGTCGACTCGTGAACCTCATGACCGTGGCGACCGACTGAGCGCCAGGCCAGCCGACGAGGACCGCAAGCAGATCGCGCCAAGCCGACCGTGCCGACCGACCGAGCGCCAAGTCAGCCGGCGAGGACCGCAAGCAGACTGCGCCAAGCAGACCGTGGCGACCGACTGAAGGCCACGTCAGTCGGCGAGACCTGCGAGCAGACGACGCCAGGCGGCAATCTCGCGGTCCGGCCGAAAGAGCGGCGCCCGCTCTCGCAACGCGCGACGGAGCCGGGCGACGAAGCTCGGCTCGCACTCGATCCGCCGCATCAGGCGGGCAAGCTTCTCCGTATCGCCGACGGGAAAGTACCCGGGATAGTCGCCGCCGAGCAGGCCGACATTGCCGTCCATCCGCGAGGCGAGAACCGGGACGCCGGCGACGACAGCCTCGGAGACCACGTTGGCGCCGCCTTCGCTCGTCGACGAGATGACCATGGCGTGACTGCGGGCCAGCAGCCGGCGCACCGTGGCGGCGGGAACATCGTCGCGCCAGTGATAGCGCGGATTGGCCGCCATCTCGGCCGTCGCCTCCCCTGCCCATTGGTCGGTGTAGGCCCGGCCGACCTGCTCGACGCGAACGCGGCTGTCCGCCGGCAGGAGGCGCGCCGCCGCGGCGGCGCGCAGCGGGTCCTTGACGTCGCGCAGGTGACCGATCACCGAGACGATCACGGCCCGTCGGCTGGGCCGATTGCCATTCGGCAGCGGCAGCGCCGACTGGTAGATGACGGAGAGTCGCTCCCGCAATTGCCTGGGCACGACGCGCCATGCGAGATCGTTCAGCGCCACCAGGCGGTCGGCCAGCGCCATGGAGCGCAGCGTCGGCACCGGATCGCTCGAAATGTAGTCGTAGATGTCGGTGCCGCTCAGCTGCAGGATCAGCGGCCGCCCGGGATGGCGCGCCTTGAAATCGGCGATCGGCCCGGCGCTGCGCCAGGCGTGCACGGCGACCATCAGATCGGCTGGCCGGCCGTCATAGTCGGCCGCCAGGTGCACGCGGTGGCCGAGATGGCGCAGAATGCGCGCCCAGCGCGCCGCGGCGATCCTGTTGCCGGTGCGTGAAGTCGGACCCGACGGTGTGATAAGGACGATGTTCATGGATCATGGCCAAGCCCATCGGCCGACCAGCGGGGCGTCCGCTGCCGAACTAGGGGCGCAACTGCGCGAGGCCCGTCTTCGCACGCGGCGTTTGACGGAAGATCTGGCATCGACCGAATTGTTGGGTCCGCGCCTCGATATCGTCAACCCGGTGCTGTGGGAGATCGGCCACGTCGCCTGGTTCCACGAGCATTGGACGCTGCGCCACCTCGCCGGCCGCGCGCCGCTTATCGAGCGCGCCGACAGGCTGTGGGATTCGAGCGCGGTGCCGCACGCCACGCGCTGGCAGCTCGACCTGCCGGACCGCGCCGGCACCTTCGCCTACATGGCCGATGTCCTCGCCCGGCAGGAGGAGCTGCTGGCCACTGCCGACGAGGACGCGCGCTACTTCTACGAGCTCGCCATCCGCCACGAGGATATGCACGTCGAGGCCCTGACCTACACGCGCCAGACCCTGGCCTATGCCCCGCCGGTCGGCCTGGGTGGTGCGCCTCTGCCGGCCCGCGGAGCCTTGCCAGGCGACATCGCGATCCCCGGCGGCGCCTGGCGGCTCGGCTCGACGCCCGCCGACGGCTTCGTCTTCGACAACGAGAAATGGGCCCACGAGACCGTCCTGTCGCCCTTCAGGATCGCCCGAGCGCCGGTCACCAATGCCGACTTCGCCGCCTTCATCGAGGCCGGCGGTTATCGCACGCGGGAATTCTGGAGCGATGCCGGTTGGCAATGGCGCGACCGTCGCGCCGCCGAGCGCCCGGTCTACTGGTTGCCCCGGCGCGACGGCGTGTGGACGGCCCGCCGCTATCGCCAGATCGAGGAGATCGCTCCTCACGCGCCGGTCGTCTTCGTGTCCTGGTTCGAGGCCGAGGCATGGTGCCGCTGGGCCGGGCGGCGCCTGCCGAGCGAGGCCGAGTGGGAAGCCGCCGCCGTCGGCGTACCGTCGGCCGACGGCACGCGCCTGGCGCACGACCGGCGGCGCTGGCCGTGGGGCGACGCGCCACCCTCGCCGCGCCATGCCAACCTCGATTTCGCGCATGACGCGCCGGTCGATGTCGCCGCCTGTCCCGAGGGCGACAGCGCCTTCGGCTGCCGGCAGATGATCGGCAATGTCTGGGAATGGACGTCGTCCGAATTCCTGCCCTTCGCCGGCTTCGCCGCCGATCCCTACAAGGACTACTCGCAGCCCTGGTTCGGCTCGCGCAAGGTGCTGCGTGGCGGCGGCTGGGCGACCAGTGCCCGCATCGCTCGCCCGGCCTATCGCAACTTCTTTACGCCCGACCGCTGCGACGTGTTCGCGGGCTTCCGCACCTGCGCCTTGTGACAACCGGCATTGTCGATGCCCAATAATGCGTCTGCCCTTCAACTCGTGCTGAGCGGCGATCCGGCGCTGTTCGCGATCGTCCTGCTGGCGCTCGTCGTCAGCCTGTCGGCGGTGCTGCTCGCCGCCTTGATCGGCGTGCCGCTGGGCGCCCTGATCGCGCTGACGTCGTTCCGCGGCCGCGACGGCGTGATCGTGCTCTTGAACACCATGATGGGATTGCCGCCGGTCGTGGTCGGCCTGATCGTCTATCTTGCGCTGTCGCGCTCCGGACCACTCGGCGCGTGGGGGCTCCTGTTCACGCCGCAGGCCATGGTGATCGCCCAGACCATCCTGGTTGCGCCGATCATCGCCGCGCTGTCGCGCCAGACGATCGAGGATCTGTGGCTCGAGTATCGCGACGAGCTCATGGCGATGAACGTGAGATGGCTGGGCAGGGTCGGCACGCTGGTGTGGGATGCCCGTTTCAGCCTGATCACCGCCCTGCTGGCAGGCTTCGGCCGCGCCGCGGCGGAGGTCGGCGCCGTCATCATCGTCGGCGGCAACATCGAGGGATACACGCGCACCATGACGACGGCGATCGCGCTCGAGACGTCGAAGGGCGATCTGGCGCTGGCGATCGGGCTCGGCATCGTCCTCATGGCGATCGTGCTGATGGTCAACGCCCTCGCCTGGGCCGTGCGACGCGCCGCCGAGCGGCTCGCCGGATGAGCGGCGCGGACCTGCCGATCCGGTTCGACAATGTCACGATTGCCACCGGCAATGCGACGATGCTCGATCGCGTGACCTTCACCATTTCGGCCGGTGCCCCGACCGTGCTGATCGGGCCGAACGGCGCCGGCAAGACGACTCTGCTGCGTGCCGCCATGGGCCTGGTTGCACCGGTGCGCGGCACCATCACCTGGCAAGGCCGCGACCATGTGCCCCCGGTTCGCCGGGCCATCGTCTTCCAGCGTCCCACGATGCTGCGCCGCAGCACTGCTGCCAATATCCGCTACGCGCTCCGCGCCGCGCGCATTGCCCGCGACCGGCATGACGAAGTCATCGACAAGCTCCTCGCCCTGGTCGGGCTCGAGCACGCCGCCGAGCGGCCGGCGCGGCGCCTGTCGGCCGGCGAGCAGCAACGGCTCGCCCTCGCCCGCGCGCTCGCCCGCGCTCCCGATGTACTGTTTCTCGACGAACCGACCGCGAGCCTCGACCCCGCCTCGACCAAGGCGATCGAGGACGTCATTCGCACGGTCAGCCAGCGCGGCATCAAGGTGCTGCTGTCGACGCACGATCTCGGCGAGGCGCGCCGCCTGGGTGGCGAGGTCGTGCTGCTGCATCGCGGCCGCGTCGTCGAGGCCGCGGCCGCGGCCGACTTCTTCGAGTCACCCCTCACCGACGAGGCGCGCAGGTTCATCGCCGGCGAGCTGCTCGTCTGACCCGCACGCTGGAGGCATGCCATGAACATCCGCCGCCGATTGTTCACCCTGTTGGCCGTCGCCGTTCTGTCGTTCATCGCCGCCGCGCCGGCGGCGCTCGCCCAGAAGGCCACGATCCTGGTCGCCTCGACGACCTCGACCCAGGATTCCGGTCTGTTCGGCCATCTGCTGCCCCTGTTCAAGGCCGCGACGGGCATCGAGGTCAAGGTCGTGGCGCTCGGCACTGGACAGGCGCTCGACGTCGGCCGGCGCGGCGATGCCGACGTCGTGTTCGTCCATGCCAGGCCCGAGGAGGAGAAGTTCCTCGCCGAAGGCTACGGCGTCAGGCGTTATCCCGTGATGTACAACGATTTCGTGCTGATCGGGCCTGGAAGCGATCCGGCGGGCGTGAAAGGTTCAACCGACATCGCCGCGGCGTTGCGCGCCATCAAGGACAAGAAGCTTCCCTTCATCTCGCGCGGCGACAGGTCGGGCACGCACGTCGCCGAGCTCCGGTTGTGGAAGGATGCCGGCATCGATATCACGGCCGACAGGGGCGACTGGTACAAGGCGATCGGCCAGGGCATGGGCGCCGCGCTGAACACGGCCGCGGCCGCCAATGCCTATCTGCTGGCCGACCGCGGTACCTGGCTGTCGTTCCGCAACAAGGCCGACCTTGCGATCGTCGTGCAGGGCGACAAGCGGCTGTTCAACCAATACGGCGTCATACTGGTCAACCCGGCGAGGCATCCGACAGTGCAGAAGGAGGCAGGCCAGCGCTTCATCGACTGGCTGATCTCGCCGCAAGGCCAGCGCGCCATCGCCGACTACAAGGTCGGCGGCGAGCCGCTGTTCTTCCCCAACGCCGGCGATCCGAATGCGTAGCAAATTCTCCTCCCCGACTTCGTTGGGGAGGTGTCGCCGTCTTAGGGCGACGGAGGGGTCATGGTCTTTTGGACCGCGGGCGTCCCGACCGCTCATGGAATAAGCATGAGCGGGCGGGACGCCCGCGGTCCGCATGATTCATGACCCCTCCGTCGCCCTAGGACGGCGACACCTCCCCAGCAGAGCTGGGGAGGAATTATGAGTAAAGTAGAGCCAACAGGGGAACCGGGGAGAGCATGTACAAATCCATCCTTGCGATATCCGAGGGCGGGCCGGATGCCGTGGTGTCGTTCGGCCTCGCGGCCCGGATCGCGCGCATGTTCGGCGGCACGGTCGACGCCGTTCACTTTGCCGAGACCCATCAGGGCGATCTCGACATTGCCTCGCAAGCCATGCCGTTCCTCAAGCGGCTTTCCGACGACAGGCTGAGATCGCGTGCCGCCGAGTCCAAGCGGGCCTTTCACGACCTGCTCGAACCGCTCGGCGGGTCGACCTTCGCCGGCGGCGACGACATGACACGCGACCGGCTGATCACGCTCGGCCGCTATGCCAGCCTGGTGCTGCTCGGCCGGCCGGGCGCCGATGCCGAGAACATCGCGCCATCGACCGTCAGACACGTGCTCTACGACTGCGCCCGCCCCGTCGTGATCGCACCGCCCAATCTTCCATCCCACCCGCCCACTTCCGTGGTCGTTGCCTGGAACGGCAGCGCACAGGCGGCGCGCGCCGTCGGTGCCGCCCTGCCCTTTCTGGAGAAAGCGAGCAAGGTTATCGTCATGGCCGGCGCCGAGCCCAACGCGGTCGGTGCGCCGCGCCTCGTGCGCTACCTCGCACGCCGCGGCATTGCCGCGAGGGTCGAGGCCATGGATGCCGGCGCGGTGTCCGGGCGCGCACGGGGCCGCGCGCTGCTGGGATATGCCCGGGACAAGGAGGCCGATTTCCTGGTTATGGGCGCCTACGGCCACGGGCAGCTGAGCAACTTCCTCGGCCTCGGCGGCGCCACCGCCAAGGTGATCTCGTCCTGCCCGATACCGCTGCTGCTGGCTCACTGAAGGAGTCACCGATGGCCAACGAAGGCGACACGCTGCCGACCGCGACCCGCGTTGCCGATCCCGGCATTCGCGCCCTCTACCGGCTGGAGAACCGCTGGCAGGCCTGGCTCGACGTCGAGGCGGCGCTGGCGCGCGCGCAGGCCGAGCTCGGCATCATCCCGACCGCCGCCGCCGAGGCCATCGCCGCCAAGGCGAATCTCGGCCTGATGGACCGGACACGCATCGACGAAGGATTTGCCCGCACCGGCCACACGCTCGTTCCGCTGGTGTGGGAGCTGGGGCGCATCGTCGGCGACCCGCACGGCGGCTGGGTCCATTGGGGCGCCACGACCCAGAACATCACCCAGACTGGTGATCTCCTGGTGCTGCGCCAGGCCCACGCGGTCTTCCTGCGCCAGATCGGCGAGGCGCTGGCGGCGATGGCCGACCTGGCCGAGCGCACCGCGGACATGCCGATGGCCGGGCGCACGCACGGCCAGCATGCGGTGCCGGCCACCTTCGGCTACAAGGTCGCAGTATGGATCGACGAGCTGCTGCGCCATGTCGAGCGCCTGCAGCAGCTCGCGCCACGGCTGTTCGTCGCCATGCTGGGCGGCGGCGCGGGGACCTTCGCCTCGCTCGGCAAGCAAGGACCGCCGGTACAGCAGGCGATCGGCCGGCTGCTGGGCTTCGGCTCGATGGCCGTGCCGTCGCGCGCCCTGGGCGACCATCTGGCCGAGAACATCTGCGTGCTCGGCCTGCTGGCCGCCACCTGCGGCAAGATCGGCCGCGAGATCTACACGCTGATGAAGACCGAGTTCGGCGAGGTCGAGGAGCCCGTCCCGCCCGGCACCGTCGGCAGCTCGACCATGCCGCAAAAGCGCAATCCCAAGCTCTGCCAGGACGTCATCGCCGCGGCCGCCGAGGTGCGCGCCCAGGTGCCGCTAGCGCTGGAAGCGATGACGACTGAGCACGAGGCCGACCGCACGACCAGCCTGATGATGGACAGCGCCGAGCAGCACGCCTGCGTCGCCACCGGCGACATGCTGGGCCGCCTGGCTGAGATCATGCGCGGCCTGCGCGTCGATCCTAGGCGCATGCGGTCCAACCTCGATCTCGGCGGCGGCCTGATCATGGCCGAGGCGGTGATGCTCGACCTCGGTGCCGCAATCGGTCGACAGCACGCCCACGATGTCGTGTACGACGCCGCGCAGGCGGCGTTCGTCGAAGGCAAGCCGTTCTCCCAGCTGCTGGCCGCCGACGAGCGCCTGACCGCGCACGTCGACGCAGCCGCAATCGCCCGGCTGCTCGATCCAACCGCCTACACCGGCCTGTGCGCCGACATGGCCCGCGTCGGCGCCGCGCGGGCGCGAGCCGGCGCGGCGGGGCTTCGCTGATCGTTTTTTTCCCAGCTTTGCTGGGGAGGAGAACTCAATGAAACGTCCGACCCGAGTCGATCACCAGGGTCTGGCCGGTCGTCGTGTTGGTGCGGCACATCGTGACCACCTGGTCGGCGACGTCGTCCTTGTCGGCAGCCTTGCCGAGCAGCGAGAGGCGGCGGCCGCTCTCGATCACCTCGGGCCTGAGGTTGGCAGTCGCGCGCGTTCCCTCGAGAAGTCCCGGGGCCACGCAGTTCACCAGCACTTCGGGAGCGAGCGCCACCGCCATGCACTTGGTGAGATGGATCAGGCCCGCCTTGGAGACGGCGTAGGCGATCGACGAGCCGGTCGGGCCGAGGCCCGCCACCGAGGAGATATTGACGATCCGCCCGCTGCCTTGCCGCTTCATCACCGGGGCGACCGCCTTGGTGCAGAGCATGGGTCCGGTCAGGTTGATGTCGATGATCTTCGTCCATTCCTCGTAGGTAAGATTGTCGAGATCGGTGAACGGGATCGACTTGTTGTAGGCGGCGTCGTTGATCAGGATGTCGAGCCGGCCGAACCGCTTGACGACATCATCGACCAGCCCCTGCACCTGCTCGCGCCTGGTGACGTCGCAGGCGAAGGCGGCCGCCCCGACCTGGTGCTTTTCGAGATCGCGCGCCACTTCCTCGGCCTGGCCCCTGCTCCGGGCATAGACCACGGCGATATGGCAGCCCTGTGCGGCGAGGGCGTGACAGATGCGCTGTCCCAGCCCGCCATTGCCGCCCGTGACCACGGCAACCGTTCCCTTGAGGTCCATCTTCCCCCCGATCATGCCAATTGCTTGGTCGGAACGATATCTCATCGCCGCCGGAGGCCAAAGCACGCCCCTGCAGGGCGGCCTTGCCGCAAACCGTCTGCAACCGCACCCTGACATCGGCGTTGCGATTTCGTGAGATATGTCCCCAAGGTCAGTGGCTTGCCGCGGAAGGATGGGCAGATGAATTCGTCCGGCCGGCCGCCGCAGGCGTCAAACGATACCGGCTCCGAAACCCAGCTCGCCGACACGCTGACCGACGAGCGTCGCTTTCGCATGCTGGTCGACGCCGTCATCGACTACGCCATCTACATGCTCGATCCCGAGGGCCGGGTCAGCAACTGGAATGCCGGCGCCCAGCGCATCAAGGGCTATCGCCCGGAAGAGATCATCGGCCATCACTTCTCACGCTTTTACACGGATGAGGACCGGGCCAACGATGAGCCGCGCCGGGCGCTCGAGACGGCCATCCGCCAGGGCCGACACGAGAAAGAGGGATGGCGCGTTCGCAAGGATGGCACGCGCTTCTGGGCCAGCATCGTCATCGACCCGATATGGGCGCCCGACGGCGCCCTGCTCGGCTTCGCCAAGGTGACGCGCGACATTTCCGAACGGCGCGAGGCCCATGAACAGCTCGAGCGCACGCGCGAAACCCTGTTCCGGGCACAGAAGATGGAGGCAATCGGCAGGCTGACCGGCGGAGTCGCACATGATTTCAACAACCTGCTCGCCGCGATGATCGGCAGCCTCGAGCTCCTCCACAAGCGCGTCGGTCACGATGCCCGTGCGTCGACCCTGATCGACAACGCACTCAAGGCGGCCCATCGTGGCGCCGCCCTCACGCAGCGCATGCTGGCCTTCGCCCGCGGCCACGCGCTGCGGCCCGAGCCTGTCGATATTCTCACGCTGGTGCGCGGCATGACCGACCTGCTGCAGCGCACCCTGGGAACCATCGTGACCGTGGAAACCCGCTTTCCCCTGTCGCTGGGGCGCGTGATGGCCGATCCCAACCAGCTCGAGATGTCCCTGCTGAATCTCGCCGTCAACGCCCGCGATGCCATGCCGACCGGCGGTCCGCTGACTATTGCGGCGCGCGAGGAGACGGTGCACGGAGTCGGTGTCGAGGGCCTCCGGCCCGGCCGATACGTTTTGCTCTCGGTCACCGACCGTGGTGAAGGAATGGACGAGGAGACGCTCCGGCGCGCCACCGAACCGTTCTTCACGACCAAGGGAGTCGGCAACGGGACCGGACTAGGCCTCTCCATGGTGCACGGCATGGCCGAGCAGCTGGGCGGCCAGCTGACGCTAACGAGCGAGCGCGGCACGGGCACGACGGCGACGCTGTGGTTGCCGGTCCTGGAGGAGCATCGGCAGCCGGCACCCATGATGCCGCCGCCGCCTGCCGCCGAGCCGGAACGGTTGCTTCCGCTGTCCATTCTGGCGGTCGACGACGACCCGCAGGTGCTGGTGAACACGGGGGCCATGCTCGAGGATCTCGGCCATCGGGTGGTAACGGTGAGCTCGGCCCGGCAGGCGCTGGCGAAGCTGGCGGAGGGCGACACGTTCGACCTGGTTATCACCGATCACGCCATGCCGACGATGACGGGCGCCCAGCTCGCCGAAGAGATCGGCTGGCGCTGGCCGCGCCTGCCGGTCCTGCTCGCGACGGCCTTTGCCGAGCTGCCGCCCGGCGTCGCCGCCAACGTGCCGAAGATCACCAAACCCTATCTCCAGCATCAGCTGGCCCGCGCCGTGGCCGCGGTGATGCCAGCATGGGCCCGCATCAGCGGCCCCGTCGCCTCGGGCGAGGAGTGAGCCTCTCCAATCCCTCCCCCGTAATCTGACCCGTAATCGGGGGAGCCGGGGGAGAGCCGCACACGAGGTTTGTGAAGTTCCGACGTTGGAATCTCATGGATCTCGTCTGAGGCTTTCCCCCTCCGCCGCCTCCGGGCCAACTCCCCCGATGACGGGGGAGGAACAAGAGATGTGTCGACTCCGCAGCGCGCCGCCGGTCGTGCGCACGGCCGCGACAGCGGGTAAACCAGGGCAACAACGCGGACGAGGAGATCGATGAGCGATAACGGGTTCAGGGCGGCAGGCTATCCATGGCGCCTTCATTGCGGCCGTCAGGCGCTCGAGCAGGGGCTGAAGGAGGCGGTGCAGCGGGCTGGCGCCAGGCGTGCCTTCGTCGTCTGCTCGCCGTCGATCAACCGGCGGACCGACACGGTGCGCCGTATCGCGGCGGCGCTCGGCGAGTTCCATGCCGGCGTCTTCGATGCGATCGAGAAGGATTCGACCTATGCCTCCGTGGTGGCGGCCAGGGAGGCGGCCGCGGCGGCCGGCGCCGACCTGCTGATCGCGGTGGGCGGCGGCAGCGTCATCGTGGCGACCCGCGCCGTAGCGATCTTCCTGGCGGAGAAGGACGAGCCCTTCCGTATCATGACGCAGTATCCCGAGGGCAAGCCGGCCTTCAGTCCGCGCCTGATGGCTCCCAAGCCGCCGATCATCAACGTACCGACGACGCCGAACAGCGCGATGAATCGGGCGGGCACCGGCCTGAAGAATCCTGATCTCGACCATCGCATGGAATTCTTCGACCCCAAGACCCGGCCCCAGGCGATCTTTCTGGACGAGGAGGCGCTGCTCGCCACGCCGGCCGACCTGATCCGCTCGACCGGCACCACGGTATTCGCGGGCCTGGTCGGCGCCCGTGCCCAACTCGACGCCAACCCGCTGGCAGCAGGAGACGAGGACCAGGCTTTCCGGCTGGCCTGGCGCGCCTACCGTCGGCTCGCCGAAGAGCCCGACGAGGCGGCGCTGCGTCTCGATCTCTGCCTCGCCGCCTTCCTGCAGAACCGCGCCGAGGACGACGGCCTGCGCCGCTTCCGCGGCGGCGTCTTCTCTGGAAACTACGCGGTCTCGACCGCCCTGCACGTGCGCTATCCGCGCGTCGGCCAGGGCGAGTCGACCTCTGTCGTGCATGCCCCGAGGATCCGCCTGTCCGAGGAGATCGAGCCGCGCGGAGCGCGACGCGTCGCCGAGGCACTCGAAGTCTGGCGCGACGGCATGGCGACGCGCGACGCGGCCCTCGCGGTGGCCGATGCGCTCGAGCGGCTTTACGGGCGCATGGGCATGCCGACGCGGCTGCGCCAGCTCGACATTCCGCGCGAGGATTTCCCCCGGATCGCCGGCGAGACGGTGAAGAATTTCAACGCCAATGCCGGCGCCCGCTCCCCGGAGGCGCAGGTCGCCGAGGCGATGCGCCTGCTCGAAGCGGCCTACTGATACGGGGACACTGCATTATGAGCCGATCGATCTTGTTTCTTGCCTCGATGCTTGTGCTGGCAGTCGCGGGACCGGCCGCTGCCGGTCCGTTCGAGGACGGCCAGGAGGCCTACCGGCGCAAGAACTACTCGCGCGCCTTCAGCCTGCTGCGCCCCGAGGCGGAGCGCGGTCAGGCCCGGGCGCAGTACCTGGTCGGCCGCATGTACGAGGACGGCTTCGGCGTCGAGCAGAACTACGGCGAGGCGGCACGCTGGTACCGCGCCGCGGCCGAGCAGGGCGACCCGCTCGCCCAGCACGCGCTCAGTGTCTTCTACGCCGTCGGCTGGGGCGTCGCGGCCGATCCGGCCGAATCGGTGAAGTGGCTGCGGCGCTCGGCCGAGCAGGGCTACTATTATGCCGAGAACGACCTCGGCTCACGCTATCGAACGGGACGCGGCGTGCCGCAGGACAATGGCCTCGCCTACATGTGGCTCGACCTCGCGGCCGAGAACGCACCCGACTCGGTCAAGGGCGTGATCAACAAGGCGCGCGACGAGGTCGCCCAGGCGATGACGCCGCAGGCCATCGCCCGCGCCAAGGAGCTCGCAGCGCGCTGCAGGCAGTCCGGCTACAAGAGTTGCGATTGATACCCCTTCTCCTTCGTCATCGTGACGGAGAAGTCGTTGTCCAGGAACGACAGCTCGTCCCGGCGGACCTCGTTGACAATGCGGGCGATCGATGTCGGTCCGGCCTCGGCCATCAGCTGGATGAAGCGCGGATTCTGGCGCAAGCGCTCGCGCGCCTCCGGCTCGACGCTGTCCATGATTTCCTGGACCAGGGGACGGAAGTCGCCGATCTTCTCCTTGGGGAGCACATCGTTCCTCGTGTGCTGGGCGAAGACGATCTCATCGCGCCGCATCAGCACCTCGGCGAGATAGGGCAGCCGATCCTCGACCGAGACCAGCGCGATGCTGCGTTCACTTGGCACGTTGCGCAGTGTCTCCACCGCGCTCACACGGGCCGTGCCGGCACCGAGCACCAAGAAATCGAAGTGGCGTTGCATTCGGTCGCAGTCCTCGACTGGGATCGCGCCAGCGCGTTGCGCGCGGCCCATTGGTCGCCCCGGCATCAGTACGGTACGCCTTCGAGGGTCATGCCCTCCACCGCGGCAGCCGCGAGAAGCTCGTCGCGCATGACGAGACGTTCCGACCGGATGTACGAGATCGTCTCGAGCACATGACGGGCCATGCGGGTCTCCTGCCCGTCACGCTCCAGGCAGGCGACTATGTGGCGCTGGTGCTCGACCTCGTTCTCGGCGAGAGCCAGCATCTTATCTGCCAGCGCAAGACATTGCTGAAGGGACATTCCGCACTCCATTCTGCATGAATTCCAGCATCGATGCGGTCGGCAGGCCTTGATCCGCCTCAAGCAGGCGCGAGTGCCGATGCGGGCGCGTCCACCACCCGATTCCCTTGTTTGATTGTCGTCAAGGCAGGGCGGAGAGCAAGCGCAAGAGTGCTGCCGACGCACTGGCTTGCAGTCAGCTGCCCCGCATGGAGGACCCTGATGAACGAAGGCGGAAGGAATTTCCGGAAGGTGCTCATTGCCGTCGATGAGGATCCGATCGCAGCTCACGCAGCCGACGTCGGCATCGACCTGGCGCGCTCCCTGGGCGCCGAGATAGCCCTGGTCCATGCCATGGACGCTACGCAAGTTTACTCGGTCGAGCCGGGCATGGCGGCTGACGAAAGGGCTCAGATACTGGCGGCAGAACACGACGGCACGCGACTGATGGCGGAATTCCGCGCTCGCCTGCCGGCTGGCGCACAGGCGCTGCAGTTCGTGCCGCAGGGCGACCCCGGACCCGAGATCGTGCGCGTGGCGACTGAATGGCAAGCCGATCTCGTCGTGATCGGCAGTCACGGCCGCCGCGGCATCACCCGCGCC
Organism: Reyranella sp.; assembly: GCF_050185545.1. Classification (GTDB taxonomy): domain Bacteria; phylum Pseudomonadota; class Alphaproteobacteria; order Reyranellales; family Reyranellaceae; genus Reyranella. Next base: position 31,726 of record NZ_JBFWZI010000003.1, on the reverse strand, counting down.
CTGGTCGGCAGCGTCGCCGACTGGGTGATGCGCCACGCGCCGTGTCCGGTCGTCGTGGTTCGTACAAAGTCGTGAACGCGGCTATCGCGTCGCTGGGAGGGTGTCACCACAGGTGGGGTTAGCAGGGTCCGCCTCACATCAACGACGCACGAACCGCCCCTGCTTCGCGGGAGGCATGCCGCGCCGCGGCAGCTCCTACGGGAGAAAGCCGCTGGGCTCGGCGAGCTTCCGCGGCAGGTACTCGTCGATCACGTAGTTCAGGCCCCACTTCGCCAGCGCCTGCTGCTCGGCGCGAACCCCCATTTTCAGCAATTGCCGGATCGCGGCAATCCATTCGGGATGGGCGGCGATGAACGGGTCGTTGTGGAGGGCGTCCTCCGCGCGCTTGACGTCGGTTGCCGACAGCGGGTGAGTGGCGTCCTCGAGATGGAAATCGGCGATGTCCTGGGGCGTCACCCCCAGGAAACGCGCCTGCGGTACGCAAAGGAAGCGGTTCATGTGCGCGGCGTTGCCGGAGCCGACCTTGAGCGTGCGATAGATGTTGGCGAAGCCGTAGGGATCGCAGTCGACGAAGCAGTAGACGGGCAGGCTCTGCTGGTCGGCGAGCCGGCGAACGAAGCGCCGCGTGGCACGTGTCGGCACGCCGCCCATCTCGACGATGATGCAACCCGCCGTCTGCCAGAACCGGTGATTGTTGAGGCGCTGGAACATGCCGCCGGTCTCGATCGCGAGCACGAACCGGGCGTCGGTGCGGAAATCGAGATGCTCGACCGACCGCGGGATGCTGTAAGCGCCGCTGCCCAGGTTGGCACAATCGACCTCGACCGTGTCGCCGGTGTCGGGATTGCGGTCGATCACGGTAAGTCGGCCGGCGACCGAGCCGCCGTGCGACTCCGGGTAGAACCGCAACTGCTCGCGCGACAGCCCGTGCATCGACGCCACCGCCTCGATGTCGTCCATGATCGCGTCCGACTCGGCTTGCTCGTCGAACCGGCAGTCGCCCCAGTTCTTGCTGATGTAGTAGACCTCCCTCTTGGTAGCGAAGTCGTCGTTCTCGATCATCGAACGCGCCGCCGCCATCATCCTCAGCGTCTGGGCGAAGGAACGCGCCGTGGTCACGGTCAGGGTGCGTACCTTGCGCACCTCGCCGAGCTCGAAGTACCCCTTGGCTTCGTCGTAGGTCACGTTGTCCAGGCTGCGCGCCGGAAGCTCGATGTCGGGCAGCCGGCCGCTCTCGATGTCGACGCGGACCTGGCGGGCGATGGAATCGATCAAGGCGATGGTCTTGCGATCGAGGTCACTCATCGGGGCGTCGGAGCTCTTTCTCGTCACGGCTGGCCTCCCGGCGACAGCCGGCTGCGGTGGAGCACGTCGTCGAGCCGACTCACGGTCAGGTCGCGCTCGGCGTCGCTGAGGGCGAGGATGTCTTGCAGGGCGAGCCCGACATGGGGTAGATACCTCTCGATATAGGCCCGGCGGTCGTACTCCTGGAGGAGCCGCCGTTCGTGGCGCAGGTAGTGCGCGAGCTTGCGCGCGCAGAGTTGCAACCCCAGCCTGATTTCCCTCACGATCTCCGGATATGGCTCGATGGCTTCCTTGGACTCGGAGGTGTAGGGCACCCAGACGGAGGCGACGTGGACCAGGATCGCCATCGGTGCGATCGGCAGCGCGCCCTTCGGCTGGTGCACGCCATAGCCGCGCCAGTTGGTCTGGATGACGGCCTTGGCTATGGCGCAACTCGACTGCTGGTAGAGGAGCGGCACCCGATTGGCGAAGCGCAGGAGGCGCGCCGGCTCGTCCTTTCGGCCGATCACGGGCTCTGCCGGGGCTGCCGTCCTCGTCTTGCGCATGTGACCAGTCTCGTCGACCTCGATGCCGGTGTCGTCGGGATGGCCGAAAGCGATGCCGACCTCGACCTGGAACGGATTGCCGCGATAGGCGGCGGCCGGCCGGGTAGCGACGGTATAGAATTCCGCCGCGACCTCCTTGTGGAGGCCCGCCAGGAGCTGGGTCTCGCCGATGGGCACGATACAGTCGGTGCGCGGGGCGGCGATCCGCGCCGTCTGAAGGGCCTTGTGCAGGGCAGTCGCCTGCACGTGCGCGATGTGCCTCGGGTGGGAGCGATCACTGAGCCTCCTGTCCGACGATTCGCCGGCGAGCGCGATGATCCTCTGCGCCGTCTTGCGGCCGACGCAGCTGAACTCGTCCTCGAGAAAGCGCACCAGGGTGCGCCTCGGGGTATTGCTCAGCATCTGGATGAGCCGCCCCAGCTCGATACCGTAGGGATGGGGCTTGATCTCCGTAGGGCGGGTTGGCAGCTCGTCGCTGCTGCGCGCGAACCTGACCTCCTCCCCATCCGGACCGCGATAGGTGATGGTGACATGCGGGTTGGCGATCGCCGTCTGCTTCAGGTAGGCCTCGACTGAATGCGGTCCCTTCTGATGATGGCCGCCGATCTCCATCTCGACGCGCGTTCCGTGCGGGCGATCCCAGGCGTGCTGCCGCTTCCTGTGGATATCCGGCTGGTTCCTCGCGGTATCGATCGAGACGTACATCTCGGAGGCGAGCGCCTCGCCGTCGACGCGACTGACAATGTGCAGCGGCTTGCCGACGGTGAGCTGGCCGTACATACCGGCGGCCGAAATGCCCATCCCCTGCTGGCCGCGCGACTGGCTGAGCTTGTGAAACTTGGATCCGTAGAGCAGCTTGCCGAAGATGCGCGCGATCTGGCCAGCGACGATACCGGGCCCGTTGTCCTCCACCACGACCTTCGACCTGCCGAAGCGGTCGCGCACCTCGACCAGGAGATCGGGAAGGATTCCCGCCTCCTCGCAGGCATCGAGGGCGTTGTCCACGGCTTCCTTGACCGCGGTGACCAAGGCCTTGGCGGGGGTGTCGAAGCCCAGCAGGTGACGGTTCTTGAGAAAGAACTCCGATACGGAAATCTCGCGCTGTCGCCGCGCCATCTCGTGCGCCGTTGCGGGCGGGGGTTGCCGTTCGGACATGATCGCGGTCCAAGCCTCGAAGGAAGAAGACCAGTCCCGTTTACAGCCGCGGCCTGCCTCGCCGCTTGACCGGGATCAACGACGACGTCAGGCGCGCGGCGCGGACCGTCCCAATGGCCCGCCGCTGCCGCCGAACGCTGCCCCCCGATCTTCATAGGAGAACTCACCCGGCACAGCAGCTCATCGTGCTCCTGGCCGGCGGGACGTCGAGCGCCGGGTTCTCGCTGAAGAAACCCACGGGCTGCAGCATAAAGCCGGCGGTGGTCACGGGCTGGACCGGGAAGTCTTCGGGGCGCGGGATGTGGTGCAGCCCGAAGCTGTGCCAGACGACGAGGTCGGTGTCGACCAGCGGCCGGTCCGCCCTGGTCCAGGCCGGCAGGCCGTCGCCGCCCCTGCTCTGGTTGGGATAGCGCCCGGCGGCGTGCATCTCGTCGCGGTCGAAGGCGGTGACCCAGAGCTGGCGGGTCATGAAGGCGGCGCGCCGGGCGACGCTCGACTGCGGATTGGAGAAGATCGGCACCGGGCTGGTCGGCATCAGCCGGTAGGCCGTCGGCTGGCCGAGCCTGTTGCGCCCCTCGGCGCTCTCGATCTTCCAGTAGCGCGCGGCGTTGAAGTCGACAGTACGCTGCGCCGCCTGCTCGCTCGCCAGCACGGTCTCGTGCACCGTGAAGGCGTTGCCATGCGGATTGTCCGGCCCCGTCGGCAACGCCATCGTATCGACCTCGACGACGCGGTTGCGCTCGCCGTCGACCGCCATGTCGAGCCGCATGTTGAAGATGTGCTGGTGATAGTGCGCATAGACGCCGGGCGACACGATGGTGCCGAAGCGCGGCGCCTCGCCCGCCCGGATGCCGGCGGTGTTGAGGATGCCCGTGGCTTTCATCTCGAACTGGATCGAGCCGTCCTGGTAGAGGTACCAGAACGAGCCGTACTCGTAATTGCCGACGGTCGAGATCGACGACACGACCAGCCGGCGGGCGCGCCGCACGTCGACCTCGCCGGTGAACAGGTCGGTATGCTTCCACAGGATTCCGAAATCTTCCTCGTGCAGGCAGACCGCGCTTTCGATGCAGTAGGGCTGGCCCTTGCTGTCGGCCAGCCAGGCGTCGAAGTAGCGGATGGTCCCCAGGCAGTCGCAGCCGAGCTTCAGCGAGTTGGCGAGCACGCCGATGCCGTACTCGCCGACATCGAAGGCATTCTTGCGAAAATGCCCGCCGCCGGGATGGCCATACGGCACCACCATCTCCGACAGCGCGGCGCGATGAAGCACCGGCCGCAGCCGGCCCTCGTCCTCGTAGCCCACCGCATGCAGCACCAGGCCTTCGCGCGCGGTGAAGCCGACACGGAAGCGCCATCTCTGCCAGCGCACCTCGTTGCCTTCGACAGTGAAGCTCGGCCCGTCCGCCTGCACGATCTCGAGGGGCTTCACGTCATCGCGGAAGATCGTGCGATAGCGTGCCGCGTAGTTGCGGCTCGCCATCGGCACCTCGGCCGCGCCGTAATCGTCGACGCGCAGCACCTCGGCCCGGTCGAGATCGATCACCGCGCACAGGCCTTCGATCGGATGGGCGTAGCCGTTGTCGTTCTTCTCGCTGCGGTACCAGCAGAAAGTGTGCGACAGCCGCCGCCCTTCCTCGTCGGGCAGGCCGTAATAGCCGGCCGACCAAGGATCGACCTGGACGTTGTCGATGTCGGTGATGCCACGCCTGGCGAGCGCCGCGCGGAAGCGCGGATCGGCGCGGGCGACCTCGCCGACCAGCAGGATGTCGTCGACGAGTATGCGCGGCCGCACGCCCGGCACGTGCCGCCAGTCGACAATCCGATCGGCAACGAGATCGACGCGGGCCTCGAAGACCCGGCCGTTGGTGCGGTCGAACGCGCACACGAACGCCTGGCGCGGGAAGTCGGCACCGCCCCGCAGGTCGTGGACGGTGCTCTTGTCGGGCTCGCTCAGGCTGATGGTCTCGAACATCATGCCGGCACCCAGATCATGCGCGGCGCGCACCAGCGTCGCCGCCCGCCGGATTTCGTCAGGCGTCAGCGGGTCGAGCGGATGTCGGGGCGTCTGCGCGGCACGAGTCTCGGCAACGGCGTCGGGCATGAAAGTCCTTTCCTGCCGGACGCGATGCCGGCCACACCGGCCCACGGTGGCTTAAGGCAGGGGCGAAGTCGAGACGACTGACCCCCAATCCAATCGGTCGCACCCGGCGGTCGTTCCTGGCGTTGACAGGACGGGCCGATCGTGGCGGAATTATCGCACGCACAATCGACACGGAGGTTTAGATGCTTCCACCCGACATGCGCTCCGCAATGACAGCCGGCGCAATCCTTCGGGCGTCGGCTTAGCGGCACACACACGAACGGCCTGTCGGGGCCGGCCATCGCGGGTCGCATCAGTAAGGCGAGACCCCATTTTGGCCGACCCCGATTTGCGTTCTCATCAAATCGATCCCCCAGGCAATGCTAAACCAGCCAGGCGTTGCCGTAGGCGCTGGTGAAGTCGATGTTGACCACGAGGTCGTTGTAGTCGTGGTCGCCGCCACCGTACGTGTCCTCGAAGCCCCATGTGTTGAGGCCGTAGTTCCAGATGTGGCCGACAGGCGTGCCGTCCACCCTCTCGTTGGCCTGCGCGAAGGCCCAGTAGGTCCTGCCCTGCGTCGTGTCGGCCAGCTTCATCGCGATGATGTCGCCAGCGTCGACATCCTGCAGCATCGCTTGGACGTACTCGCCGTAGCCCGGGCCGGCGATCGCCGTCGCCCCGCCGGTCGTCTGGTAGGCACGTGCCTCGGCCGCGGCTTCGTAGCCCGCCGCGCCTGGCGCGACTCCACCGATGCTGCCGGCGAAGTCGTCCACCCGGTAGAAGGTCACCGCCAGGCTGTCGGCGCCGTTCTGCCGGATGTTGACCACCGCCGTCTGGTCGTCGAGCGCATTGACCGTCTCCGCCACCGCCACCGGACGCGCCACGCGCACCAGGCCCGCCGCTGTCTCGAAGTCGACGAAGCCGAACTGGTTGGTGAGCGGAGCGGTCACGGCCTGCGCGTCGACGCCGTCGATCGAGATCGCGAATGTGTCGCCGAGGTCCAGGGTCACCTGGCCGAGGCCGCCCTGTCCCTGCATGTCGAACAGGGTAACGAGGTCGGACTGGAAATCCGACTGCTGGGATTGGCCGGCGAAGCGCGCGTCCCACGCGAAGGCATCGGTGCCGGCACTGGCCAGGACGGCGCTCGTCGAGCCGGCAGTGACACCGACCGTGAGCGCCCCATCCGATACGGCCTGGATCAGCAGGCTCTGTAATGCGCCGCTCGTCCAGTCGCCGGCGCCGTACGAATTGAGCACCTGCGGCACGCTGTCGTCGAACGACATCTCCGAGTGCGCGATCGCCGTCAGCGCCCGCGCCAGCAACAGGCCGTTGGGCGAGCCCAGACCGGTCGCCAGATCGTAGTCCGGCCCCGCGACGTAGCCGTAGCCCGTCGGGCTGACATGCTGGCCGCCAGTCAGATAGTCGCCCGGCAGGAAATACGACGAGGTGTTGTTGCCCAGCGTGACGTCGTTGAACGCGGCCGGCGCGATCTTGGCGGCGGCGTACAAGAGGTCGTTCATGTAGCCGAGGTTGGGCAGCAGCTGGTCCTGGAAGATCGTGTCGATCTGCACGATTAACGATGCCCAAAGCGGCGCAGCCGCGCTGGTGCCCTCGTTGCCGCCGGTTCCGATCATGTTCTCGTCTGGCGCGTTGTAGGTGAGGTTGCCGCCGGCGGCAGCCGAGACATCGGGAACGCCGCGGCCGACCAGGTGCTGCGAATCGGACGTCGTCGGATTGAGCCCGTATGCGGCCTGGTACCATGGCACGGGCTGGGTCGGATCGACGCCGCCCGATCCGGTCGAGTTGTTCTGGTAGCTCGCCGAGTAGCCCGAGCCGGGAATGCCCTCGATCACCGGCTGGCCGCTCTTGTCGGTCGACACGTAGTAGGTGTTCCAGACCGCCTCGACGAATGCCTGCTCGTCGGAGGCATCGGTCGGCAGGCTGGTCAGACCGCCGGCGACCAGTTGCCAGATCGTCGCCAGGTTCCCCGCCGTCGCAGACGCGACGATGGCGCTCAGGGTCGGATCCTCGCCCGCCTTCTCGGTGGTCGACAGCGACGTGCCACCGACCAGGATGTTCCACGGCTGGGTGACGTTGTATTCGACGTTTGTCAGGCCGTTTGCGGTCTGGTTGCCGGAGCCGCCGTCACCCAGTGCAATGACGGTCGTCTGGTTGCTGAGGGCGGCGTCGACGAAGAGCTCCCAGTAGGCCCGGTAGAACGGCGAGTCTGGCGCCATGCTCTGGCTGTCGCCGTACGAGTTCGACGTCACTGGCGCCTTGCTCCAGGTGTTGCCTTCGGGAGCGGCGAGCTGTTCCCAGATCGAACTCTGGATCGCCGTATAGGTCGAGGCGTAGGCGGTTCCGTTATTGCCCGAACCGTTGAAGAGCCAGACGTCGCTCTTGGGATTGATTGCCGCCACGACGCCGACGTCGAGCGAGCGCTCGCCCGCGTCCACGTTCACCTTGCCATCGATAGTGTACGCCTGTCCGTCGCCTCCCTGGACATGGACGATGCCCGTGCCTCCGCTGACCTTGATGTGCTTCAGATACTCGTCCAGCCGGCTCTGGAATTCGGTGCCCGGCTGATCGTTTTTAAGGGCCGAACCGATGCCGGGCTCGATCAGCCCGATGGTTCCGGTCTGCACGGTCTCGCCGTTGAGCGGAAAATTATACAGGTCGGCAATATGCTGCGGATCACGCGCCGTGTTGCCCGTCGTCGAGTTGCCGATGCCCTGGGCGCCCTCCGTCAGGGTGACTGGCGAGCCGGTCGACAGGTTGGTGCCGTTCGGCGCGGTTTCGTAGTCGACCCACAGGCCGGTGACGTTCCAACCCGACGGCAGCGAGAGCTCGCCGTTCCAGTAGATCAGACCCTGCGAATACATCAGCTCGGTGTCGAACAGCGTCTGGAAGTGCGCTGCGTCGGGGATGTGCACCCAAATGGTGCGCGATTCGGCCGACGATACGTAGTTGCCGTTGTCGGGATTGTCGTGCAGCACCTGCAGGTCGAACGGCGCGCTTTCCACGGCGCTCACCAGCGCGTCGTACTGAGCCTGGCTGGCGCCGTAGGTGGTCCACAGGGTGCCCTTGCCGTTGAGCTCCTGCAGCGTCTGCTGCCGCGTCCCCCAGTCCTGCGCCAGCAGCCCCGCGGCGTCGGTGACGCGCGGCAGCACCAGCGCCACATTGATGCCGTACGGCGAGATCTTGCCATCGGTGATGCCGTAAGCGCTTTCGACGGTCGGCGCATCGGTGATGCGGTAGCCGGCATAGTCGAGATACGTCGAATTGGCGATCGGCTGATACGTCGTTGCCATCGAATCTCTACCCCTTGAATGACTTCCCACGGTTGCGACGGTGGCAACATACCGCGCGGGCCGATCGCACTGTCAATATCGCGCGGCGGCGGATCGATGATGCACGCCCATTGCGCTCGGGCGCCGCGCTGATCCAATCTGCGCGACGCTCGTTGCGAAAATCTTTCATCGAGAGGACGAAAGATTTTTCATCGGCAGGAAGAAGGAGGGAGATCGCGATGCCGCTCACGCTCGTCAGTCAGAATTTCAAGGAGGGCGAGACCCTTTCGACCGACCACATCCTGTCGGCCAACTACGGGTTCGGCTGCGCCGGCGGCAACAAGTCGCCGCAGCTTTCATGGTCGGGCGTCCCCGCCGGCACCAAGAGCTTCGCGCTCACCTGCTTCGACCCCGACGCACCGACCGGCAGCGGCTTCTGGCATTGGCTGGTCGTCAATATACCTGCCGGCGCGACGTCGCTCGCGCTCGGCGCCGGCAATCCTGCGGCCGGCCTCCTGCCACCCGGCGCGCTGCAGACCCGCACCGACTTCGGCACGCCCGGCTACGGTGGCCCCTGCCCGCCAGAGGGCCACGGCCCGCACCGCTACGTCTTCACGCTGTTCGCCGTGAATGCCGACAAGCTGCCGGTGGCCGCCGACACATCTGCAGCCATCGTTGGATTCAACTTGCACTTCGCCACGATCGAGAAGGCGACCCTGACCGGCCTGTTCCATCGCTGAGCGGCGCGATCGCATGACCCGCCCGCTCGACGGCCTGAAGGTGCTCGAGATCGGCCAGGCCTATGCCGGTCCCCTCGCCGGCATGATCCTGGCCGACATGGGCGCCGACGTGATCAAGGTCGAGAAGCCTGATGGCGGCGATGACGCCCGCCAATGGGGTCCGCCCTTCGTCGGCGACGACAGCGCCATGTTCCACGCCAACAACCGTGGCAAGCGTTCGGTCGCGCTCGACATCAAGGACGAAGCCGCCGTCGCACGTCTCAAGGAGCTGGCGCGCGACGCCGACATCCTGATCCAGAACCTGCGGCCAGGCGTCGTCGAGCCGCTCGGCCTCGGTCCCGACGCCCTGCTGGTGCTCAACCCGCGGCTGATCTACTGCTCGATCTGGGCGTTCGGCTACACCGGGCCGATGCGGCTGGCGCCGGGATTCGATCCGCTGCTGCAGGCCTATGGCGCGGTGATGACCCTCACCGGCCGGCCGGAGGATCCGCCGACCTTCTGTGCGCCGGCGATCAACGATGCGGCGACGGGCATGTGGTGCGTGATCGGCGCGCTGGCCGCCCTGCAGCAGCGCCACGTCACCGGGCGCGGCTGCGTCATCGACACGTCCTTGTTCGAGACGGCGGTGCACTGGGTGTCGGGCGCCCTGCACGGTTACTGGCTGAGCGGCAACGTCCCGCGGCGGCACGGCACCGCCAGCCCGGCCCTGGTGCCCTACCAGGCCTTCGAGACCGCCGACCGGCCAATCGTGGTGGCGGCCGGCAACGACCGGCTGTTCGTCAAGTTCGCCGAGGCGATCGGCTGCCCGCACTGGCAGGACGACCCGCGCTTCAGGGACGGCCGCCGGCGCGCCGCCAACCGGCCGGCGCTGGTCGCCCTGATCGAGCCACTGCTGCGCGTCCGACCGCGCGAACACTGGCTGAAGGTGTTCGGCGACGTCGGCGTGCCCTGCTCGCCGATCAACGACATCGCCGAGCTCGCGCAATCGGAGCAGCTCGCGGCGATGGACCTGCAGCGCACTCTGCCCGGCAGCGACATGCAGGTGGTCGGCCTGCCGATCTCGTTCGACCGCCGGCGCCCGCAGCCGCAAGGCGATTCGCCGGCACTCGGTGCGCATACGGGAGAGGGATTCGGCCGGCGGCGATGATGCCCTCGTTCTCTTCGCAGCGAGGCTGGGGAATCAATCCCTCCCCCGTCTTACGGTCGTCTTACGGGGGGTGCCCTGTCGTACGGGGCGGAGGGGGAAGGCCACACTCGAGGTGTTTATGATTCCCACGTCGGAACTTCATGGACCTCGCGTGATGCTCTCCCCTCCGGCCAATGGCGCTGTAAACAGCGCCTAATCGGGCCACCTCCCCCGATGACGGGGGCGATGACGGGGGAGGCATGGAATCTGTGCCGCAACAGCGAAGCCGGGGGATGAGGGAGCGACCATTCGTCTGGCTCGCCTCACGCCGCGTAGTAGCCGCCGTCGACCACGTGCGAGGCGCCGGTCATGAACGAGGCGCGCTCCGAGCACATCCACACCACCGCCTCGGCTATCTCCTCGGGTACGCCGAGCCGGTTCATCGGCACCTTGGTCATCAGCCGCTCGTAGCGCTCGGCCATGCCGGGCTCGGTCATCGGCGTCTTGATGTAGCCCGGGTTGACGCAGTTCACACGGATGCCCTCCTGGGCATACTCCATCGCCGCCGTCTTGGTGAGCCCGACCACGCCGTGCTTGGCGGCGACGTAGCTCGCCGCCGTCGGCAGGCCGACCAGTCCCGCCACCGACGCGGTGTTGACGATCGCCCCGCCACCCTGCTTCAGCATCTGCACGATCTCGTGCTTCATGCACAGGAATACTCCGGTGAGGTTGATCGCCATCATGCGATCGAACGACTGGCGGCTCATCTCGTGCGTGCGCTGGCCGGCCGGACCGACGTGGCGCGGCGCGATGCCGGCATTGTTGAAGGCGCAGTCGAGACGGCCGAACGCGGCGACGCTGCGCGCCACCATGGCCTCGATCTGCGCCTCGTCCGAGACGTCGGCGCCGATTGCGATCGACTGCCCGCCCGCCGCGTTGATCATCGCCACGGTCTCGGCCGCACCCCCCTCGCTCTGGTCGGCGACGGCGACTCGCGCACCCTCGCGCGCCATGGCGAGCGCCGTGGCGCGGCCGATGCCCGACGCGCCGCCGGTCACCAGGGCGCTCTTGCCGTCGAGAATTCCAGCCATTGTCTTGTCTCCAATTCGCTCGAGTTGCATTGGATCGTGTCATGCGGCTATCGGGGTCTCAACAGCGGGCGCAGGGCTGTCAGGGATCTTGGCGTCATCAGGCGAAAATGACTATAATGACCATATTGCTCAATCTGGTCGAAAAGGCAGCACATGAGCACTGACAATTGGACAGTTGCGGAGGCCAAGGCCCGGTTCAGCGAAATTGTCGAGCGGGCACAGTCAAAGGGGCCGCAGGTCATCACGCGGCATGGCCGGACGGCGGCAGTCGTCGTGTCCGCCGACGAATGGGAGAGGAAGACGAGGCGATCTGGCAACCTTGCTGAATTCTTCGCGGCTTCGCCACTTTCCGGCTCGGGCATCGCCGTCAAGCGGCGCAGAGATCGCGCGCGCAAGATCGACCTGTGACCTTCCTGCTCGACACCAATGTCGTCTCGGAATGGGTGAAGCAACGGCCCAATTCCGGCGTTGTCCGATGGCTCGCCGAAATAGACGAAGACCGGGTGTTCCTGAGCGTGGTTACGCTGGCCGAGTTGCGGCACGGTATCGGTAGGCTGCCCGACGGCGCGAGACGCCGTGGCCTCGACGCATGGCTGCGCCACGATCTGCCCCAGCGCTTTGAAGGTCGCCTACTTTCGGTTGATCCGCGGATTGCCGATCGCTGGGGTGAGGTGGTCGCACGCCGTAAGGCGGTGGGCCGACCGATCGACATCATGGATGCGTTCATTGCCGCTACTGCCATCGTCCACGAACTCGCCCTGGTGACCCGCAATACCGCAGATTTCAAGCCGACCGTCGAACAAATCGTCAATCCCTGGGGCGACTAACTGGGTCCAGGTTCAGCGAAAGCGCCCGACAATCGCGTCAATTCGGCTGGAAGCCGCACCGATACGGTGCCGCGCCTCCGGCGAGACACGCGGCTCACTTCGCCTCGCGCACGTAACCGCGCTCGCGCATGCAGGTGTTGAATGTGGCGGTCGCGGCGTTGGCGCGGTCGGTGTTGTCGCGCTGCTGGGACATCGCCAGCCCGGGAGCACTCAACGTCGGCGTCGTGAAGCCGCGCGGATAACGCAGCTCGGCTTCCTGCTCGGCTGTGGCGTGGCACTCGGCGGTGTCCCTGGCGACCGCGCTCTCGCTGGCGCCCGGCTTCTGCCACGACGGCGGCGCCGGTGTGGCGCACGACGCCAGGCCGGCCGACAAAATCAGCAGAAGGCAAGTCGGATGGTTGGCAATGCGATGCATGGCTGTCCCTCAATGAACCTGGGGCGATTGCGCCTCGCTGCCGAGCTGAAACGCCTTCACCCCCAGGGCCGACACCAATCCTATCAGGATTATCCCGAGGAAGCCGATCCCCACTGCCATGGCCTGGGTCAACGGCTGCCGGGGCACGAAATCGCCATAGCCGATGGTGAGTCCGGTGACGAAGGCGAAATAGACGCCCTGCCCCAGGCTCCAGCCCTCGATGGCGGCAATGATCACGCCCAGCACCGCCTTGGCGGCGAGCAGCACCGACAGAACCGGCCAGACGATCACCACGCCGGCGAGAAAGGATCGCCAGTAGAGCCGGCGCAGCACCGCCGAATGCGATAGGGCCATGGTCGTCTCCGGTCGGGCTGTCGAGACATGGAAGTGTGATCGTGCGAACCATCTTGGCACGAACGGGCGCAGCCGGGAGGAAACGATGGTGCGACGCCGAGGCATGCTGGCAACGGCGACGGCGGCCGGCCTGCTGGCGCGCACGGCGCGGTCCCAGGCCTTCCCCTCGAAGCAGTTGCGCTTCCCGGTCGGAGCGGCACCCAGCGGTGGCGTCGACACGGCCGCCCGCGTCGTCGGCCAGGAGCACACCCGGCGCGACGGCATCTCGGTCCTCGTCGACAACAAGTCCGGCGGCGGTGGCAACATTGCAACGCGCGAGTTGCTGCGAGCGCTGGCCGACGGCCACACCATCTTGCTGGCCAATATCGGCGTCCTGGCGATCAATCCCTTCGCCATGAAGGATGTCGGCTACTCGACGCAGGACTTCGCGCCGATCACGCTCGCCGTCGACTTCTCCAACGTGATCGTCGTCCACCCGAGCGTTCCGGCACGCTCGCTTGCCGAATACCTCGCCCTGGCCAAGGGGCCGGACGGCATGACCTACGGCACGTCGGGCGTCGGCAGCGCCGGCCATCTTGCCGGCGAGCTGTTGAAGTCGATGAGTGGCGCGCGCCTTGCCCGCGCGCCCTATCGCGGTGGCGGGCCGGCGATGAACGACCTCGTTGCCGGGCACGTCCCCTCGGTGATCGCCAGCGCGCCCACCGCCACCAGGTTCGTGCGCGACGGCCGGATCCGGGCGCTGGCCATGTTCGGTCCGCGTCGCTCGCCGTTCGATCTCGACGTACCGACCGTCGCCGAGCTTGGATTTCCGGGCTACGCCGCAACTAACTGGTATGCCTTGATCGTGGCATCAAGGAGGCCGCCCGAATACGTGGCAGCGCTCAACACGCTCCTCACCCGGGCGCTCGCTCTGCCCGAGAGGTGCGTGGCACCTTCGCCAAGCAAGGCATGGAGACCCTGCCCGGCACGCCGCAGCAGGCGGCGGCTCACATCGAGCGCGGGCGCGCCGTCTGGAAGAAGGTCATCGCCGACAGTGGGCTGCAGCTGGAATAGGGGCTCTACTGCGAGAAGCCGATGGTCTGCAGGCCCTTGGCCGGACAGGACGGGTCCTTCGTGGTGGCCGGGGTGCGCGTCGCATTGGGGGGCCAGCGGGTGAGGCCCCAGCAGTCGGCTTCCTCCGGGCGGAGCCACTTCATCGAGCGCGGGTCGGAGCTCTGCAGCAGGGCGAGCATCGGCACGTAGGGCACGCCGCGGCGTTCGGCGCGACGGGCGATAAGCTCGTTGCAGAGCGGCGAGCGCTCGCGCCCCGCCTGTACGGCACAGGAATGCAGGCCGAGGCGGCCGCGATCGAGCACCGACCGATGGCGGCCGGCGACGAACAGGATGGAGGCGCAAGCCGACGCACACGTCGTACCGGGCAGCACGAAGGTCGATACCTTCTCCGCTTCCATGTGGTCGGCCATGGCGAAGGCCTCGCCGACCGCCCCGCCGTCGCTTGCCAGCGCCACCCGCTTGTCACCGAGGCGGTCGCGCCCGACCTCGCGCAAGGCGAACTGCAAGCGCAGCGAATCGCCGCTGGTGATCGGGCCGCGTGCGATCAGCATCGGCACACCGTCGTCGGCCATCCGGATGACGAACTCCATCGCCATGGCAGACCCGCTCGCCGCCACTGTCAGGGCCAGCAGCCCTCCCAACAGCGCCAACAGCCGGCCACACCCCGCGCGATGCATCGTCCCTCCCGGGCGGCCCCCCCACAGGCGGGAGATTGGCCGGTTCCGGCGTGCCAGGCGCGACCTGATGGTTCCAGACTGGACTCACGGTCGGCAGCGCTGGGCCAATTCACTCCATTGCCGGACCTGATCGCGGCCCGCCGCGTCGAGTGAGCGCGCGGCCATGGCAAAACGGCGCTGCCCGGCCCCTTCCAGATTGAAATGGATTTGGATGTTATGATTTCCGCTCGTCGAGCGCCTGGCGAACGATCCGCGCCAGATCGCGCTTGCGAAACGGCTTGGCCAGCAGGTGCATGCGGGGATGCGTCAGCCCGTGCCGCGCGACTTCCTCGGTATACCCCGACATGAGCACCACCGATATGCCGGGCCGCAGGCGCACGGCCTCGTCGGCCAGCGCCCTGCCGCTCACCGATCCCGGCATCACGATGTCGGTCAGCACCAGGTCGTAGGGCGGATCGGCAGCCGCGAAGGCGGCGAGCCCGGCCTCGCCGTCCGGCCTTTCGTCGACCTCATAGCCAAGACCGACGAGCTGCTCGACGAGACGCGCGCGCACCTGCTGCTCGTCCTCGACGAGCAGGATCCGCTCCCTGCCTCCGACCGGCGCCGAGCGCGTCTCGGGTGCCGGCTCGACGGCGACAGTCTGCGGCAGGTAGAGCCGGAATGTGGTGCCGTGCCCAAGCTCGCTCGCCACGCGGACATGGCCGTTCGACTGCTTGATGAATCCGTACACCATGCTGAGCCCGAGCCCGGTGCCGCGGCTGGCGTCCTTGGTCGTGAAGAAGGGCTCGAAGATCCTGTCGAGCAGCTCGGGCGGGATGCCCGTGCCGGTGTCGGTCACCGCCACCATGATGTGCGGGCCAACCCGCGCCTCGGGTGTCACCCTGACATAGGCCTCGTCGATGTCGACCGCCTCGGTCTCGATCACCAGCTGGCCACCCGCCGGCATGGCATCGCGCGCGTTGAGGCAGAGATTCATCAACGCCGCCTCGAGCTGCGCGCGATCGACGTTGGCTCGCTCGAGGACCGGCGCCAGGCGGTACTTGATGGCGATGTCGGCCCCCAGGGTTCGCCGCAACAGGCGGCCAAGCGAGGAAACCAGCTCATTGAGGTCGGTCGGATGGGGCTGCAACGGCTGGCGGCGCGAGAAGGCCAGCAACTGGCGCGTCAACTCGGCGCCACGCGTCGTCGAGCGCTCGATCTGCTTGACCTTGCTCATCGCCGATGCCGGCAACTGCTCCTCGAGCAGGCCATCGATGTTGGCCAGGATCACCATCAGGAGGTTGTTGAAGTCGTGCGCCAGGCCGCCGGTCAACTGACCCACTGCCTCCATTTTCTGCGCCTGGCGCAACTGCGCCTCGGTACGGTTATGCTGCGTCAGGTCACGAATGATGCCGACATAGATCGGCTCGCCGCGATGCGTCGCCTCGCCGACGGCGATCTGGATGGCGATGGTCGAGCCGTCGCGCCGCCTGCCGTAGACGTTCCGCGGGACGCCGATGATCCTGCGGACCCCGGTGCGCTGGTAGGTCAGCAAGTGCTCGTCGTGCTCGCGGGCGACGTCGTCCGGCATCAGCATCTTGACGTTTCGACCCACCACCTCGTCGGCGGGGAAGCCGAACAGCTGCTCGGCAGCGCGGTTGTAGAGCTGCACGGTGCCGCGCCGATTGATGACGATCAGCCCGTCGATCAGCGTCTCGAGAACAGTGTCGACCAGGGTTTGCAGGCGGGCCTCGTTGTCGCGCAGCCGGCTCGTCGCCTCGAGCCGGTCGGTGACATCGCGCGAGATCGAGCCGAAGCCCAGCAGCCTTCCCTCACCGTCGCGGACCGCGGAAATGATCACGTTGACGAAGAAGATGCCGCCGTTGTGGTCAACGCGTCGGCCGGTTTCCTCGAAACGACCGAGGGTTGCCGCCTGTTGCAGCACGCGTTGCGGCTTGCCCTCGGCACAATCCTCGGCTGGGTAGAACAGCGCGAAATTTTTGCCGACGACCTCGTGCGCCTTGTAGCCGGTGATCGCCTCGGCCCCGGCGTTCCACGATGTAATGATGCCGTCCGGATCGAGCGTGGTTATGGCGAAGTCGTCAACACGCTCGAAAAAAAGGCGCAGAATGCCCGCCACGTCCTGGGATGCGGACGAAGACCCCGTGTGAACGGTCACCCGACGACGCTCCCTGACCGTCTGCAACCAATTACCCGCCTGCCGGGGCTTCTTGTCGTGGCCCCTGGCCCGCGCGCGCACAACCGTCCCACCGCATAACGCTTGCGTCAAGATGGAAGTACAACTTTTCCGATCAAGTTGTCAGGCGCGTCAGGAGCCCCGCTCCAGCAGGGCTGCCACCCGTCGCAAGGACACCGGCTTCTCGACCAGCATGGCCGTCGGAAGGTCCGGGTTGGCGCGCCGGATCTCGTCGAGCTGCTGGTGGTCGGCATCCCCGGTCAGCAGTATCCAGCGCACGGCAGTCGATTTCGCGGCGAGCCGGACGTACAGCCCAAACCCGTCGCCGTCGGGCAGATTCACGTCACACAGCACGGCGTCGAGCGCCGGCGCCGGCTGGCGCTCCAAAAACGCCCGGGCTTCCTCTGCCGAGGCCAGCGCGATAACGCCGTGATGACGACGCAGGAGGTATTCCCCGACCTCGCGACGCAGGTCGGCATCGTCCTCCACCAGTAGAAATTGCACGACGGTAACTCTACGCCCCCCGCCCCTCGGCACGCGCCGTATTAATGCCCCACCCGGCCTTGAGTTACATCACCCGAATCGCAAGCCGAACCACTTTTCCGGTCTGGTTGCCGGCACCCCGGTGCGCGCCGCACTCTTCAGCATGGCGCGGATCGCGCGGCCCAGCGTCCGGGTCTCGACCGGCTTCGGGAAGAATCTGTAGATGCCGACCCGCTCCAGGATGGGCTCCGACAGGTGGTCGATGCGACCCGACATCACCAGCAGGGCTGTCTCGGGCGACAGGCGGCGAATGCGCTCGCTCAGGGTGACGCCATCAAAATCGGGCAGATCGAAATCGACCAGGGCAACGCGCGGCCGCAGATCGGCGATGCGATGAAGGGCGGGAGAGCCGGCATGGATGGTCCGGACCACGAGACCGCGCCGCTCGAGGATGCAGGCGAGCTCCTCTGCCTGCAAAGGGTCGTCCTCGACAATCAGCACGTCGCAGGCAGGTTCGACGGAGTCGGAAGTCGGCCGGGTCATCGCGTCCGTCATCTTGCAACTCTTGCCCGGCGTCGTCACGGGGCAATACATGACTTGCCCGGCGGAAGGCTCCGAATTGGACGAAACTACCGTCGGGGGCGCGACTGCACGCTGTCGAAGAATGTCTCGACGGCGCGCAGACCGGGCTCGCTCAGCCGGATGAGGGTGCGACGCTTGTCGCCGGAATCGTCGCTGCGCACGATGAGATTGTGGCGCTGCAGCTCGTCCATGCGGCGGAGCGCGGTGGTCAGCGGCACGCCAGAAGCGGCGCCGAGGCTGGTCACCGTGACCTCCGCACCGGCGAGCTGGGCGTCATAGAGGTCGAGCAGCATCTCCCAGCAGGGGTCGGAGAACAGCTCCGTCGGGAACAGGCTGCTGCGGGTGCGACGCATCGCCTTGAGGTCGCGCAGCACCGCCTGCCGGCGCTCGGTGGGGGAAAGAAGCTCCTCGCCGGCCGTCGGCGCCGCCTCCTGGCGCTGGCGCATCTGGCGGGCCAACTGGGCCGACTTGACAGCGCGCACCAGGCGCGGCCCGTCCACCGGCTTGGTCAGCATGTCGCGCGCGCCCAGACGCAGCGCCGCCACGGCGTCGTCGAATCCGGCATTGCCGCTGACGAAAATGATTTCCGGCCGCGCCCCGTCGGCGAAACGGCTCAGCCGCTCTGCGAACTGCACGCCGTCGAGCTCTGGCATCCGCAGATCGCTCACTACGATGCCGGCGTGGAGTCCCTCCGCCATCAACTTGAGCGCGCTCCAGCCGTCACTGGCCGCACGGCAGGTGAGGCCAGCCTTGGCCAGATACTCGACCAGTTCCTCGATCGATTCGAGGTCGTCGTCGACCACGAGAACGTCGACGCTGGCGGCAGTACGATCAGTGACGCCCGGCGCAGTCATGGCTTCCTTCATGCCAGGCCGACGGACACCTCCGGAATGGAGGCGTTTGTCGGCCGCTCTGGAAGGAAAGGTGCCTGCAATGCGGTACAATTCGCAAGCGCGACCGGCGAAACCGGTCGCGTTGGGACGGGAAGTGGACCAGGAAGATGCCCGCAAGCGCGAGCCCGACGGCGCCAGCCGCCCCGGCCATCGGCCCGCTACGGGCCGACCGCCGGCGCTCCCTGCTGCTCGCCGGTTTCGTTCTCCTGGTCGTCTGGTCGGCCGCCGGCCTGCTGATCTGGCAAAGCCGGCAGGCATCGATCGACGAATGGAAGCGCGCGGCCGCCCGGACCAGTCTCATCGCATCGGCCTATGTCGGCCAGGCCCTTGGCGCCGCCGACCTGGTGCTGAAGAGCATGCTCGACTGGCTGCGCGACGAGCAGATCGGCAACGAGGCGGAATTCCAGGCGGCGGTGAGCGGCCGTCGCTTCTACAACGAAATGCGCGAGCGGATCGCCGGCCTGCGGCAGATCGGAATGGCCGGAGTCGTCGGCCGCGACGGCGTGATCCTGAACGCCACCTCCAGCTTTCCGCCACCCCAGGCCTCCATGGCCGGCCGCGAGGGCTTCGTCGCCGCGATCTCGCCGAACCCGCCCGAGGTGATTCTGACCACCACGATACCAGGCCGGGTCATCGGCCGCCCGACCTTCTTTCTGCTGCGTCCCGTGGTCGGCCCCGGCGGTGACGTTCTGGGTGTCCTGGCGATCGGTCTCGATGCCCGCTACCTGGGAGATTTCTTCCGCCAGATCGCGGTCAGCGCCGACAGCACGATCTCGATCATGCGCGACGACGGCACGCTGCTGGCGTCGAGCATGCGCGACGACTCGCTGCTCGGGCGACGCTTTCCCGACTCCCTCTCGCTGCGGCTGCTTCGCGAGATCGGCCCGGCGCCGGCCGTGTTCACCGATGCGCCCCTCGCGCGCGACCCGTCGCTTCACCTGCCGCGGATCATGGCGCCCCGCCGCATCGAAGGCTTTCCGGCGATCGTCACACTCTCGATCGGGCCGAGCGTCTTTCTGAAGCCGTGGCGCGAGACCAGCGCCGAGTTCGTGCTTGCCGCCACGCTGCTCAGCCTGGCGACTCTGCTTGTTCTCCTGCGGGTGCTGCGGTTGATGCGCCTTTCAGACGCCGCGCGCCGCGCCGCCTCCGAGCAGGCGCTGCTTGCCGCCATCGTCGACACGCCTTCGGCCTTGACCGCGGTGCTCGACCGCGCCGGGCGCGTCATGCGCGCCAATACCCGCTTCAACGAGCTGTTCGGGGAGCGCTTCGACCTCTACCGCTCCGGCGATGCGGACGACGGATTTAGCGAGGTTCAGGGATTGGGGCAGCTCCGTGACTTCGTCGCCGGAAACAAGCGCCAGGCCGAGATCGACCTCGAGGTGGTGCGCCGGGGCCAGCCAACCTGCCGGCTGCATTTTGCGTTGGCTCGCCAGACGCATTCGGAGACCGGCGAGTGCATCATCCTGGTCGGTCAGGACGTGACGCTGCGCCATCAGGCGCAGCGTGCGATCGCCCAGACCGCCAAGCTCGCGACCCTGGGCGAGGTAACCACCGGCATCGCTCACGAGCTCAGCCAGCCGCTGAACGTGATCCGCATGGCCGCGCAGAACGCGCTGGCCGAGCTCGAGCCCGAACCCGAGGACGAGGACGACACGCCGGGCGAGGACGCATCGGCAGACGGCGCAGCCTGCCCGCCGCCCATCGAACCGGAATTCAAGGCCTTCCTCGCCGGCAAGCTCCACCGCGTCATCGCGCAGGTCGACCGCGCCGCCGCCATCATCAACCGCATGCGCATCTTCAGCCGAACCTCGCGCGAAGGTCCGCAGCCGGTCGACATGCGGGAGGCCTGCCACGGCGCACTCGCCCTGATGACGGCGCAGCTCCGCCGTGACGGCATTGCCGTACACCTGCAGCTCGACGAAGCGCCGGTCCTGGTCGTCGGCAACATGGTCGTGATGCAGCAGGTGATCGTGAGCCTGCTCGCCAACGCGCGCGATGCGTTGCGCGACAGCCCGAGCGCCGGCAAGGCGATCGCCATTCGCGCCTTGCGGTCGGCGGATGGCCGCGTCATCGTGCGCATCGCCGACAATGGCCCGGGCGTGCCGACGGCGATCCGCGACCGCATCTTCGAGCCCTTCTTCACCACAAAGCCGGTGGGCGACAGAAGTGGCCTCGGCCTCGCCACCTCCTACGGCCTTGTTCGCGACGCCGGCGGCACGCTCGCTCTGGCCGAGCCCGAGCCCGGCGAGCTTCAGGGCGCGGTGTTCAGGATCGACCTGCCGGCGGCAGTGCAAACCGCCGACGCCGACAAGCTCGGGGCCGACAGGACGCCGGATGCGCCACCCCCGCCCACCATGGCGGCGCTGTAGGTCGACGTGCGCAAAGCCGTTATCATGTCGCTTCGGACGACCTCGCCCGATCTCCTTGCACTCCAGGGGCCTCGCTCGCCATGACCGTCCGTATCCTGTTCGTTTCGACCGGCGACGTCTGCCGCGCGCCGATGGCGGTCGGCTGCCTGCGCGTTCTGGTGCAGCGCGCCCGGCACGCAGGCGCCTTCGAGATCGATTCGGCCGGCACCTACGAAGGCGCAAGCGGGCAGCCGCCGAGCCTGCTCGCCCAGGAGGTGGCAGCCCGCCGCGGCTATCCGATTCGCGACCTGAGAGCCCGCCGCCTGGAACCCGCCGATCTCGCCCGCTTCGACCACGCGCTGGCGATGGACCGCATGCAGCTCGCGTCGATGCGGCTGATTGCGCCGGGGCCGCACACCGAGCGGCCGCAGATGCTGCTCAGGTACGTTCCGGTGCCGGGCCTCCGCGAGATCCGCGACCCCTTCGGCGGCACCACACGGGACTACGAGCGGGCGCTCGACCTGATCGAGCGCGGCTGCGCCGGCCTGCTGGAGCATCTCGGCAAGGAGGCGGGGCTGCCCGGGCGCGACACGCCGGGGGACCGGCAAGGCCGGACCACGCAGCTTCGCGTGGTCCATTCGCGGGATTGAGAGGTCCAACCTCCCGAGCAAGCCTGTCCATTTCGGTGCACGCGCGTCAGCTCGAAGCTGTAGTGACAGGCACGGGGCGCCCTCGACTGGAAGGCGAGATTCAACACATCGCCGCGCATCGCGCCGCCGACCTTCCCGCTGAAACAGTCGGCACTGTCGCTGCGAAACGCTGGGCGCAGCAGACGTCGGCGCTTGGCATTGCTGCGAGGGGAGCATTGTCGGACACGCGTGCGGGTTCCTTGGCTTGTTCTCGGACGCAGCTGTGCCCCACAATGTATTCTTCCCAGCGAAAACCGGGGAGGAAGTTCTACTGCAAGAACGAAAGAGCCTGGGACATGGTCAAGGAAATGACACCTCGCGAACTGGCCGAATCATCCCGGCGCTACTGGCATTGGACGGGCGTCGCAACGCTGCTGGGCTGCCCGCATCGCCAGGACTTCGACGAGACCGACATCGGCCTGGTCGGCTTTCCCTATTCGGGCGGCAACGCTATCGAGCGCATGCAGTACCTGGCGCCGCGCGCCGTGCGCAACCGCTCGCACTCCTACCACCGCATGCTGCGCAACACGCGCTTCGATCCGTTCAAGGCCTGCCGCATCAACGATCTCGGCGACGTGCCGGTCGTCGACATTCTCAACCCTGATCTGGCGGCGGCGGAGGCCGAGGCGTTCTATGGCGAGCTCCATGCCCACGGCATCGACCCGATCACGGTGGGCGGCGATCATTCCGTCACGACGCCGATCCTGCGCGCCATCGCCGGCGCCAAGTCGCGGCACAAGGGGCCGATCGGCATGATTCATTTCGATGCCCATGCCGATTCCTGGCCGGCGGTGAACGGCACGGCCCATCATGCCGGCGCCGCCTTCCGCATCGGCGTCCTGGAAGGACTGATAGATCCCAAACGTACGGTGCAGATCGACCTGCACGGCGCGCTGGGCGATCCCAACCAGGACGACTTCTCGCTCGAGCATTTCCGCGTGTTCATGCTCGACGAGGTGGTCGACAAGGGAATCGCCTTCGTGGGCGACGAGGTGCGGCGCATCGTCGGTGATGGCCCGACTTACATCAGCGTCGACCTCGATGTCCTCGACCTCGCCTACGCGCCCGCGGTCGCCGACCCCGAGGTCAACGGCATGACCTCGCGCGAGTTCTTCGGCCTGCTCGATCGGTTCAGAGGCCTAGACATCTGCGGCGGCGACGTCGTCTGCTATTGCCCGCCGCTCGACGGCCCGGCGCAGATCACAGCGCTCACCTCGGCCGAGATCCTGCTGCACCTGGCCAACCTGGTGGCGCAATCGCGCGTCGCTCGGCGCGTGCCGGCTCCATGACCCAGAGCCTGGCCGACCGGTTCTTCGTCGACGCGATGTCGCCTGAGATTCGCAGCGATCCATATCCCTATTACGAACGCTTCCGCGGTCCTGACCGCTGCTGCGCGCCGCCGAGACCGTCTGGTTCTCCCTGGGCCACGCCGGCGTGACGACGTTGCTGCGCCATCCCGGGCTGTCGGCGGACGAAACGCGCGCCGCACGCAACGCAGAGCGTGCGCTCAGCCTCATGGGCATGGACCCGCCCGAACACACACGCCTGCGCGGCCTGGTCGCGCGCGCCTTCACGCCGCGGCGGCTCGAGGACCTGCGCGGCGTCACGCAGGCCATCGCCGATGAGTTGCTGGACGGCATGGCCGGGCGCGGCAAGACGGTCGACCTGATCGAAGCCTTCGCCTATCCGCTGCCTGTCCGCGTGATCTGCGCCCTGCTGGGCGTGCCGCCAGCCGACGAGCCGCTCTTCACCGAATGGTCGCGTGGCATGGCCCGTTCGGTCGATCCCGTCGTGCTGCGGACACCGGAGATCGAGACGACCATCAAGGCGGCCCAGCATGGGCTGGCCGCCTATATCGCCGACCGGCTGGCCGAACGCCGCCGCGCGCCGGGCGACGACCTGCTGTCGGCGCTGGCGGCGGTCGATGTTGACGGCGACAGCATCACGGCGCGCGAGATCGTGGCGCTGGCCCAGCTCCTGCTGTTCGCCGGCCACGAGACGACGGTGAACCTGATCGGCAACGCCGTGCTGGCCCTCTTGGGCGCACCCGATCAGCTGGCGCTTCTGCGTCAGTCGCCCGAGCTCACCGGCGCCGCAGTCGACGAATTCCTGCGCTTCGATTCTCCCGCCCAGGTCACGCTCAGGATCGTCAGCGAGGACACCGAGCTGGTAGGTGTGCCGGTGAAGGCGGGAGACGAGATCATGCTGATCCTGGCGGCCGCCAACCATGACGCCGCCGTCTTCGCCGATCTCCACCGCCTCGACGTGACGCGCGACGCCCGCCGCCATGTCGCCTTCGGCAGCGGCATCCACCATTGCCTCGGCGCGACGCTCGCCCGCATGGAAGGCGAGGTCGCCCTCAACACGCTGCTGCAACGCTTCTCCGGGATCGAGCTCGCCGGCCTGCCGACGCGATTGCCGACCTTCACCCTGCGCGGACTCGACACCCTGCCCGTTGCGCTGCGATCGTGAGGAATCTGCTTTCAGAGAGACAGGCATGAAGCGACCGCCGGGCCTGCTGACGCCGGGACTGGTCGAGGCGGACCCGCCGTCGATCGCCGGCAATCGGCCGGGTCTCGCGGCGGCGCTGGTCGAGGCATTGGGCGTGGGTATGGACCTGCACGCGGTGAGGAAGATCTGCGCCCGGCGTCACACCACGCACCCGAAGTGTGCCGACGACACCAGCCGGATGTACTTGTCGTGAACCGAACCCGGTCGCGTCCGGCCCGCCGCTTCGGGTGCCTTCCACGCCGCCATGCGCCGCGCGATCTCATCGTCCGGCACTTCCAGGTTCAGCGTCCGCTTGCCGGGATCGATGACGATCGTATCGCCGTCGCGCACAGCGGCGATAGGGCCGCCGCGGGCGGCCTCGGGGGAGATGTGGCCGATCAGGATGCCGTGGCTCACGCCGGAGAAGCGGCCGTCGGTGATCAGGGCGACGTCCTCGGCCAGCCCGCGGCCCTGAAGCTGGATGGTAAGCATCACCATCTCGGGCATGCCGGGGCCGCCGACCGGGCCGACATTGCGCACCACGATCACGGTGCCGGGCTTGATCTCGCCGGCACGGATCGCCGTCATGGTGTCGGCCTCCGAATCGAAGACGCGCGCGGTGCCGCGGAACTCGCCCTTCTCCAGGGTCTTGCCGGAGAGCTTCAGCACGCAGCTCTCCGGCGCCAGGTTGCCCCTGAGCACGCTGATGTGATTGTTGGGCGGCGCGATCGGGCTGCTCACCGGGCGCACGATGTCCTGCCTGCCGAGCTGCTCGAGGGTCGGCACCGCCTCGAGGTTCTCGGCCACCGTCTTGCCGGTGACGGTGGGCGCATCGCCGTGCAGGAAACCGTGGCGCAAGAGCTCCTTCATGACGATCGGCACGCCGCCGATGCCATGCAGGCTGGTCATCGCATAGGGGCCGTGCGGCTGCAGGTTGCCGAGCAGCGGGACGCGCTCGCCGATCGCCTGGATGCGCTCGATGGTGAGCGGCACCTCGGCCTGGCGGGCAATGGCGAGCAGGTGCAGGTACATGTTGGTCGAGCCACCCATGGCGTAGACGGTGGTGATGGCGTTCTCGAAGGCCTGCATCGTCATGATGTCGCGCGGGCGGGTGCCTGCCGCCATCAGGCGATAGAGCGCGTCGACGCTGGCGCGCGCCTGGGCGCGGACGTCGGCGTGGATGTCGCTCCCGGCATCGTAGTCGGCGGGATGCGAGGCGCCGCGCGGCAGCATCATGCCGATCGACTCGGCGATGGTGCTCATGGTGTTGGCGGTGAACATGGCGCCGCAGGTGCCGCTGCCCGGCATGACGTTGCGCTCGAGCGCGCCGAGCTCGTCGGCCGAGATGCGGCCGGCCTCGTGCGCGGCGCGACCCTCGGCATAGTCCATGATCGTGAGGTTGGTTCCCTTGGCCGCCCACGGACCGAAATCGACGCGGCCAGGCGAGCTGGTGCCAGGGTAGAGCACCAGGCCGAAGGCGTTGGTGCGGGCAAGCGGCATCAGCGCGGCTGCACCCGTCTTGTCGCAGCCCGAGATGACGATCATGGCGTCGCCGTGATGGGCGTAGTGGCCGATCTCGAAGCAGTCGGCGACGACGTCGCGCGAGACCAGGCTGTAGCCGGCGGTGGGAGTCCCTTGCGTCAGCGCGTCGGAGACGGCGGGAGCGCCGACGATCAGCCCCTGCCCGCCGCGCTCGGCCAGGATCTCGGCCAGCAGGTCGGCGATCGAGCGCACGCGGTTGTTGCAGCGATGGGCATTGGTCCAGGCAGCGGCGATGGTGACGACGGCGCTGGCGTCGGCGGTGCGGTCGGGCTCGAAGCCTGCTGCGCGCAGCTCGACGCGCGCTTTCTTCCAGTAGGTGCTGCTGTCTTGGGTCATGGGGGTTTCCGCCTGGTTGGGTTGCGGGAGGTTAGCCGATTGTCTGTTCCGGTGTACCGATCACAGATCCGCCAACCCAACACGCTGGCCAACAGCACCACAGGCGCCGCGCAGTCCGGATCGAGCGCGACCGCCTGCTCGAGCAATGTCCGGGCGGCGTCGCTCCTTCGGTCAAGGCGTGGAAGTTACTCAGAGCGCGAAGGCACAGATCGTAGGCATCGAGGGTCGCCGGAGGCGGCCGCTGCGCCCGCTCGATCTCGGCGCGCTCAATGCCGGACGCAATGGCGCCGGCACCGCTTCCATGATTCGATCCTGCAACGCAAAGACATTGCTGTCCGAATCAGAGGGCCGGCGTCCTGATTCAGCACCTGCGGGTAACGCGCGCGGCAGGCATGGAGAAGGGCCTTCCAGACCGCCTGTACAGGGTCACTTCGCTTCGGATGCGAGCGGCTGGCCCTTTTCGACGACATAGGTCGCGATCACCTTCGCACCGGCCGAGCCGGTCTTCGCATTGTGAACGGCGCGGGCGGGCACCTTGTACGAATCGCCGGCCTTGAGCAGCCGCGGCGGCTCGCCGTCGATCAGCAGCTCGAAGCCGCCCTCCATGACGTAGCCCGACTCGGGACCCGGATGAGTGTGGCGTCCGATCGAGACGCCCGGCGCGATCTCGGCAATGCCAATCACGGTTTCATAGGCGGTTCCCGGCACGTCGAAACGCTGCAAGGGCGTGCGCTTGATGGTCTGCGTCTGGCTGGCAACGGCCGGCGGGCTTTGCTGGGCCGCAACCGGGCCCGTCCAGGCCAGCACCGCGAGCACGGCGTACATCGACGATGTGAATTTGAGCATGCATCCTCTCCTCGACCTCGCGTGCGCATTGTTTGCCGCCTGCGCTACCCGGTCTTGGACTCTTGCGAACCCGCCATAGGCCGTGGACGAACTGGCAATTCTTTCCCGCGCAAACTACGCTCTCACGATCGCGCGCCGGCTCGGGGGAGAGTCATGATGGAGAAAGTTGAGAAGCAAGACTTCGCTTCCCTGCACTTCTCGACGCGCCAGCTTCCCGCGGCGAAGCGTCTGCCGGCGCTGCGCGACCTCTTCGACCGCGCGGTCCAGCTCGAGCTGGAGGCCGAGCCCGGCCAAGCGGCCGAGATGACGATGCATATCGCGCCAGGTCTGCGCCGGGCGAAGATGCTGTCGCCGCTCACGGCGCGCGTAACGCGCCCGGCGAAGATGCTGGCCGATGGCGAGGACACAGTCTGCCTGATGATGAAAACCGGCGGCCACATGGCCCTGACGCAACGCCGGCACGAGGGCGTTCCGCAAGTTGGCGACGGCGTCTTCCTGGTCTACCGCGAGCCGGCCCTCCTGCAGTTCCACGAAACCACCTATCATTCCGTGCGCGTGCCGTTTGGCGCGCTGGCGACGATCGCCAATGTCGAGCAGGCCGCCGCACGCTGCATACCGGGCGATACCGAGGCGCTGGCGTTGCTGCGGACTTATCTCGAGAGCTTGCCCGAACGCATCGCCGACCCGCGCCTCAATCTGCTTTCCGCCACCCACGTTTACGACCTGATCGCGCTCGCCATCGGGGCGACGGAGGACGGGCGGCAGATCGCGAGCCAGCGCGGCGTCCGTGCCGCACGTCTCGACGCCATCAAGACCGAGCTGATCCGCAACGCCGCGCTCCCGCTCGATCAGCTTGCCCGCCGTCAGGGCATCTCACCGCGCTATGTCCAGATTCTGTTCGAGGAGGCCGGAACCACCTTCTCGAACTTCGCCCTTGAACGACGGCTCGAGGCGGCGCGCCGCTTGCTGACCAGCCCGCGCTACGCTGCCTGGTCGATCACCGCGATCGCGCTCGAGGCGGGTTTCGGCGACGTCTCGCATTTCAACCGCCGCTTCAAGCGGCGTTACCTCATGACACCGTCCGACATGCGCCGACACAAGGACGTCGAGCGCTAGGCGCGTTCCTACCGCCGTGGTGCGCGGCCACGGATCCGGTTGAAGCCGCGCTTGATCTCGACGAAGCGCGCCTCGATCAGCGCCGATCGGGCGCGCGGGCGTACCCCTTACTCGTCCAAGCCTCCGAGATGCCGGCTCGGCTCCATTCGTTCGTGCAGCACGCGTACCACCTCGATGAGATCGGGACCGGCCATGCGATAGAAAACGACATGCACCGGTGCGGCGACCGGTGCTTCGCGACTTTCGCTCCGGGCGTGCCGGACATGCAGGCTGCGAAGCCGGGGCGTGAGGTCGCTCCAATCCAGCGTCGAGGCCCCAAGAGGATCACGGGAAATCCGGCGCAGTGCCGCTGTGAGGAGGCTGCGATACCGGATGCGGGCCTCGGCACCGTGGCGGGACTCGCTCGTGCGCAGGATCGACTGGGTGTCGGCTCTCGCGGGCGCAGCCAGCCGATAGCGCGCCACCGTTCACCGCGATTCGGCCAGCCGATCCAAGGTCGAGTCGAGGTCGGCGTCGTCGACCTCCGTGAACGCGCCCTGGTCGAGGGCATCGATACCGGCCTTGATCTGTCTGCGCAGGAGGGTGAGCTTCATCTCGTCCTCCTTCCACCGCTGCTGCAGACCGCGCAGCGCATCGCGGATTGCTTCGCTGGCGTTCTGATACTTTCCAGCCTTGACCATTCTTTCGACGAATGCGTCCTGCTCGGGCGTAAGATTGACGTTTCGCGTGGGCATTGAACTCTCCAAGGCGGCCCTCACCCTATCACGGTTGGCAAACTTTGCCAGTCCGTCCGCTCTCACGACCCGGCATCGGCGGCATCCGGACCGCGACACTGCCAATTTCGGACGAGCCATCCGCTTCAAACGAGGTGCGGTCGAGCGATCGTACGCGTGCCCTCCATTGGTATCGGCTATTGTGCCTCGACCCAATCGGCTCGAGAGGAGGCGTTGCATGGACAGAGAAACTTCAGCTCGACGCGACGTTCTGAAGCAAATGGCCGCCGCAGGCGCGGTGGGCCTGCCTGCCGCAGCCCAGGCGGCCGGTCCGCCTGCCTACGATCCGAACGCCCGCTTCGACCTCGTGGTCAGCGAGGTCGAGGTGCGGCGAAATGCGGCCGGCCGGATTCTGATGGCGCGGATTTACCAACCCAAAGGGACGGGCCCCTTCCCCACCATTCTCGACCTGCACGGCGGTGCCTGGAACAGGAAGGACCGCTTCGCCGAGGAGCCGATGGACCGCGCGCTGGCGGCGAGTGGGCTGCTTGTCGTCGCGGTCGACATGACGATCGCACCCGAAGCGCCCTATCCGGCCTGCATACAGGACGCCAACTACGCCGTGCGCTGGCTCAAGGCCAATGCCGCGACCTGGAACGGCGATGTCTCCAGGCTGGGCGTCTACGCATCGTCGAGCGGGGGTCATGTCGCCCAGCTCCTGGCGATGCGGCCGCACGATGCGCGCTACGGCGCGATCCCTTTCGCCACCGCACCGGACGTCGACGCCACCGTTTCCTTCGTCGTGATGCGCTCGCCGGTCAGCAACACGTTTGCGCGCTACCAGAACGCCGAACGGCGCAAGAACGAGGGCATGCTGAAGAACAACAAGGTGTTCTTCTCGCCCTGGGAGACGATCCACGAAGGCAACCCGCAGGAGATTCTCGAGCGCAGGGAGAAGGTCACCCTGGCGCCGTTCCTCATCATGCAGGGCGCCCTCGACGACAACGTGCTGCCGGAGATGCAGGAACACTTCGCCGAGACCTACCGGGCGGCAGGCGGCGAGTGCGACTATCGCCTGTTCGAGAACAGCGTCCACGAATGGGTCGCCGAGCCGGGTCCGCAGACCGACAAGGCGCGCGAGGTGGCCAAGGAGTTCATCGCGCGGCAGCTGAAGGCTTGATCCTCAGGTCCGGGGCAGCTGGTGCTTCAGCACCTTGCCCGTCGCGTTGTGCGGCAGTTCGTCGAGGAAGCGGACTTCCTTCGGGACCTTGAAGCGGGCGAGCTGGGTGCCGCAGTGCTCGATCACGGCGCCCTCGTCGAGGTTGGCGCCGGGCTTCAACACGACGAAAGCGCGGCCGATCTCGCCCCACTTCTCGTGCGGCACGCCGACCACGGCGTTCTCCAGCACGCCGTCGAGCTGGTAGATCACGTTCTCGACCTCGACCGGGTAGACGTTCTCGCCGCCCGAGATGAACATGTCCTTCCAGCGGTCGACGATATAGTAATAGCCGTCCTCGTCCTGGCGCGCGGCGTCGCCGGTGTGGAACCAGCCGTCGGCCGTGAACGAGGTGCGGTTGGCTTCCGGCCGGTTCCAGTAGCCCGGCGTCACGTTCGGCCCCTTGATCATCAGCTCGCCGGTCTCGCCCTGCCTGACCGGATCGCCGTCGGGATCGCAGATCTTCAGCCGCACGTACATCGGCGGCAGGCCGGACGAGCCGATCTTCGCCATCGCCTTGTCGGCCGACAGGAAAAGGCCCATCGGCCCGGTCTCGGTCATGCCCCAGCCCTGGCGCAGAGCGATGCCCTTGCGGCCGAACGTCTCGAGCAGCGACAGTGGCGAGGCGGCGCCGCCCACGCCCATCGACCTTATGTGCGAGAGATCGGCCGCGGCGAAGCCCGGCTCCTGGGCCAGCATCAGGAAGTTGGTCGGCACGCCCAGCAAGTCGGTGAGGCCGAGCTCCTTGTCGGTCATCAGGGCGAGGAAGCGGCCGGGATCGAAGCTGCGCAGCACTACGTTGCAGCCGCCGGTATGGAAGGTCGGGTTGGCGTAGACGTTGAGACCGCCGGTGTGGAAGGTCGGCAGGAACACCAGGTTCCTGGTGCTCGCCGTCAGCCCGACTGTCATGGCGCAGTGAACGCTGTTGAACACGCACATCTGGTAGGTGATGCGCGCGCCCTTGGGCCGCCCGGTCGTTCCGGACGTGTACATCACCGTCCAGGTGTCGGCGAGATCGAGCGCCGGCGGCGCAAGCGTGCCGCTCGCCTTGGCGAGACCGGTCTCGTAGGCGCTCGGCTTGCCGTTGGCGAGGTTCGCCGTGTGCGGCACGGACGCGAGCTTCGCCACCTGCAGCGCCGCATCGGTGAACTCGTCGCCATGAACCAGCACGACGGGCGTGGCGTCCTTGCAGATGAACTCGAGCTCAGGGACTGCGAGCCGCCAGTTGAGCGGCAGGAATATGGCGCCGAGCCGCCGGCAGGCGAACTGCAGCTCGAACACATCGGTGTCGTTCATGCTGAGCACCGCGATGCGATCGCCCGGCTGAACGGCGAAGGCATCGCTGAGCCACAGCGCGGCGCAGCTCACGCGCCGGTCCATCTCGGCGTAGGTGAAGCGCCGGCCGGAAGCGAGATCGTGCGCCGCCTCAGACGACGGCGCGAAGCGGGCGTGATGGGCGATCCAGTCTTCCGCGGGGATACCCGATGTCATGCAGTTTCCTCTCGATTCTCTTTCTCCTCCCCAGCTTCGCTGCTACGGAGTGGACACATCTCTGAGTTCCCATCCAGTAGCGATTGCGAGGAAGTAGTCGAGGCCACGCTTAAAGGTAATCGGTCCCGGTGGTCTGGAGGAAGGGTA